>CAYUEG010000081.1:0-17599 GCA_964443245.1 uncultured Burkholderiales bacterium | reverse complement strand
CTGGTTGAACTGGCGGCGCTGCGTGGCGCGGTAGTCAAGGCCTTCACGCCAAAGGACGCACAGGACATGCTCGCCATGATCGGCCTTCTGGAAGAGTATGCAGGCCGGGCCGCCTGCAAGGCGAGCGATGCCGAAATTGCCGCGATCGTCGCGCTACACGAACGCATGCGCGGGCATTTCGAGCGGCGCGAGCGGCCGGAGTATTTCGCCCTCAATCAACTGGTGCATAACGGCATTGTCGATCTTGCCCACAACGCCACGCTTTCGGCATTGCATGCCGGCGTGCGCGCGCGCATGCGCCGTATCCGCTATATCGGCAACCAGACGCCGGAGAACTGGCAGGCGGCCATGGCGGAGCATGAAGAAATGATCGCCGCCCTCACCGCGCGCGATGCGGACCGCATGGCCAGGGCGATGGGCACGCACATTGCCAATACCTGGCCGCGCGTGGCGTCCACCGCGGCGGGCCTGGCCGGGCCGGACGGCGCGGTATAGCCGCCGCTTACGCCGCACCAGGGTCTCGTGCTGGCGGAAAGCCGGTAGCATAGGCGCATGGCATCGAACAGCGCTTCATCGAACAGCGCTTCTACGCAGGTCCAGCTTTATGCGCTGCCGCGCAACCGGATCGAACTGGAAGCGGCGAAAGCGCGTGCGCGGCGGCGCCTGACCAGGACTGCCGCAATGGCGTCGGCCGCCTCGATCATCCCGCTGCCGGGGCTCGATATCGCGGTCGATGCCGGCGCCTTGCTCAAGCTGATTCCGGAGATCAACCGTGAATTTGGCCTCACCCCGGACCAGATCGAGCAGCTTTCACCGAACAAGCAGCTGATCGTCTACAAATCGATTGTGGCTGTCGGCAGCGCGATGGTGGGCAAGCTGATCACGCGCGAACTGGTGATCGAGGCGCTCAAGGCCGTGGGCGTGCGTCTCACGGTCAAGCAGGCGACCAAGTATGTGCCGATTGCCGGTCAGGCACTCTCCATGGCGATCGGCTTTGCCGCCATGCAGTATGTCGGGCGGCAGCACATCAAGGAATGTGCGCGGGTGGCGGAGATGGTGCGGGAACTGAAGTAGCAAGGTCTGCAACACGAAGTGCCCGACATTTCAGACGGCGCCGGTTCGCGCCCATCCACTTCACCTTAACTGGCCGGAAAGCCGCTCCCACCAACGGCTTCATGCAGGTTTTGTGGTGCCGTCGCGATACAGCCAGCGGCCGTTCTCCCGCACAAAGCGGCTCGTCTCGTGCAGGCGGTAAGCGCGCCCCGCCACTTTGTAGCGTGCCACGAACTCCACCAGTGCAGTATCCGGGCCCGTTGCTTCGCAGCGCTTGACGCTCAAACCAAGCCATTTGCTGGCCTGATCCGTTGCCAGATTCAGTGAGGCGGGGCGTGTATCCGGATGCCAGGTGTTCAGCAGGTACGGCTCCGCGCCCAGCACATAAGCGGTGTAGCGTGAACGCATCAGCGCCTCCGCATGGGGCGCAGTGATCGCCTCGCATGCTGCGCCGTTCGCGCCCATTCCGAGATACCGGCCACAGCAGGCGGAAAGCACCTGGCCGCTGCCGCAGGGGCAGATGGCGGACGAAGAAGAGGGGGCAGGCTTGGCCAAGGCAGGTGCGGTGCGGATTCGTACGGGCGATTGTGCTGCAAAACTGTCGGGGCGGTACGGACGCGTTGCACACAGTGCACGAGCGGGCTTGCGTTCCGCAACTTCAACCCCAACTGTGCTCCTAGGCAATCGCAGGATCCCAGCGCTGTCATGGCCCTTGGACCTTGGCGATGTTTCCAGACCGCAGCACCCCGATCAGAAGGCCAAATCCGATGTCGACCGCCCATTCCAGCCATCTCGTCCCCGGTGCGGGCAGTGACTTCTTGCCAGCATTGGCAGGTGCACACGCGGTGGAACTGCTCAACCGCGGTTGCTACTGCATATCGCTGGATCAGGCGGCGCTGGCACAGCAGTTGACTCAGGAGTTGGGGGCCAATGCACTGCCGCGCGAGCTGCTTGATACCCATCCTCACTTGTTCGCCCCGACAGCGGTGTTTGTTTCGCGCCACCATCTGGATGCGATGGCAAGGATCGTGGCCGCCATCGACGAAGTGACCCAGCTGCCGGCTTGGCGCGAGCGCGTGCTGGCCTGGGCCCCTGAGGTTGCCCGCCACGCCCCGGGTCCGCGTGGAGGGCTGCTGGGAATCGATTTTCACCTGGGGGAGGCGGGGCCGCGCGTCATCGAAATCAATACCAACCCCGGCGGGATGCTGCTCAATACGCTCCTGTGCCGCGCACAGAAGGTGTGTTGCAGGGAAATGGACGCCCTCGTCGCAGGGCCCAATGATGCCCACGCCGCCGACAGTGCGCTGTGGCATATTTTTGAAACCGAGTGGCGCCTGCAACGCGGCAGTGGCCCACTTCGAACCGTGGTCATTGTCGATGAGATGCCGGAAGGGCAGTATCTCTACCCGGAGTTTCTGCTGTTCAAGCACATGTTCGAGCGGCACGGCGTCAAGGCATGGATTGCGGATCCCGCAGCGCTGGTCCGGCGCAACGGCGGCCTGTGGTTAGGGGATGTGCGCGTGGATCTGGTCTACAACCGGCTGACTGACTTTGCACTGGCCGGGCCCGCCATGACGCCATTGCGCCAAGCCTATCTTGGCGGCGAAGTGGTGGTCACGCCACATCCGCATGCCCATGCCTTGTATGCAGACAAGCGCAACCTCACGCTCTTGTCCGATGCGACTGCACTGCAGGAATTGGGTGCTTCTGCCGAATCAATCGCCACCCTGGTGGCGGGTGTTCCCCGCACCGAGATGGTGGTGGCCGAAAATGCAGCGCGCCTGTGGCAGGAGCGCCGCCAGCTTTTCTTCAAACCGGCCGGCGGGTTTGGCAGCAAGGCCGCCTACCGGGGTGACAAGCTGACAAAGCGCGTGTGGGACGAGATTCTCGCTGGCGCCTATGTCGCGCAGGCCCTGGTGCGGCCGAGCGAACGCCTGATCGGTCCGGATGCCGCCAGCCAGACCATGAAGCTCGATGTACGCAGCTATGCGTATGAAGGCCGCGTAGTCCTGACGGCAGCGCGCACGTATCAGGGGCAAACCACCAACTTCCGTACGCCGGGAGGCGGCTTTGCGCCGGTGTTTACCGAAAGCACCGCATTGCATCAAGTGGTGAGCCCCGGTTGCAGCGGCGGGTGCCAGCCTTCCTGATGCATCTTGCGGTGCGCCAGGCCCCAGGTTCGGTTGAACAGGTAGAGGAGGGCCTCATCGCGACTGTAGAAGCCCGTCTCGGACGAGCGCGGCACAAGACGTGGTCCGCATGCGCACCCTCGATTCAGTTGGCCTGTATGTTTTCCTGGAGCCAGAAGCGGATGATCGATTGCAAGGTTTGGACGAATTGTGAATAGTCGAGCGCTTTTCGAACATAGGCGTTTGCGCCCGTTGCGTAGGCAGAAGTGACGTCAACGTCGCGAGAGCTTCCGCTCAGGATGACAATGGGCAGAAACCGCGTCGGGGGAAAGGCGCGCACTCGCGCAACCATCTCGATCCCGTTCATGCCTGGCAGATTGAGATCCACCAGAAGCAGGCCTGGCTTGACAGGCTTTTCGTCGTTTGCCTCGTGCATCGATTGAGCAAGAAAATCGAGGGCCTTGTCGCACTTATCAAACATCAGAAGCTTTGGCTTGAGCGGGCTGGAAGCCAAAGCCGCTTTCAGCAGCATCTGGTCGCCTGGATCGTCTTCGACGACGATGATCATGCGTTCTGACATGGCCTGGATTTGTGAAGTATGGTGGCAAGCCAATGGGGTGATGGCTCGCTTACGGCAAAGTCCGGATCAACTCCGCGCTGGCAACGTGAGGTCAAACACCGCACCTTGGTCGGGTCGAGCGTCAAACCAGAAAAGCCGCCGTGTTTCCGGAACGGCACGACGGACAGGGAAGGGGCGCGGAACGCTAAGCAGGATTCAACAGCAGTTGACGACCCTCAATCCTGCAGGGCCGGCAGCGCCAGACAAATCCTGTGCCTACCCGTCGCCACGCGTTCAATCACGACGTCGCCTCGCGAAGCGAGCGCGAATTGCTTGACCAGCCACAACCCCAGAATGCTCGAAGAGGTCATGCGGAACGAGCCCCCTGAGCGAAAGGCATCCGCCGTGTCATCGGCGCTCAATCCATCCGAGGCCATTTCGACACCTACCAACACCATGGATGTGGGAGTGTCATGATCCTCGTTGAGGGACTGAACCGCAGACACGTTGCCGCCACGGATTGGCGCAACGCTTGCATGGAGGCGGACCTCCTCGGCGACGCTGGCGTCTCGCGCGTGTACCAGCAGCGCGTTGATTGCCAGTTCCAGATACTGCGGGTCGACGTCCACCTCTGGCAGCGCGCCATCCATGGATAGAACGAAGCGTTTGCTTGGTCCCAACACACTGCCAAAGGATGTCTCGAGTCGGGCAAGCAGGTGTTCGAGCCCGATTCGGCGCGAGCGGACCTGGTGCCAATGCGAAATCGAGGACAGATCTGCGGAAAGCTGTTGAAAGCGCTGGAGGGAGTCAAACACATCGGACAGGATGGCGGTAGCCTCGCCATTGCCGGCGGGCAGCTCCCGCTTCAGCAGGGCCAGGTTGCCCATCGACACTGCCAGAACGTTGTTGATCCGATGCGAGAGGGTCCGGGATATCGCGGCCAAGCCCTCCGCGACATCCTGATGCACCAGGCGCTCAGCCTCGGAGATGCTTCCCAATTCTGGGAGGTCCACAGTCTCGGAGACCTCTTCCGTTCGTACTGCATCGGGATTACCGGGATCGACGGTACCTTGCGTACGCAGACGTGTCGCACGGAGCTGATTGACCATTTTTGCAAATGCGGAAACGGTTGGTAAGGATGTCGGTTGTCTGTCTTCAGCCGTGAGCGGAATCCAGGGTGCATGCAATGCCGGAAAAATGTTGTCTGAGACAGAAGGTATTTGAGCGAGACGCTTTTCCACCATGGCCCTTCCTGAACGTCGAACGGTGCGTGCACCGCACGAAATCTGAGATGGCCCCTAGAGTAACGCCTGACCCGCGTCGGAAAGTTAAGTTGTGTTAACTCTCAATTGTTAAGCGCCGGGTAAGGCCTTATTCTCACATCTTTCCCACAGATCAACATTCGACCGTGTCAGTAGTATGGGCATGGTCACCCGGTTGACGGCGCGCGGTATTGCGGTGAGTCGAAATGGCTCGGGTGTCGTGCGTTGCGCACTTTGGTGCGCGGCAGCTTTCGAAAGCACATATACAAGTTGAGTGATCATGCAGGTGGCATCAGACCATTCACAGGGCGAGGCCGTCCTGCCGATTGCCTTGCTCGAAGATAGATCGCGCAGGCGCCAAGAGGTCTGCCGCAATTTTGGGACAGACGGCTGCCTTGGGACAGACGGCTGCCGGGTGATGGCGCTGAAGGCACGCGACGCCACGGTACGTCGCCACGGCAAGTCTCTCCCGCGCTTGAACAGCGGTCTGGCATGCGCATGACTGGAAGGGAGAGCGGCCAATGATCGAGGAGTTGGACCTGGCCCCGGCTTCGCGCGTCCACGAAGTGCTGCCTCTGATCGTCTTGGTCGAAGACGAGCAGTCCGTGCGCACGATGATCAATCGCATTCTGGCGCGCGATCACCGTATTCTGGCCGTTGAAAGCCGGAGTGATCTGTTGGCGGTATTGCAAACCAAGCCTGTTCGACTGGTGTTGCTCGATATCATGCTGCCCGGTGGTAGCGGGCTGGAAATCGCAAAGAGCGTTCGCGCGTTGTCGGACGTGCCCTTGATCTTCATTTCCGGGCTGACCTCGGGGGAGATCATTTCCCAGGGTCTGAATCTCGGGGCCTCCGATTACATTACCAAGCCTTTTGATCCGCTGGTGCTGCGCGCGCGCGTGCGAAACGTATTGCGACGCAATGAGGCCGTTGCAAGGCGGCTGCCAGCCCGAGTCGAGTTTGGTGGTCTTTCGCTATTGCCCCTGGAGCGAAGTATCGAGGGCCTGATGGGTCGTGAAGAACGGCTGACTGAGAAAGAACTGCAGCTGTTGATGGAATTGGCACGCAATTCTTGCACCGTCGTGTCGCGCGATCGCCTGTCAATGGTGTTGACCGGAACCGAATGGTCCCCGCTCAATCGCGTGCTGGATGTGCACATTTGCAACTTGCGCAAAAAACTGCGAAACGTGTCAGGGACGTTTTCCATGATCGCGGGGTTTCGGAAAACCGGCTACATGCTCAAGGTCCGAGCGGATTTTGTTGCATGAAATGGCCCATGCCAGGCGGGACCTTGCCCGCCGCCCCGCTGCTGCTCAAGGCGGTCCGGCGCCCACTGGTCGTGCTTGCGCTGCTCGCGACCTTGGCCGTGCAGATCATGGTGGGATGGATGCACCAGGACGCGCGCCAAACCGCGTTTGAATCTTCGATACAAACCCTTGAAGGCCTAACCTTCGCGCTGGCGGAACATGTTGACGCGACCTTTGAGCATGGTGATCAGATGCTGCGGGCAGCCCGGCACCAATATGTGAAGGATGCGCTGATGCTTCCCCAACTATACGAGGCGCACAATGTAGCCGTTGACCGGCGCTCCTTTCCGCTGGAGGCAGTCATCCGACCTGATGGGCGGATGTTTCTCTCAACCACGAGCCCGCGAGATTTTGAAGGTGCAACCAAGGTAGATTTGAAGGATCGAGAGCATTTTCGGGTGCACGTTTCGTCCGAGGAAGACAAGGTGTTTGTCAGCAAGCCGATCGTCGGGCGAGTGTCGGGCAAGCCGGTGATGAACATGTCGCGGCGCATCATGATGCCGGACGGGGCCTTCGGGGGCGTTGCGGTGGTGTCGGTCAGTCCGGAGAATTTCGTGGCACCGTATCGCCGGTTGGTGGGTAGTACAGGCGTCATTGCCATCTATGGCCGCGACGGAGTGGCGCGCGTGCGCATTACCTCGGACCGGACAGAGGCTTCGATGGACATCAGCAAATCCGAGTTCTTCTCCCGGATGTTGGCGAGCCCGCGCGGACACTATGTGGCCGTCAGCTCAGTAGACGGGCAAAAGCGACTGTACGCCTATCAGTCGCTGGCCAATACCCCGCTGTTGGTGGTGACAGGGTTTGGGCTGGATGAACTGGAGCAACGTCATGCCAGCGGGGTGCAACTGGAGTATCGGGCACTCACGGCAATCAGCCTGGTGGGCATGCTGCTGCTTTGCATATCGGCCTTTTGGACACAAGCGCTGCAAATAAAGCTTGAGGAGAAGAATGCCGAACTGGTGAGACGAGCGGCTGACGCACTGGCAGCCAGTGCCGCCAAAACCCGGTTTCTCTCAGGCGTATCGCATGAGCTGCGTACACCGCTGCACGGCATCAGCGGGCACGCGCAAATGCTCGCGATGGACGTGCCAGAAGGCCCCATGCGGGATGACGCGGAGAGCATCCTGCGAAACGCCCAGCATCTGCGCAAGCTGGTGGATGAGCTGCTGGATCTGGCGAAGGCTGAATCGGGCGCGCAGAGAGCGGATTGGCTCGCCATCGATCCGGTGCAAGCGCTGGAGGAGGTTGCCGCCCTGCACCGCGCCAGCGCTACCTTGAGAAACATAGAACTGCAGGTCGTCGTGAAGGTACGGCCCGGCCAGCAACTCGTTTCAGACCCGCTGCTGCTCAAGCGTGTGCTGCACAATCTGGCAGACAATGCCATCAAGTTTACGGCTGTCGGGAAGGTAACGCTGCGTCTGGAGAAAGGGCCGGGCGGATTTCGATTCGAGGTCACAGACACGGGCGCGGGAATATCGCCGGATCGGCTCCCACATATCTTCGAGCTCTATCAGAGATCGGAGGCCGACACGGCGGGCCGTATTGGAAGCGGCCTCGGCCTTGCGTTGGCGCACCGGCTGGTTGGTCTCTTGGGGGGCGAATTACAAGTGGTTTCGCAGTTGGGGAAGGGGTCCACGTTTGGCTTTAGCCTGCCGTCGCGCCCTGCTGAAACGGGGGGCAGCAGTGAAAATTCTGGTCGTAGATGATGATGCAGGTAACCTCGCCCTGGCAGAACGCATGCTGAGGCGAATCGGCGGCGTAGAGGTCGCCACGGCCGCAAGCGGGACGCTGGCGCTCGAGGCCGCTTCGCGAGCGATCTTTGACGTCATATTGCTCGATATCAGCATGCCGGGCATGGACGGGCCGCAGACCTGCCGTGCGCTGCGCTCGCGGCCGGAGTATCAATATTGCCGCGTCATTGCGTGCACTGCGCACGCCGGCCGCGCCGAGCTGGAGGACTATTTGCGCTCCGGGTTCTCCGCCACACTGACCAAGCCGTTCCTGCTGGATGACCTCCGAGAGGTGCTGATCCCTGAAGCGACCTAGGCCGCACTGGCTGATCAAGCAACTCGCCAGCGGTCTGAAGCGGGTCCTTACGACGCCGATGCGGGGAGCCGGACCGGGGGATTCTGCAAGTTCTTCAAGGGCTTTCGCGTGCACGGCGCTGCCCTGATTGTGTCGCTGGCGCTGGGGCGACGCGCACCGCCTTGCGCCAGTCGGTAGTGGCACATCATTCAAACAAGGTGAGGTTGACCGGCAGCCTTGGCCCGATGTGGTCGGGCGAGGCTGCCCCTACCGGAGAGAGCGAACCTACCCGCACGCCAATCAGGCGAATCGGCCGTGCCAGCACGCGGTTTGGTGCCACCCGCGCCAGGGCGTCGAAGGCGGCCTTGCGTATGACCAGCGCATCGTTGGTGGGGGATTCGAGCGAATTGTCGCGCGTGACGATACGAAAGTCGTTGTAGCGCAGCTTCACGCCGATGGTGCGGCCTTCATACTTTCGATGCTGCAGGTCTTCGGCCACCTGCTTGCACAGGCGCACCAGAATGGCGGCAATCTCGTTCCATTCGCGCGTGTCTTCGGCAAAGGTGGTTTCGCGTGAGCGTGATTTCGGCTCCAGCCAGGTGTGTACCGGGCGCTCATCGCGGCCGAAGGCACACTCATGCAGCCAGGCACCGTAGCTTTTGCCGAAGTGGCGGATCAGGAAGGCCGGGGTTTCGCGCGCCAGATCGCCGATGGTCCGGATATTGAGCTGGGCCAGCTTCTCGGTCGCTTTCGGCCCCACCCCGTTGATGCGCTTTGCCGGCAGCGGCCAGATGCGCGTCTCGAGGTCGCTCATGTCAAGGATGGTCAGGCCGTCTGGCTTGTCCAGCTCCGAGCCGATCTTGGCCAACAGCTTGTTGGGCGCAATCGCGATCGAGCAGGTGAGGCCGGTGGCGGCATGCACAGCGGCCTTGATCGCGCGGGCGAGTGGCACCGAAGCCTCGGCAAGGTCGGTCAGGTCGATGTAAACCTCGTCGATGCCGCGATCCTCGATGGTGGGGGCGATGGTGGCGATGGCTGCCTTGAAGCGGCGCGACATGTCGCGGTAGGCGTCGAAATCGAGCGGCAGGGCGATCGCCTGCGGGCACAGCGCCGCCGCCTTCATCATGCCCATGCCGGAATGCACGCCAAAGGCGCGCGCTTCGTAGGTGCAGGTCGTCACAACGCCGCGGCCGACATAGCCTGACAGTGGTTGGGGCTCGCGCCCCTCCGCTGCGCGGCGCCCGCCGATCACCACTGGCAGCCCCTTCAGTTCGGGCCGGCGCAACAACTCCACTGACGCATAGAAGGCGTCCATGTCCAGATGCGCGATGCGGCGCGGGCGCGTGTGATCGGTCATGCCCGGATCAACTGGCCGTGTTCAATCCCGCAACGGCCCGATGCCCAGCTTGCGCCAGCCGGCCAGGCCGAGGCCGCGCAAGGTGCGCATGTTGGTGTCGTAGATGGCATCGGCTTCAGGAAAGGCTTCGACCGCGCGGTCGATGCTCTCTTCGCGCAACAGATGCAACGTGGGGTAGGGCGAACGGTTCGAGAAGTTGGTGATGTCGTCGGCCGCCGTATCGGCAAACTGGTAGTCCGGGTGGAAGCTTGCCACCTGCAGAATGCCGTCGAGCTGCAAGGATTCGATCAGGTCATCGGCCAGGTCGAGAAACTGGTTGTAGTCGGCAAAATCCTGCAGCACATGGGGATGAATCAGGAGCGTGGTGTCGATCCTCTCCGGGCTGGCCTCGGCCAGCGTTTCCAGTTCGCGCGCCAGTTCTTCGATCAGTGCTTCTTCGGTACGTGCCTGGCTGACCTGAAAGCGCACCTGATTCTTGACATAGACCGCTTTGGCAAACGGGCACAGGTTCAGCCCGATCACGGCCTTCTCGAGCCAGAGGCGGGTGTCGGTGATGATGGTCTCGGCGGCTTGCATGAAGATGATTACGCGGCGGGATGGTGGTTCAGGCAGATTGAAGCACGGGGAGCCTCAGCCAGGTGACAACAAACCTTGGTTGCCTCAATCCCGCCCCAAACAAAAAGGGCGAACCTTGCGGTTCGCCCTTTTTGCCTAAAAGATGGCCGATTACTTCTTGGCGTCTTTCTTGTCGTCTTTCTTGGCTTCGGCTTTCGGTGCATCTTTCTTGGCGTCAGCCTTCGGTGCCTCTTTCTTGGCGTCAGCCTTCGGTGCATCCTTGGTCTGGGCCACAACAGCAGCGGAAGTGAAAGCAAAGGCGCCTGCGATGAGCGCTGCCAGCAGTTTGTTCATGGTGATCTCCTCGTAAATGAATCGAATGGACAGGGGCACAAACGTGATCCCGGGCTGGTTCATGGACTAGCCAACCTGAAATACTACACAAAATCATGGGCTTGTGCAAACGGGCTGGGGGCCGGCCCGGGCAGGTGGGCGCCAAGGCTCAGCCCGAGATATCGGGCGCCGGGAATTTGGGGGGTTTTGCCGGGCTATTCGTCACTCCGGATTTAGCCAGTTGCCCTATCTTGTCGGCATCGAAACACACTGAACCGCGCTGCCTGCGGGGAAAAGACGTCATGAATGTACTTGTCGTGGACGACAATGAAGCCAACCTGCTGTTCGCTGCCGAGGTGCTGCGCGAACAAGGTTGGAAGGTGCAGGAGGCATCCGGCGGCTTCGACGCCATGATGCATCTGGAAGTCGAGGACTTTGACGTCATCGTTGCCGATATCCGCATGCCTCACCTGAGCGGTGACAAGCTGCTCGAATGGATTTCGGTCGATAGCCGGTTCGCCAAGACGCATGTCATCGCCTGCACGGCGCATGCCCAGCCCGACGAAGCGCGTGCCTTGTTGCGCGCCGGCTTCGACCGGGTGCTGCTCAAGCCATTGGCGTCGGCCGCTCTGGTGGAAGCGTGCGCCTCATGCCGGACGCGCCCGCCGCGGCATGCCGAGCGCCATGTGGCTTGAGCGCCGGGTCTTGCATGTGATCCCCGCAAACTCGATCGGAACGTCATGAATACTGTTGTACGCCCTTGGCCGGAGCAGGCCGATGTCGTGTCCACCGCGGCTGGCGGCAAGCCGTCTGCAGCGCTGTTCGGTGCGGCCCGCAGGACCGTTGCCCGGTTCTACCAGTTGGTCCTGCGGTCTCCTTCCGGCGTCCTGGGGCTGTTTGCCATTGTGCTGATGGCGTTGCTCTGGACGACGGTAGGCGTGCAGATTGAATCGGAACGCGCGCAGGTGCTGCAGGGTGCCTATCGGGATACCGCCAATCTGGCACGTGTATTCCAGGAGCATTCCGTCCGCACCCTGAAGAACGTCGATCAGGCCGTGCTGTTCGTCAAGTACCAATACGAGAAGACTGGTGGCCGCGTCGACATTGCCGATGCGGTGCGCCAGGGCATGATCAACGGTCGCATCTTCAATCAGATCGGGGTGATCGACGAAAACGGCATCTACGCCCTGAGCAATCTGTCTGACTTCAAGAAAGTTGATCTGTCGGATCGGGAGCACTTCAAGGTGCATCTGGCTGAAGATACCAGGAGTCTGTATGTCAGCAAACCGGTGCTGGGGCGGGCTTCGGGAAAGTGGTCCCTGCAGATGACCCGCCGCATCAACAAGCCGGATGGCTCCTTTGGCGGTGTTGTCGTGGTGTCGGTAGATCCGTTCTACTTTTCCGAGTTCTACGGCGAACTGGATATTGGGAGCGGCGGTGTGATCACGCTGGTAGGCATGGATGGCATCGTGCGCGCCCGCCAGGCGGCGGACAGTACCCTTGTTGGGCAGGATATTTCGAAGTCGGCGCTGATGGCGGAAGCGCTGAGCACGCCGGTTGGCCAGTACCGTGCGGCGAGCATGGTCGATCAACAGCCGCGCATCTACAGCTACCGCAGATTGGCGGAGTATCCGCTGGTCGTGGCCGTCGGTCAGAGTGAAAAGGATGTGTTTGCCGATTTCAACGGCCGGCGCGAGCGTTACTTGCAGTGGGGGGCGGCCGCGACAGCGCTGATTCTGGCGTTTGCATTCTGTGCTGTGGTGCTGGTGACGCGTATGCGCGAGAGCCAGTTGCGGGCCGAGTCGGCGAACCGGCTCAAGTCCGAGTTCCTTGCCAACATGTCGCACGAATTGCGCACGCCACTGAACGGCATTCTGGGCTTTTCGGAACTGCTTACGCGCCGGGCACAGTCAGACAAGGATCGCAAGTTTTCCGAAATGATCCATTCGAGCGGCCAGCATCTGCTTGGCCTCGTCAATACCATTCTGGACCTGGCCAAGATCGAAGCTGGTCGCCTGACAGTCGAGATGCGCCCTTGTGCGCTCCTGCCCATCATCGAGGAATCGATTGCGCTGTATCGCAATGAAGCGGAAGCGAAGGGGCTCAAACTGGAGCTGCTGCCGGACCCGGCGTGCCCTCCCGAGGTCTTCTGCGACCGGATGCGCACCACGCAAATACTCAACAACCTGATTCACAATGCCGTCAAGTTCACCTCGACTGGCAGCATTTCGGTCAGCGCGTTCCTGCAAGGCGGGCAGACGGTGATCCAGGTGCGCGATACCGGGTGCGGGATTCCCCTGCAGGCCCAGCCGAATGTGTTCGAACGATTCCGCCAGGCTGACAACACGATTACCCGGCAATACGGCGGGACCGGGCTGGGGCTCGCGCTCAGCCGCGACCTCGCGCGCCTGATGGAAGGGCACATCGGCTTCTCCTCGCGCGACGGCGAAGGGTCGACGTTCTGGCTGGCATTGCGGACCGTACCGTTGACGACCGAACCCCGGCACCACGCGCCGGTGCCGGAGAGCACGGGGGCAGATCAATGAAGGTGCTGGTGGTCGATGACAATCCTGCCAACCGCCTGCTGGCCTGTGCGCTTGTCGATGAGGAAGGCTGGGAAAGCACCGAGGCAGAAAGCGGGAGCGAAGCCCTGGAACTGATGCAACGCGGGCGCTTCGATGCCGTGCTCCTTGACATCAGCATGCCGGAGGTCAGTGGCGATCAGATATGCCGCACCGTCAAGGCCGATCAGGATCTGGCACGGATGCGGGTGATCGCCTACACGGCGCATGTCTTGCCGGACGAAATCAGCGCCATCATGGCGGCCGGTTTTGACGGGTTCCTGCCCAAACCGGTGAACCGGGAGGCGCTGATCAAGGCCCTGCACCCACAGGCAGCCTAGGGAAGAGGGGCGCCGCCCCAGGATTTGATCTTGCGGTAAAGCGTGGAGGTGTTGACCCCCAGCGCATCGGCGGCGCGGGCCACATTGCCGCCAAACAGGGACAGCGCCTTCTCGATTGCCGAGCGCTCCAGATCAGCCAGCGGCATGACGGTGGACGCGGTCATCTCGAGCAGAATCTGATCTTCGCGCGCCGGCTTGCCCGTATTGGCGTCCGCTTCCCGGCTGACCCGAACATGGCGTTTCTCCGGAGGCAACTTGGCCCCCCGTTCGAATATCTGCCGAATCGTGTCCGCCTCGACGATGGTGCCGTGGGTGTAGATCACGGCGGCACGCACCACGTTCAGCAGTTCCCGCACGTTGCCCGGCCAACCGTGGCGTATCAGGAGTTCACGGGCGGCGGGTGCGTAATCCTTGATCTGCTTGCCTTCTTCTGCCGCAAAGCGCGCCAGCATGGTCTGCGCAATCAGCATCACGTCCGTGCCGCGTTCGCGCAGGGGAGGAAGCTCGATCGGCAGCACGAACAGCCGGTAGTACAGGTCTTCGCGAAAACGCCCTTCGCTCACTTCGAGAAACGGATCGCGGTTGGTCGCGCAGACAACCCGGATGTCGACCCGCTGCGGCCGGTTCTCGCCAACCCGCTTGACCTCCCCGGTTTGCAGCAAACGCAGCAGCTTCGCCTGCACATTGATGTCCATCTCGCAGATTTCGTCGAGGAACAGGGTGCCACCATCGGCGGCCAGTGCCGCACCCGGGCGATCTGCGGCGGCGCCCGTGAAGGCACCCTTGACGTGGCCGAACAGCTCGCTTTCGATCAGCTCGCTGGGAATCGCGGCGCAATTGATGGCGATGAAGGGGTTTGCGCTGCGCTGGCTGCACGAATGGATGGCTTCGGCGCACAGCTCCTTGCCGGTACCGCTTTCCCCCAGAATGAAGACCGGCGCTTTGCTCTGGCTCACCGTTTCGATCATGCGGTAGACGGCCTGCATGGCCGGGCTGGTGCCGATGAAGTTGTGAAACCGGAAGCGTCCCGTGCTTTCCATCGTGCGCACCACCGAGCGCAGGCGCGAGGTTTCGATCACGTTGCGCATGGTGATGTTGAGCCGCTCGATGCTGATCGGCTTGACCAGGTAGTCGGATGCGCCCGCCCGCGTCGCTTCGAGCGCCGTATCCACCGAATCCACCCCGGAAGCCATCACCACCACGCAATTCGGGCTGCGTCCATGGATTTCCCGTATCAGGGCAACGCCGGAGCCGTCCGGCAGCTGCAGATCCACCAGGGCGGCAATGAAGCGGTGCCGGATCAAGGCGGTGCGGGCTTCAGCAAGAGAGCCTGATGCGACCATGGCAATGCCGAGGTCTTCCAGCGCATGCCGATAGAACTCGGACTGCATCGGATCGTCCTCGACGATCAGGATGGCCGGGGAGCCGGTTGCCATGGTTTTTCGGAAGCTGTTTTGCAAATTGCAATACGAGAGATTATTGCATTCTGCAATTGCATTTTGCAAATAAATCCGCCCTGAAGTGGGGGATATACAAAAAAACGTTAAATATCAATTAATTACAAGTTGGCACATCGATTGCTGAAGATTGCGTGCGCTCAACTATCCAAACCGCATTCCTTTACCGTTTTCTCATAACGAACTTGACCGGAGGCCGGCATGAACCAAAGCAGCAACGCAAAAATGAATCGCTTGCAGGAAGAAATTCGCGAAACCAACCTTTCCTACCTGATGGTGGCCCAGCATATGATTCGTGAGGATCGTGTCGAGGCGCAGGTTCGCCTGGGTTTGGGCGATGTGGTGGTCGACATCATCGAGAAGCTCACGCCGGCGCAGCTGGTGCGCATCGCTGCGTCCAACATGCTGGTGTGCCGGTTCCGGTGTGATGACCGGCTGGTCTGGAACCTGCTGGCCGACCACGGCAAGCGTGATGCTTCTGCAGGCATGCACGCCTCGATCCTGATGGCCAGCCAGCCGCTGGAGTCGGCATGAGTCGCACCCTTGCGGAAGCCGGCAAAACCCGCCGCAGCCTGGTGGCGGATGCGGAGGACGTGAACCGCGTCCGGCAACTGGTGGAGCTGGGCGCACGTGTCCAGTTGCTCGAGGCGGTCTCCAAGCTTCCCCGCGAACGGCTGATTCGCATCTACAAGGAAGTGGTGGGCGAATCTCCCCCCAAGGGGATGCTGCCGTTCTCCACCGAGTGGTTCATGACATGGCAACCCAACATCCACGGCTCCCTGTTTCTGAATCTCTACCAGAGGCTGATCAAGTCAGCCCCCCTGGAAGAGGCCGATGCGATGATCATGGCCTATCGTCTGTACAAGGAACAGGTGCAGCTGGTGGGCCTCGAACCGGTGCTTTCCATCACGCGGGCCTGGCGCCTGGTGCAATTTGTTGATGCCGGCGTGCTGACCATGGCGCCGTGCAAGTGCTGCCAGGGGCAGTTCGTGGTGCACCGGTATGAACTGCTTGATCAGTTTCGCTGCGGCTTGTGCGCCCCGCCTTCACGCGCCGGACTGGGACGCGAATGGCGGCAGGTGTCCGAGTCAGCCGAGGAAGACGAACTGCTGGCGGATCTCCACGCAGCGGCCCCGGCCGTGCATGCAAATGAAGCAGAATTGGGCGTCTTATCGGGCGTTCAGGGTGCCTAGCCTCCGGTAAGGTAACGTCTTCCCTCCACGCATCCGTAACCGCCATGCTGACACGCGCGCTGCCTCTTTCTGCCGTCCGTCTGGATCCGATCCACAACACCATCCTGAACGCCCTCTACAAGCGTACCGAGAGCTGGCGCGAAGTGGACGACCTGGCGCGCGACGTCTTCCCCGGCGCCAACGCCTACAAGGATGCCGAACTGCGCAGCTTCGTGATGCCGCGTCTGCGCCGTCTCGCCTCACTGGGGGTGGTCAAGCTGGGCGGCAACGGCGCCGCCATCAGCCTGGAAGGCATCGATTTCATCGAGAAGGCACGCGCGCGGCTCAACCCGGGCGGGTAGCCGGATTGCCGCCCGGATTGCAGCCTCTCGGGTGCGGCGAACCGGGCAGCCTCGTACGCTTCCGGACTCACCGGCACCCGCGTGGTGCAGGCACCGGTGGCCTGGAACGGTGATTATTTGTTCATGAACGCGCGAATCGCCTCGGCGGCCTTGGTGATGCCGACCACGCCGTCGAGATGCCCGCGATCACCCTCAAGCACGAACACCTCGGCCGTGCCACCCTGCGCGCGAAAGGCGGCTGCTGCCTTCTGGCTCATCTCGGGCGGAAACACCAGATCGCTTGAAGCGGGCACAAACAGGATTTTTGCCTTGATCTTGCCGATCTCGCTTTCCACGTTGAACAGCTGATTGGCCTTGGCCATGTAAATCTTGTTGTTCGCGTCCGTCGTGCGCGCGCGGGCAATGCCGGTCTTCTGCAGGACATCCTCGATCGCAAACACGTTGTTGCGGTCGTCGCCCGGCTTCTTGCTGTCGTCCGCCAGCTTGTAGCCAAACGCCTTTTCAGCCCAGCCCCAATGCCCGGCGGTCAGGGTCACGATCTTGAGCGCCTGCGCGATGCCGTCCAGCGGCTCGTCCTTGCCGTAATAATCGCCGTTGTTCCACTTCGGATCAACCTTGATCGGTGCCACCCACACATCGAGCAGGCCGATGACCCAGGGGGAAATCGAGAATCCGGGGCCGATCACGTGAATCACGCGCTCGATCTGATCACCATACAAGGCTCCCCATTCCATTGCCTGGATCGAACCGCCTGATGCACCCGCCACCGCCTTGAACTTCTTGACGCCGAGCGAATCAGTGAGTGCCTTGTGGACGCGCACCGAGTCGCGCATGGACACGACCGGAAAGCTCATGCCATACGGTCTACCGGTGTCGGGGTTGACCGAGGAGGGGCCCGTCGTGGTGGTGTTCGGATCCTTGGTATTGAGGTTGCTCAGCGTATCGGCGGAAATGACAAAGTATTTGTCGGTGTCGATCGGCTTGCCCGGCCCGATGATGCCATTCCAGTAACCGGGTGCGGCATCGCTTTCCTTGTACTTGCCGGCGGCGTGCGAATTGCCCGAGTAGAAATGGGCGATGAACACGGCGTTGTCGCCGGCCGCATTGAGCGTACCGTAGGTCT
>CAYUEG010000080.1:6596-17767 GCA_964443245.1 uncultured Burkholderiales bacterium | reverse complement strand
GCAAGCCGGCGGCCAAGGCGCCGGCCGGCAAGAACCTCAAGCAGAATGTGGTGATCCGCGCCGGTGCCGAAACCCGCCGTACCGGGGCCCAGCGCATCGCACCGGATCACTCGCCACGTGCCAGGGTGGTGGCGGTCAAGGCGCCACGTGCGCTGGTCTCAGCCGCCTCCGCCCGTGGCGATCTGCAGCGCCGTGTCGAGCAGTTTCTCTACGCACAGGCGGAACTGCTGGACAACAAATACTGGCAGGACTACATCAACCTGTTCGCCGATGACGGCGTCTACTGGATGCCGGTCACCACGGAGCAGACTGATTGGGAGGGCCAACCCTCCATCTTCGCGGAAGACAAGCTCTTGATGCAGGTGCGCATGGGGCGTGTGACCCACCCGAACGCCTGGTCGCAGGCACCGATGTGGGCCACCAACCATCTGGTGAGCAATGTGGTGATCGAGAAGGAAACGGCGCAGGAAGTGGTCGTCCGCTCACGCTTTCACATGATGGAACTGCGCCGCGACAATCTGCGCCACTTCGGCGGCACCTACCGCCACACCCTGGTCAAGAAAGGGCAGGGCTTTGCCATCAGGCTGCAGCGTGTCGACATGTTCAACAGCCAGGCCACCTACGACTACGTCTTGCAAATCTGGGTGTGACCGGCGCGCCGGTTGCCGCTTATTGCGTTTCTTCGCGCGCCAGACCCAGCAATTCGAATAATGAACGGTCGCTCACGACGAAAAGATCGGCATCACCGCCCGCCGCCTGGTGTGAGGCCCACTCCCAGTGGGGGATCGTGAACACGTCGTGCTGCTGCCAATCGAAGCTCTGGCTGCCCACGGTGCTGCGCCCGCTGCCGGACACCACCAGGCAGATCTGGTTCCAGGTGCTGCGCTGCGCACGGGTGGCAGCACCGGTGGCCAGGCGTACGGCGTAGCAGTCGAGTGCCGGCATCACCGGCCCGCCGGTTTCCGGATTCAGGTAGCGCAAGCGCCGGGCGCCATCGGCGGCCGGTTTGGTGGCATCGAGCAGCGCGCGCGTCTGCACGCCGGGATAGTGGTACTTGGGGGATTGGGCGCCGGCCGGTTGTGCGATGGGTGCCGTTTCCGCCAGCGGCGCCAGCGCCGGTGCTGACCAGCGCCGCTCGTCGCCTTCATCCACTTCCCAGAATGCGGCGGCGCTGCGGCTGCCGGGTTCGAAAAAGCTCGCATCCAGCCCGCACACCAGCGGCATGTTGGCGGCGTCAAACCATGTCGTCACCTGATCGGACTGGTTGATATGGCCGTGCCAGCACATCGCAGGGGTGAGCACCAGATCCCCTGGCTGCATCGCACAACGCCGGCCATTGACGATCGTGAACGCCCCTTCGGCGCGGGTGGCAAAGCGGATCGCGGAGGCCGTATGCCGGTGTGGCGGGGCGCGGTCGCCGGGATTAAGGACGGTAAAGGCACCGAGCAGGTTGGCGGTAGTGGTGGTCGCGCCGCCGAATGCCGGGTTCACCATGATGATGGCGCGGCGCTCGACGTCGGCGATCGGCACTTCGGCCGCAGACCGTTTCACAAACGGCTCGAAGTCGCGCCAGCGCCAGTGCATGGGCCGGTCCGCTGCCTTCGGCTGCGGTGGCGTGATGCGCTGATAACGGTCCCACAGGGGATGGTAGCTGGCTGCTTCGAGGGCGGCGATCAGGGCCGCATCGGGCCGTGGGCCAGGCATCGCTGGTGCAGAAGGAGGTGCAGGGGAGGCAGCGCGCATTTCAGAGGCATGCAATTGATGAGGATCGCAGCCATGATGGCACGAAACCTGATAAATTCAAACACTTAAGCCCACCGGCTCTTGGAGAATCGAATGAAACAACGTCTGCTTGCTTCGCTCGCCGCCGCCGTCATTGCCGCTGCCTGCCTGCCCGCTCAGGCCGCCGACAAACTGCGCATTGGTTTCATGTCCACCTTGTCCGGCCCGGCCGGCGCCCTCGGCGTCGACATCCGCGACGGCTTCAATCTGGCGGTCAAGCACGCCGGTGGCAAGCTCGGCGGGATCCCGCTGGATCTGCAGGTCGCCGACGACCAGTTGAAACCGGACGTCGCCAAGCAGATCACCGATCGTTTCCTGCAGCAGCACAAATCCCACATCGTCACCGGCGTTGTCTTCACCAACATCCTGTTGCCGGTGGTGCCGTCGATCCTTGACAGCAAGACGTTCTACATCAGCCCCAACACCGGCCCGAACGACTACGCCGGCGCCAAGTGCAATCCCTACTTTTTCGTCGCCTCCTGGCAAAGCGAGGACATCCCCAGCGCCATGGGCAAGTTCGTCAATGATCGCGGCATCAAGAACGTCTACCTGATCGGTGCCAATTATCCGGGCGGCCGCGAGAATCTCTCCGGCTTCAAGCGCCTCTACAAGGGCAAGATCGTCGATGAGGTGTACACGCCGATGAACCAGCTCGATTTCTCGGTCGATCTTGCCAACATGCAGGCCAAGAAGCCCGAGGCTGTCTTCATCTTCCTGCCCGGCGGCATGGGGATCAACTTCATCAAGCAGTTTGCTGCTGCCGGCCTCTCCAAGGACATTCAGCTCTTCGTGCCCGGCTATTCGGCTGACGAGGACACGATCAAGCCGGTCGGCTCCGCGCTGCTGGGTGCCGTCAACACCTCTTTCTGGGGCCATGATCTGGACAACCCGCAGAACAAGAAATTCGTGGCCGATTTCGAGAAAGACTATGGCCGCCTGCCGACACTCTATGCCGCCCAGGGCTACGATACGGCGATGCTGATCGATTCGGCGGTCAGGAAGGTCAAGGGCAACGTCGAGGACAAGGTGGCATTCCGCAAGGCGCTGCTGGCCGCCGATTTCAAATCGGTGCGCGGCAACTTCAAGTTCAACAAGAACCAGTATCCGATCCAGGATTACTACCTGCGCGTGGTGCGCACCGACGAGAAAGGCCGCATCACCAACCGGCTGATGGGCAAGATCCTGTCGAACCATGAAGATTCGTTCGCCAGCCAGTGCAAGATGCCCAACATGTAGCCGTGCTGAAGATACACAAGCGCGCCTGAAGAACGACACAGAAAATCTGGAGAACACAATGTACAAATCGCTGAAACCGTTGGTGGGAGCCACTCTTGGCCTGTTCATCGGGGCTGCCGCCTGGGTTGCGCCGGTGCCGGCCATGGCCCAGGAAGTGACCTTGCGCATGGTCAGCGCCTTTGCCGAGAACAGCTATTACGTCACGCTGCTCAACAAGTGGATCGCCAAGGTCAATGCCGAAGGCAAGGGCAATGTGCAGATCAACTTCATCGGCGGGCCGAAGGCGATCCCGACCTTTGAAGTGGGCAATGCCGTCAAGACCGGCGTGGTGGATCTGGGCCTGTCGACCGGCGCCTTCTATACCAACGTGATGCCGGAAGCGGATTTTCTGAAGCTCACGCAGATTCCGATTGCCGAACAGCGCAAGAACGGCGCATTTGCCGCCATCAACGAGGTCTGGAACAAGAAGGCCAACATGCAGTACCTCGGCCGCATGGTCGAGAACCAGCCCTTCCATGTGTATCTGACCAAGAAGGTCGACAAGCCTGACCTCACTGGCCTCAAGATCCGCATTACCCCGGTGTATCGCGATTTCTTCCAGGCCATCGGGGCCAACGTGGTGCAAACCCCGCCGGGCGAGGTGTATACCGCGCTTGAGCGTGGCGTGGTCGATGGCTATGGCTGGCCGATCGGCGGCATCTTTGACCTGAACTGGCAGGAGAAGACCAAGTTCCGCATCGACCCCGGCTTCTACGATGCCGAAGTCTCGATCATCATGAACCTGGACAAGTTCAAGGGGCTCAATCCCAAGCAGCGCGCCTATCTGGAAAAGCAGATCCTCGCGCTGGAGGCGCAGAACCCTACCCTGTGGGCGGCCTACACCAAGGAAGAAACCGCGCGTCAGGAAAAGGCCGGCATCCAGGCCATCAAGTTCGATGCGGCCGGTACCAAGAAGTATGTCGATGCAGCGTATGACACCGGCTGGGCCAGTGCGTACAAGGCGAACCCCGAGTTCGCCAAGAAGCTCAAGACCCTCACTTCAAAGTAAGCGCACCAGGGCCGCGTTGTGCAGCAGCTTGACGCGGCCTTTGCCAGGCTGACCGAAGCGCTGGCGGTGATCGCCAGCCTGCTGTTGCTCGCCATGCTGCTGATCATCTGTGGCGATGTGCTGACGCGCAATGTGGCCGTCCCCGGCCTCGGCCGGGGGATTGGCTGGGCCAATGAAGTCTCCGAGATGCTGCTCTACCTCATGACCATGCTGGCAGCGCCGTGGCTGCTGCGTCAGGGGCAGCACATCCGCGTGGACATCCTGCTCAGGGCGATCCCCAAGGCCTGGGCATGGGGCTGCGAGTGGCTGGCAGACATCATCGGCTTTCTGTGCTGTTGCGGCATGGTCTGGTATGGCGCCCGCGTGGCGTTGAAGAGCCATGCCGACAACGCCATGTCGATCAAGACCCTGGTCACGCCGGAGTGGTGGATGCTGGCACCGCTGCCGCTGTGTTTTGCGTTGCTGGCGGTCGAGTTCGTCTTCCGCATGCGCCGTCTGGCGCAGGGTGACAAAGCGCCGCGCAACGATGCGGTGAGCGCCGCATGAGGCTGGCGGCATGAGACGGGTAGCGTGAAGGTGGCGACGTGATGGGTTGGGAATTCGCCGCCTGGCTGTTGCTGGGCGGGTCCACCGTGCTGCTGTTCCTCGGCTTGCCGGTCGCCTTCTCGTTCATGGTGATCAACCTTGCCGGTGCGGTGCTGTACCTGGGCGGCGAGCCGGGGCTGATGCAGCTGGTGCGCAACAGTGTCAGTTCGGTGATGAGTTTCTCGCTGACGCCGATTCCCCTGTTTGTGCTGATGGGCGAGGTGCTGTTCCACACCGGCCTCGCCGTCAAGGTCATTGACGGCATCGAACGCCTGATCAGCCAGGTGCCCGGCCGCCTCGCCGTCGTGGCCGTGGTGGCCGGTACCGTGTTCTCGGCCATTTCCGGCTCCACCATCGCCACCACCGCCATGCTCGGCAGTCTGATGCTGCCGGTGATGCTGGCACGCGGCTATCACCCGACCATTGCCGCCGGGCCGATCATGGCGATCGGCGCCGTCGACATGCTGATTCCGCCCTCGGCACTCACCGTGTTGTTGGGCTCGCTCTCCGGCATTTCGATTTCCAAGCTGCTGATCGGCGGTGTCGTGCCGGGCCTGCTGCTGTCGGTGGCGTTCGTCGCCTACATCGTGATTCGCGTGAAGATGCAGCCGGATCTGGCGCCCAAGTCGGAACTGGTCGAGCACCACGGCTGGGACAAGCTGCGCCCGTTCTTCCAGTACGTGGTTCCGCTGGTGTCGATCTTCGCCATCGTGGTGGCCTCGATGGCGGCCGGCTGGGCCACGCCAACCGAGTCGGCCGCCATCGGTGCGCTGGCCACGATTGTCCTCGCCGCGCTGTACCGGGCGCTCACCTGGGAAGCGCTGCTGAAGTCCCTGCGCGGCACCGTCGGCATTTCCTGCATGATCCTGTTCATCATCGTCGGCGCGACGACCTTCGCGCAGATCCTGTCGTTCTCAGGCGCCTCCAACGGGCTGGTGCAGCTCATCACCGGCCAGGGCTATCCGCAGTGGGCGGTGATCGCCGGCATGATGCTGATCCTGATTTTTCTCGGCATCTTTGTCGATCAGGTCAGCATGATGATGATCACCCTGCCGATTTTCATGCCGGTGGTGCAGGCGATGAACATTGACCTGGTGTGGTTCGGCGTGATGTTCCTCATCTGCATGCAGCTCGGCTTGCTGCTGCCACCGCATGGATTGTTGCTGATGACGATGAAAGGCGTTGCGCCGCCGTCCGTCACCATGGCCGATATCTTCCGGGCGGTGGTGCCGTTCGTTGCCATGAGCCTGGTGCTGCTGGCGCTGGTATTCTTGGTGCCCGGCGTGGCCACCTGGCTGCCGGCGCTGCTGGGCTGAGCCGCAAAGCCGATCGGTTTTTCGCGGTTTCCCTCACACTTTCTCTTTCAAAGGTTGCATTGCAATGGCTGCCGTTCCTGTCAAGATCCTCACTTCCATGGCCACACGCGAAGCGCTGCAGGCGCTTGCTGACGCCTACCCGGATGCCGCCGCGCGGCCCATCGCCATCGAGAACATTGGCGGGGTCAAGGCGGCCGAGCGCGTGCGCGCCGGTGAAGTGCTGGACGTGATCGTGCTGGCGGACAACGTGATCGATGGCCTCATCGCCGAAGGCAAGGTGCGCCCAGGGCGCTTCGACTTTGCCTCCTCCGGCGTCACCATGTGCGTGCCCAAGGGAAGGGCGCTACCGAACATCAGCAACGGCGAGGCGGTCAAGCATGCGGTGCTGGCCGCCGGGGCGGTGTGCTATTCCACCGGCCCTTCCGGCGTCTACCTGGAAAAGCTGTTCGCCCAGTGGGGGATTGCCGAGGCCATCAAGTCCAAACTGGTGGTGGCGCCTCCCGGCGTGCCGGTGGGCGGGCTGGTGGCTGACGGCAAGGCCGATCTGGGCTTCCAGCAACTCTCCGAACTGATCCACCTGCCGGGCATCGAGATCGTGGGCGGCTTGCCACCGGACATCCAGAAGCGCACCATGTTTTCTGCCGGCATTCCGGTGGCGAGCACCAATCCGGAAGGCGCGCGCGCGGTGCTCACCTACATGACGGCGCCGGCAGCGGCGGATCTGAAACGCAAGAATGGCATGGAGCCTGCTTAATCAGATGTGCTGCTGAAGCGGGCACATCCTCGCCCGATCCACCTGAGATTTACCCACCAACTCGCCTGGGATTGCTTCAATGGAACGTTCATTCAAGGAGGAAGTACAACTCCTCAAACTCGGCAAGGGCGATACCTTCCACGGTGAAGGCATCCTCGCCGTGACCAAGGCCCTGCTGCAGTCGGGCGTCTCGTATGTGGGCGGCTACCAGGGCGCGCCGATCTCCCACCTGATCGACGTGCTGGCCGATGCCAGCGAGTTCATGAGCGAGCTGGGCATCCACTTCGAAGCCAATGCCTCGGAAGCCGGTGCCGCCGCCATGCTGGGCGCCTCGATCAACTATCCGATTCGCGGTGCCGTCACCTGGAAATCTACCGTTGGCACCAATGTGGCTTCCGACGCGCTTGCCAACCTTGCCTCCAGCGGCGTCAAGGGCGGCGCGGTCATCATCATCGGCGAGGACTACGGCGAGGGCTCGTCGATCATGCAGGAGCGCAGCCACGCCTTTGCGATGAAGTCGCAGATGTGGCTGCTCGACCCGCGCCCGAACCTGCCGTCGATCGTCAAGGCGGTCGAGAAAGCCTTCGAGCTCTCCGAGGCGTCGAGCACGCCGGTGTTTGTGGAATTGCGCATCCGCGCCTGCCACGTGCACGGCTCGTTTGAATGCAAGGACAACGTCGAAGCCAAGATCTCGCGCAACGCCCTGATTCAGGAGCCGAGCTTCGACTACGGCAACATCGTGCTGCCGCCCTCGTCCTACGCGCAGGAAAAGCACAAGATCGAACACCGCTGGCCGGCGGCCGTGGAGTTCATCAAGCGCGAGAAGCTCAACGAGACTTTTGAAGGCGCGTTGTCAGATATCGGCATCATCCTGCAGGGCGGCATGTACAACGCGGTGATCCGCGCACTGCAGCAGCTGAACCTGGCCGATGCCTTCGGCAATTCGCAGGTGCCGCTCTACGTGATGAACGTGACCTACCCGCTCATCCCCGACGAGCTCACCGCGTTCTGCGCCACCAAGCGCTCGGTGCTGATGGTCGAAGAAGGCCAGCCCAACTTCATTGAAGACGCACTGCACGCGATTTTGCGCAAGGCCGACATCCAGACCAGGGTTTACGGTAAAGACGTTCTCCCAATGGCCGGCGAATACACCGGTGAAGTCATGCTCGGCGGCCTCTCGAAATACATTGCCAACGCGGCCCCGCGTGGCCTCGACGTCACGCCATTTGCCGCCGCGCCCGAGAAGATTGCCAATAACAGGAAGCGTGCGCTGGAGCTGCTGGGCGCGCCGGTACCGAACCGCCCGCCGGGCTTTTGTGTCGGCTGCCCGGAGCGCCCGGTGTTCTCGGCCATGAAGCTGCTCGAGCGTGAAGCCGGCGGCTACCACGTGTCGGCCGACATCGGCTGCCACCTGTTCTCGTCTTTGCCCCCCTTCAACATCGGCAACACCGTGCTGGGCTATGGCTTGGGCCTCGCCAGCAACTCGGCCATCAGCCCGCTGTTTGCCAAGCGCACCGTCACCGTGATGGGCGATGGCGGCTTCTGGCACAACGGTCTGTCTTCAGGCGTCTCGAACGCGGTGTTCAACAACGATGACGGCATTCTCGTCATCATGAAGAACGGCTACTCGTCGGCCACCGGCACGCAGGAGCTGCCGTCCAGCCCGCACCAGAGCCAGGGCCATCGCGCCACCGACATGGGCATCGAGCGCACGCTCGCCGGCATGGGCGTGAAGTGGATGAAAACGGTCTACAACTACAACGTCGCCCAAACCCTTTCGACCCTGCGCGAAGCAATGACGACACCGTTCAGCGGCCTCAAGGTCATCATCGCTGAAGCCGAATGCATGCTCGAACAACAGCGCCGCAAGAAGCCGATTGACGCCGCCAGGCTCAAGGCCGGCGAGCGTGTCGTGCGCGTGCGCTACGGTGTCGATGAAGACACCTGCACCGGCGATCATTCGTGCATCCGCCTCTCGGGCTGCCCTTCGCTCACGATCAAGGACTCGTCCGACCCGTTGAAGGTCGACCCGGTGGCGCACGTCAACAACAACTGCGTCGGCTGCGGCCTGTGCGGTGAAGTGGCGCACGCTGCCGTGCTGTGCCCCTCGTTCTTCCGCGCCGAGATCGTGCAGAACGCCACATGGTGGGACAAGTTCAAGGCCAGATTCCGCAGCGCCATCGTTGGCGCACTGCAACCAAACTGAGCAGCCGGCATGACCATGTCCGACAACCAGCGCCCTATTACCATTCTCGTCGCTGCCCTTGGTGGCGAAGGCGGCGGCGTGCTGGCCGACTGGCTGCGCGATGCCGGCACACGCGCCGGCCTGCCGGTGCAGAGCACGTCGATTCCCGGCGTGGCGCAGCGTACCGGCGCCACCACCTATTACCTGGAAATCTTCCCGGTGCCGTGGAGCCAGCTCAACGGTCAGCGCCCGGTGCTGGCCTTGACCCCCACGCCCGGCAATGTGGACCTGATGGTCTGCTCCGAGCTGGTCGAAGCCGGCCGCGCCCTGCAGAACGGCTGGGTAACCGACCGCACCACGTTGATCGCGTCCAGCCACCGCATCTACGCCACCATCGAGAAAATGCCGATGGGCGACGGCCGCTTTGATGCGCAGCGCATCATCGACGCCGCACCCCAGCTCGCCGGCAAGGCAGTGCTGTTCGACATGGCCGAAGCCGCGCAACAGGCCGGCACGGTGATCTCGGCTGTCATGTTCGGCGCGATGGCCGGCTCCGGCAAGTTGCCGCTCTCGCGCGCGATGTGCGAAGAAGCCATCAAGGCTTCGGGCAAGGGTGTCGAAGCCAGTTTGCGCGGTTTTGCCGCCGGATTCAACGCGGCATCGTCCGGCGGGGTGGCCGGAAACCCGCTCCCACCAACGGTTTCCTCGCGATCCTCCTCTGATAAAACAGCCGCTCTGCACGGCTTCCCCGAGCATGCCCACCACCTGATTGGCGAGGGCATCAAGCGCGTTACCGACTATCAGGACACCGCCTACGCCGAGCTGTATCTGGAGCGACTCAAACCCGTCGCCCACCATGATGCGGCTGGCGGCAAACTGACGGCCGAGACCGCGCGCTACCTTGCCCTGTGGATGAGCTTTGAAGACCTGATCCGCGTGGCCGACCTCAAGACGCGCAAGAGCCGCTTCGCACGCGTGCGCGAGGAAGTGCGCGCCAAGCCGGACGAGCCGATCCACATCATCGAATTCCTCAAGCCCGGCCTCGACGAAATCACCGGGATGCTGCCGCCCGGCCTCGCCAAACGCGTGCACGCCTGGGCCGTGAAGAACGGCTGGGAGCACAAGCTCTCGGTGGGCATGCACATCAAGACCAATTCGGTGCTCGGGTTCCTGATGCTGCGCACGGCAGCCGGCATGCGCTTCTGGCGCCGCCGCACCGCGCGCTACGCGGAGGAAAACCAGCTCATCGAACGCTGGCTCGCCGCCATCGTCAAGGCCGCACAGACCAGCCCGCGCCTGGCCTACGAAATCGCACTCACCGCGCGCCTCATCAAGGGCTACAGCGACACCAACAAGCGTGGCAAAGCCAACTTCACGCGCATCTTCGACAACCTTGTCGAGGGCACGGCCGTGTCAGGCGATGACGCTAAAGCCGATGCCATCTTCGCCGCACGCGAGGCGGCGCTGGCCGATGCCGAAGGCAAGAGCCTCGACAAGGCGCTGGGCAAGCACGGCGTCACGCCGCGCCCCCCAGCCGAACACCCGATCAAGTTCATCAAAACCCGGCTCAACCCCTAGCCGCCACCGGAGCGCCCCATCTTGAGCGACGAACTTCTTTTCGACACCCGTGACGGCATTGCGCACGTCACCCTCAACCGCCCGCAGGCGCGCAACGCCCTCACCTACGCCATGTACGAGGGGCTCGCCGCCTACTCGCAGAGAATCGCCAAGGATGACGCCATCAAGGTGCTGGTGATTCGCGGTGCGGGCGACAAGGCCTTTGCAGCCGGCACCGACATCTCGCAGTTTCTCGAATTCACCAGCGGCGAAGACGGCATCCACTACGAAGAACGGCTGGGCGCGCACCTCGAAACGCTTGAGCGCTGCCCCAAGCCGGTGATCGCCGCCATCGACGGTGCCTGCACCGGCGGCGGTGCGGCCATTGCGTCGGTGTGTGATCTGCGCGTCGCCACCCGCGCATCGAAAATCGGTTTCCCCGTGGCGCGCACGCTCGGCAATTGCCTCTCGATCAAGAACCTCGCGCGCATGTCGGCGCTGATCGGCCAATCCCGCGTCACCGAACTCATGTTCACCGCGCGCCTGGTGAGCGCCGAAGAAGGCGCGGCCATCGGCTTTCTGCACGAAGTGGTGGACGATGGCGCCGCACTCTCCACGCGCATCGATGCCCTTGCCCAATCCGTCGCCGGGCTCGCGCCGCTCACGCTCGCAGGCACCAAGGAGCAGTTGCGTCGCTTGCGCGAGGCC
>CAYUEG010000080.1:0-6496 GCA_964443245.1 uncultured Burkholderiales bacterium | reverse complement strand
AAAGTCTGGACCTGGAACAAGGAAAACGGCGGCAAGTTCGCCAGCATCAACCGCCCCATCGCCGGGCCGACGCATGAGAAGGAATTGCCGGTCGGGCGCCATCCGCTTCAGCTCTACTCGCTGGCCACGCCGAACGGCGTGAAGGTCACGGTGATGCTGGAGGAGCTGCTGGCGCTGGGTCACAGCGGCGCGGAATACGACGCCTGGCTGATCAAGATTGGTGACGGCGATCAGTTCGGCAGCGGCTTTGTGGGGGTGAATCCGAATTCGAAGATTCCGGCGCTGATGGACCGCAGCGGACCCAAGCCGCAGCGGGTGTTCGAGTCAGGCGCGATCCTGTTGTATCTGGCCGAGAAGTTCGGCGCGTTCTTGCCGAAGGACCACGCGGCGCGCACCGAGTGCCTGTCATGGCTCTTTTGGCAGATGGGCAGTGCCCCGTACCTCGGTGGCGGCTTTGGTCATTTCTACGCCTACGCACCGTTCAAGATCGAGTATGCGATCGACCGCTTCACCATGGAGACCAAGCGCCAGCTTGACGTGCTCGACCGGCGCCTTGCCGAGAGTGCCTATCTCGCCGGTGATGAATACAGCATTGCCGATATTGCCGTCTGGCCCTGGTATGGGCAGCTTGTCAAAGGGTTGTTGTATGGCGGCGGGGAGTTTTTGCAGGTGCAGGAGTACAAGAACGTGCAGCGCTGGGCCGACGCCATTGGCGCGCGCCCGGCTGTCAAGCGCGGCCGGATGGTGAACCGCATGCAGGGCGATCCGGCCAGCCAGTTGCGCGAGCGGCACGAGGCGAGTGACTTCGACACCAAAACGCAGGACAAGATCGAAGCGGCGAAGTAGCGGCACACCACGCCGCTTGGTCGGGGCGACTACGCGGCGGACCGCTTGTTGCCGCCCAGTGTGCCGAGTGCGATGCCGCCAATGATCATCGTGAGCGCCACCAGCAAGGAAAGGCTGAAGGGCTCGTCCAGCAGCACCATCGAACTGACCACCCCCACCACGGGCGTGGCCAGCACCCCCAGTGAGCTGGTGACCGCCGGCAGGCTGCGATTCACCATGGCCATGGCCCAGTAGGCAAGGGCCACGCCGAATACGCTGCCGTAACCGAGCAGCAACACCAGCTGGGTGTTCCACGTGACCTGCGGTGCGCCTTCAAAGAGGATCGCCAGCAGCGTCAGCACGATGGTGGCAAGCAGCACTTCCCAGAACACGAGTTGAAACGGCGTGGAGATCCATTGGTGGGCGCGGGTGTGCAGGATGCTGATCGCCCAGCAGAATGCCGAAAGCAGCAGGAGGCCGTTGCCAAGCAGGGCGCGTTTATCCGCCCAGTCGAACGCCAGCGGGTTGAACATCACCGCAAGCCCGGCCATGCCGACGGCAACCCCGGCTATGCGGGCGAAGGTGAGGCGTTCACCCAGAAACAGCACCGCAGCTGGCGTGACCCACAGTGGCGTGGTGTAGCCCAGCACGATGGAACGGCCTGCCGGCACCAGCTGCAGCCCCAGCGCCATCAGGGCGGCGAATGCCGTCATGTGCAGCAGGGCAATGCTGCACACCACCGGTACATCGCCGCGTTTGGGGATGCGCAAGCTGTGTGTGGCGAGCATCACGAACAACAGCACCACCGCAGCGAGCGCGCCGCGAAAGGCGGTCATCCAAAGCGGTGACATGTACTGCAGCGTGAGCTTGGCGACCGTCCAGTTCAGGCCCCACGCAAGGATGACAATCGCAAAAAGGGCGAGCGCGGCGCGTTTGGATAACTGCTGGTTCATCGGGCATGGCCGTGAGGCGAACCCGGACTATACCGCCAGTACGCGCTGGCAGGCCTAGCAGCTGCCGATGCGTTTGCCGGTGATGCGGCTGACTGCGTTGATGCGCTGGTTGTCACCCGAAAGAGCGCTGACGAACTGCATGTTGAGGTGGCCCTGCAAGCTGGTGGGGGTGTAATCGACCGAGCCCAGGCCGGTAATCGCGAACAGGCCCTGGCACGCAACGGTGAAGTCGGTATGGCCAGAGGTTTCGCGCTTGTCGGAGAAGCGGCAATTGCTGGCGCCCGGGTTGCTGATGCCCATCAGCACACGGCTGGGGTCACGTGCATCGGCGGCGCTGAAGCACTGCTGGAGGGCGACCGGCGCCTGCCTGAAGCCCGGGGCGGAGGGCACCGACATGTCGGCCGTGATTTCCCACAGGCCCGGCTCGGGCTGGTTGGCCGATGCGGTGCTGGTGCCAAGGGCGACCAATGTTGCACCAAGGATGAAACGCAGGGATGGCTGCATGACAATTTCCTCTAAGGCTGGTTGTTGCGGGGTCTGTTTGATGCGGTCGGGTGTTGAAGCGGTTCAACAGGTTTGACTGTAGGGGTTCGCTGCGGGCGTGCATAGACACCTTGCACGCGAATGCGTTGCAAACTGTTGCAGGAATGCCGTTTTTTGCAGCCTGGCGTGACATTTGTCACGCCAGGGGATGTCGCTAGATCGCCTTGCGGCGTGCCTCGCGGCGCTGTACCAGATCCTGCCAGAGGTTCTTGGTTTCCTTGCGCATCATGATGTCGGTATCCGGCTTCTCGACGTACCAGGCACCGCGCTTGATTTCCGATTCCAGCTCGCCCGGGCGCCAGAGCACCGCACCGACCAGGAAGCGCGCCTGATCGGGAGCGTTCTCGATCACCTTGTCCACCGTGGTGCCGGCAAGCACCAAAAAGAGGTCCTGTGTCAGTTTCATCGAACCCTGGCCAGGATTCTGCTCCGTGTTGACGAGGGCAAATACGCTGTTGGCGCGCTCGGGTCCGCCGACGAAGATCGGCGCCTGTACCTTTTGCGAAGGCTCATGCTTGGGGAAGGCCTGCGCCACCGTAACCTTGCTCGGCTTGTTGAGGATGAAGCCAAGGAACTGACCGCCGCCGATGGGCCTTGCCACCAGCACGGTTGCGCCGTACAGCGGGTCGCTCAGGGCCGGGGTGGCCACCAGCATCATGGTTTGGGGCGTTGAGGCCGGCGGTGCGTCCTCCGTTAGGGTGTCGGACGGGCCGGTATCGGACGGGCGCTCGTTGGCGAAGGCCGGGGCGGCCAATCCGGTCAGGAGGGCCATGCTGATGGCCAGCGCACGCAGATGGCGGATGAACAGAAGTGGACGATGCATGATGCCAACCTCCTTGAGTGTGGTTTCAGTGTGCGCTACGGCTACTATAACGGTACTTTGAACAAACAGGTGTTCAGGCTGTCTTTTCCCCGGATGCAACAAGCGTGCCTTGTTCACGCCTGTGGTGGCCGACCGGACCGCCAACCAATGGCAAACTGTCGGGATGCGCTGGATTGAAAGTTGTGCAGTGCCCCAAGCCTGGAGAAGCCGCCCCATGCAACTTGTCATCAAGCATCGTTATCGCCACACGGACCCGGAATCGGGCCTGCGTGTGGAAACGCGCCACCGCATGACGGCCGAGGCAGCGGCCGCTTCCAGCATGGTCGACCCTGAGCTCATTCCCGAATCGCGCGAGCAGCGCTACGTGCCGGACAACCCCAACGATCCGCAATTTGGCCCCCACTTTGCCAAAGCCCCCAAGCGCTGAGCCTGGTCCTTTCCTGAGGAAGAAATCGTGGATGCATTAGCGGGCCTCGATGCCCTGTTCAATCCCGCATCGGTGGCCGTGGTCGGCGCCAGCGAGGACATCAACCGCATCGGCGGCGTCTCCATCGACCTGATGCGCAAGCGTGGCTATCAGGGAAGGCTGTTTCCGATCAACCCGAAGTACGCCACGGTTCAGGGGCTGCCGGCGTTTGGCAGCCTCACCCAGGTGGGGGCGCCGATCGATGTGGCGATTGTCGCGGTGCCGGCGGCAGCGGTGGCACAAACCCTGGAAGAGGCGATTGCCGCCAAGGTCAAGGCGCTGGTGGTGTTTTCATCCGGGTTTGCCGAGATTGACGAGGCCGGTCGCGCTGCGCAGGGTCAGCTGGCCGCCCGGGCGCGCGCGGCCGGCGTGCGCCTGCTGGGACCCAACTGCCTTGGTGTGATGGCATTCAAATCCGGCGTGTATGCCACGTTTTCGCCGGCACCCCGCGCCGGCGAAACCAAGCCGGGCAACATTGCGATCGTCAGCCAATCGGGTGCGTTCGGTGCGTTTGCCTATTCGCTGGCGCGCATCAAGGGCCTGGGCATGTCCTACTGGATGACCACCGGCAATGAGGCTGACATTGAATTTGCCGACTGCGTGGAATGGCTCGCCAACGATCCTTCGACCAGTGTCATTCTGGGTTACATGGAAGGCTGCCGTGACGGCGCCAAGCTCAAGCGCGCCCTGGCGCTGGCCCAAGCCATGGGCAAGAGCGTGGCGATCACCAAGGTCGGGCGGACGGCGCTGGGCAGTGCGGCGGCCGCATCCCACACGGCGGCGCTGACTGGCGAAGACGCTGTCTACGACGCCATGTTCCGCCAATACGGTGTGTGGCGGGCGCGTACCGTGGAAGAGCTGTTTACGGCAGGCTATGTCGCCTCGGTATGCCCGCGGCCGGCCTCTTCCCGCATCGGCCTGCTGACCGTTTCCGGCGGCGTGGGCGTGTTGATGGCTGACGATGCTGCCGATGCCGGTCTGGACGTGGCGGAAATGCCGGCCGCCGCGCAGGAGGCGGTGCGCGCGGTGATCCCGTTTGCCGGGCCGCGCAATCCGGTCGACATTACCGGCCAGTTCCAGAACCATCTGGGCTTGCTGGGCACCACGCTGGAGGCCATGCTCGGCAGCGGGCCGGAGGACGGGCGCTACGACATGGCCCTGTTTTTTCCGGCGGCGGCCCTGCTCGGTTCGGTGGAATCGCGTTCCCAGTCCATCATTCAGGCGTTGCTGACAGCGCGCGCCAATCACCCGCAGGCCGCGCTGGCACTGACCGGGCTTTCCCAGCCGGCTCAACGCGAGCAGCTTGAAGCGGGCGGGGTGGCGGTGATCGAAGAGCCGAGCGCGGCGGTGCGGGCGTTTGCGGCATTGGCTTTCTTTGGCAGCAGTTCCCGACGTGCGCGCGAGCGAGCCTTGCGTGCCGGTACAGCCGGCACGGCAACCCGGTTTCCTGCCTTGCCCGGCCACGCACTTACCGAGTACGAGGCCTTGCAGCTGCTGGGTGGTGCCGGCCTGCCGGTGATGCCGTGCGCCCTTGCGGCAACGGCCGACGAGGCCTGCGCGGCGGCGACCAGACTGGGCTACCCGGTCGTGGTCAAACTTTCTTCACGTGACATCACCCACAAGAGTGATGTGGGTGGCGTCAAGCTCAACCTGCCGGACGAGGCCGCGGTGCGCACAGCCTTTGCAGCAGTGATCGCCTCGGCCAAATCGGCCGAGCCCGAGGCGCATGTCGATGGCGTGCTGGTGGCACCCATGGTCAAGGGGGGCGTCGAGTGCATTCTGGGCGTGCAGCGTGACCCGGTATTCGGCCCGGTGGTGATGTTCGGCATCGGCGGCATCCTCGTCGAAGCGATCAAGGATGTGAGCTTTCGCGTGGCCCCGTTCGATGAGGAGGAGGCACGCGCCATGGTGGACGAGATTCGTGCGCGGCGCATTCTCGACGGCATGCGCGGCGCACCCCCCTCCGATGTGGATGCGCTGGTGCGCGCACTGACCGCGTTGTCGCAGTTTGCGGCCGCGCATGCAGACCGGCTGGAGAGCCTGGATCTGAATCCTTTTGTGGTGCTGCAGCGTGGTGCCGGGGCCATGGCGCTCGATGCAGTGCTGATAGCCAATCCCTGAGGCCGTGATGGCGCTGGTTCAGGGCGTGATTGCCTGACCGGGGAGGCGGGACGACGCCGACGCGCGCTCGGACTGAAGCGCAGAAAGTGCCGTATGGATGAAGGCAAGACCGGTGAGCGTGGTCGAAAAGAACCAGAGAAACGGGATCAGGTTCATCGCTGCGCCCAGATATCCGAGCCAATTCCACCGCATTTCCGGTGTGCCGGTGAGCCTGCGCAACTCCCCGGCATCGGCATGCTCGGCCAGCGCGTCGTAGCGCAGTACCCGGGCGTTGAGCCGCCCGAGCAGGAACAGGGGGATCAGGAATCCGAACACCGGGACAAACCACAGCACAAACGTGGGCGCGGCCCATAACAAAAACCAGAACAGGGCCGTCATCGCATTGCCAAGCGAGCCTGCCACGCTGCCTCCGCGCCGGCGTTCAAGACCCGGGTAGTCACGCGCTGCCACGTGCCGGGTCATGATCGGCATGCCGACTACGCTGATGAAGCTCAAGGCCGTGAGCATCGTCAGTGGCACAAACAGTGCGATGAACGCAAACGTCATCGCCAGTGATGGGAGCATGCTGACGCCGAACAGCACCAGGCGCTCACTTGCGGTATCGAGCAGCGGCAGTGTCCTGATGAGGGAATCGAGCGCTGCGACCAGCGTGCTCCATTTCCACCACATCACGCCGAGCCAGAACAGGCCCGCCACCAGAACGGGCCCGATGGCCAGCAGCAACATCGCCGGTTGCAGCTGGCTGATGAGGGCACGGCGGTAGGC
>CAYUEG010000079.1:16270-17927 GCA_964443245.1 uncultured Burkholderiales bacterium | reverse complement strand
CCCGAGACATCCGTTGTTGTTACGCTTGCGCAGCGTGTTCTGGCCAGGTATTCGGTGGCCCCGGTTGGGGAGCGCGATCGCGCTCGCCTGTCTGGTGTCAGGCTGCGCGTCGATTCAGCCCGGCTGGCGAGCCGTACCTTCGCAGGCATTCGATACGCCGGCGCACACCAGCCTGGGCAAGGCCTTTGCGGTACCGGAATCGCGCCACCCGGGTCAATCGGGTTTTCGCCTGATCAACAACGGTGTGAGTGCGTTGATGACGCGTGCTGCCATGGCCGACGCAGCCGAGCGATCACTGGACTTGCAAACCTACATCTTCGAAGCCGACGAAGCAGGCTGTTTTTTGCTGGGACGGCTGCTTGCCGCCGCCTCACGCGGCGTGCGGGTGCGTCTCCTGGTCGATGACTACGTGCGCGGCATGCCCGACCGCCTGTTGTACTTTCTGGATGCCCACCCGAACATCGAAGTCCGAGTGTTCAATCCGTACCCCGGCCGTGCAGATTGGACCCGCAGTCTGCAGATGCTGACCAATCTGGACCAGTTGGGCCAGCGGATGCACAACAAGATGTTTCTGGTCGACGCCCAGATCGGCATTTTGGGTGGTCGAAACATCGGGAATCACTATTTCGAGGCGCAGGGCGATTCGAACTTTCGTGACATCGATGTCTTTGCCGCGGGGCCGGTGGTGCGCCAGGCAGGCGGCAACTACGACCGCTACTGGAACAGCGAGATCGTCGTTCCTGTCGGTGCTTTTCCGCCGCCAGAATCCATCGGTGATCTGAGCCAGGTGTGCCCTGTGCCATCCGCAGAAGCCGGACCTGAGGTCGAGTATGCGACGAGGCGTCATGAGTTTGGTGCCCGCATCCGGGACACGGAGGTGCTGGTGTGGGCCAAAGCCAATGCCGTGGCCGAAACGCCGGTGCGCCGCAGCGTCAGCCAATCCCTGGCACCGTCCAGCATTGCGCTGCTCCATGCACGGGCACGTCGCGAAGTATCCCGGGAAATGCTGATTGCCGTGGCATATTTTGTGCCCGGTCCGCGTGGCACCCGGTTGCTAACCGATCTGGCTGCACGCGGGGTGCGCGTGCGGGTGCTTACCAATTCTCTGGCCTCCACCGATGTGGTCGCGGTCCATTCCGGTTATGCGCGCTATCGGGAGGCGCTCGTGGCTGGTGGGGTCGAACTGCATGAATATCTGCCGGAATCGGTGCGGCCGGCACCAGCGAAACACCGCATGCGCCTCGGAACGTCGGCCTCCACGCTGCACGCGAAAGTGGCTGTCTATGACCGTCGGCACCTCTGGATCGGCAGCGCCAACCTGGATGCGCGTTCTGCCCGCATCAATACCGAAACCGGCGTCATGATCGACAGCCCCGAGTTGGCCGCCCGGGTTGCCGACACGCTCGAGCGGGATTTTGCGCCCACACAAAGCTGGAGGCTGGTTCTGAACCATGATCAGACGACCGGGCGCAGTCAATTGCAATGGCGCGCCGAGCGCGCCGGGCGTTCGGTCGTGTTTGACCGGGAACCCGATGCCCCTTTTTTGAGACATCTTGGTGCAGCTTTCTACTCGCTGATTCCAGGATTGGAGGAATTGCTTTGATCGGGAGGGTCATCCGCGCATTGGACCCACGCGTTTCCGATCCGGTGCCGGTGC
>CAYUEG010000079.1:11335-16170 GCA_964443245.1 uncultured Burkholderiales bacterium | reverse complement strand
TGGAGGAGATTGCCATGCTGACCCGAGTTATCAACCTGAGGTGCCTGATCGCCACCGGCCTGCTGCTTCTGGGAGGCCTGGCCCAGGGCCAATCCGTCCAGCTGATCAAGGAAGAGGAGGCGAAGCTGCCCGCAGGAAGTACTGCCGCGACGCGTGCGATCACCCGCGGCCCCGGTGTCAAGCTGGTCACGCCGGAGGCCGTGCAGGGCAAGGCGTTTCCTCTCAAGATCGCGTTCGAGCCGCGCGGCGGTGCGGCTGTTGATCTGGCTTCCGTGAAGGTGGAGTATCTCAAAACGCCGGTGGTGGATCTGACGGATCGCGTCAAGGCGGGCATCAAGGCAGACGGTATTGATTTGTCCTCGGTCAACGTCCCGGCGGGTGCCCACCCGATCCGGGTGTCGGTGCGCGACAGTGAAGGGCGTCAGGGCGTTTCCGTGATCAATCTGACCGCCCAGTAGGGCATTCGCCACCCTCCTCATGCGTTGTCCCTATTGCACCAGCGAGATTTCCGACCAGGCACTGGCCTGCCCGCACTGCGCGCGCGATCTTTACCTGTTCAAGCCGTTGTTGCAGGGAATCGAAACGCTGGAGGCCCGGGTAGCCGATTACCGGAAGACCATTGCTGCCCTGGAGGCGCGTCTCGCCGCGCTTGAGAAGATCGGGCCGGCAGCCGCTCCGACCGCTACGCGGTCGGATGAGGCATCCGCAGGCGAGACGCCCGGGTTCACGGTATCGACACAAGCGCCTTCCGGCATGCCAGCCAATCCGCTCGGGGCCTTGATTCCGTGCGTGGTGGTGCCGATCGCTTTGTTGCTGTTGACGCATTGGGTCATGCTGTTCATCTATGACGTCAAGCCGCTCTACCTGCGGCTGGCCACCCTGGTTTTGCCCATCCCTTTCGGCTTGGTGTTGGCTTCACATTATGGTGTGCGAGTTGGCATGGCAGGGCTCTATGCCGCCATGGTGGGGGTCCTCGCCGTGGCGGGTATGCTTGCCGTCACCGCCACAATAGACAGCGTGCCCTTCCTGCCCCAAGGCGCGCGCGATTGGCGCGAAACCATTGAATATGTGGCTGGCATCGGTCTGGCGGCATTCACCGGCTGGCTGCTGGCCAACGCTTTTCTGGCCGCGTCACGATGGCGGCATCGAGAGCCGCCGCGTGTGGTGATACTGGTCGCCAAGGCATTCAAGACCAACGAGAAGGGCGAGATGGCGGTGGAACAGCTGGCCAAACGCATCCAGAAACTCATCAATACCGCCACTCCTGCGGTCAGCGGGGCCGCCGCCTTCTATGCCGGTCTGAAGGGCGTGCTGGGTGATGTTTAAGGCTAGGTCTGCTTGAACGACTCAAGCTCAAGGCGGTCGTTATCAAGTACATGACGACCAGCTCGATTGAAAACGATCCGCACAAACTCGTTCTTGATAGGCCGCCTGCAAATGTCAGGTGCGATCCAGTAGTTTAGTGTCGTAGTGCCGTTGAAGCCGATGCCCTGTGGGTTTTGCCCAAAAAATTTTCCGGTTCCGACAACCTTGAAACACTCAAACGTTCCCGCCGGTACTGTCACTTTTTCTTTGGCAATCACATGAAACTTCTGCGTGGTCTGTGACGTTCCTCCCCCCCTGGGAACAACGATGAAGCGGGTTTCCCATTGTTTGTTGAGGGAGTATTCAAGCGGAAACACCTGATTCCCGGTAGAGCGCCTGCCATCGCGGTGTTTGGCCGTGTTACCGAGCAAATCGGTGGTCATTTCGCCGTTGTTGTAGACCACTTCAGTGTTGGTAATTTCCGTGACGATGTTGAGTACCCTGGCTTTCTCTCGCCCACTGTCGAGATCGATTACACGGTAGTGGTAGCTGTCTCCTACCTTGTATGCCGTGTCGGAGCGCGCCGAGCCCAAAGTGAACGGATTGCCCTTGGCGGACGTCAGCTGCACCGCCTTTTCTCCTTGCTGCTTGAGGAGCAAGTCGAGTCGCAGCTGGGCCAGTTCGGAAAACTGCCCGCTCGGATAGCGACGCAGGTAGTCCTCGAAGGGCTTCACGTCGTTCGACCCCTGTATCGATTCCCAGAGCGCCAGTTCCTCGGCAAACGCCTTGGCCCGCTCTTCGTCGCGTGGCGGGGCTGTGGTCCCGGGGGGGATGAAGTAGAAGTCGTCTTCAAGCGACGTGCTCTCCCATGGAATCTGCGCGCCCTTGGAGGAGCGCCGCACGTTCAGGCGGACGCGCTTGAATACGTCCTCGACCTTGGCCTCTTTCACCTTGATTTCGCGCAACAGGTTCTCGGTATAGAGGCCATTGCTTCCCTCGCCATCGCTCGCGGTGTTGCCTGGCGCTGTCGCGTAGGCAAGGATGGTGCTGTGCGGGGCATCCATCTGGCTCAGGCCCTTTTGTTCCGGTTGCTTGGTATCGCCAAACGGATTGTCGCGGCAGGCGTCGAGGATGATCACGTTCATCGGGTTCGACGCCTTGGTCAGACCGGAGATCAGGCTGTTGAGCTCGAACGATTGCTTGGCCACATCGCCGATCACGTCGATATTGGCATCGACCGGCAGCAGATAGTTTTTCCATGCCAGTTGAATGCCGTGCCCGGCATAGTAGAAAAGGCCCACGCATTTGCGGGTGGCCAGCGTGTTGACATACGTCGTGATAGCGCTATCCATCGTCGCCTTCGGCACGTCGAGCCGCAGTGTGACGTCGAACCCCAGCCCGCTCAGCGCCTCGCCGATGGCCTTGGCGTCATTGGCCGGGTTCTTGAGCGGGGATTCCTTGTATTTGCTGTTGCCGATGATCAGCGCGATCTTCGGCAGGCGCAACAGCTGGGCGGCGGACCCACCGCCCGAGGAGGATTGCGCCCATACCAGTGCCGGGCCGGGTGCAAACAGGATGGACCCGGCCAGACCGGTTTTCAGGATTGTGCGTCGTGGAAGTGGTTGCCGGCGGTCGTCCATGGTGCCATCCTCTGTGCAGTGAAGTGGTGATCCGGTGGTGGGGTGCGCTACTGCGCCTGCTTTTCCAGCCAGGCCGCCATATCGCTGATCAACGGGTCGTCGGGCCTTCTGGCCCGCATGGCTTGAAGCAAGGCCTTCATCTCGTCAAAGCGCCGATGGGATTCGAGCACCGTGAGCAGATACATGTCCGGCGTCAGATCATCTGCGGCCGCATTGCTGCGCAGAACGTCATAGCGCTCCCGCGCAGCGCGGATCTCGGCGTTGGCGGTAATCGACCGCACCGATACGCTGCCCGGGCGCCCCTCACGCACGATCCGGGCAAGCAGCGCCGTGCGCTCGAGTCGTTGTGCCACTTCCACCGCAATCTGGCTGACTTCGGGTGTGGCCGGATGGCCCGTCCCCTGTGCGGATTCAATCCGGACCTCCGCCGGGCCTTTCCAGACTTCCTGCCGGCCATTGGCAAAGTAGATGACCCCGGCGCGCGCACCTGCCGGCAATCGGAGTGTGTCGCCGTGGCGGAGTTTCATGAAGGGGACTGCAGAAACGACACCCTTGCCCGGCTCGGCCAGCACGACCTGCCCCTGCATCTGGTTCAGGATGCCAGCATCGGCAGGCAGCGTGGCCGGCGCCTGTGCCACCACAGCCGAGATAGGAAGCGCGCTGAGTGCCAGGGCGCACACGGCACGCGCCGCGAAGCGGGCCAGGCGGGCCAGGTGGCCATTGGAGGAATTCAAAAGCGGCAACATGCAAACGTGTTCAGCAAATGATCCGGCGTCAATCCGGTGCCACGCGATCGCGACGGTCAATGCCCCTGAATCAATTCGATCTTGTAGCCGTCCGGATCGGTCACGAAGGCAATCACGGTCGCTCCGCCCTTGACCGGGCCGGCCTCGCGCGTCACGTTGCCGCCGGCCGCCTTGATCGCGTCGCAGGTCTTGTAGCAATCGTCAACGGCAATGGCAATGTGGCCGAAGGCCGAACCCATTTCGTATTTGTCGACGCCGTAGTTGTAGGTGAGCTCGATCACGGAAGTCTTGTCTTCCTTGTCGTAGCCGACAAACGCCAGCGAATACTTCTGGTCCGGGCGGTCGGTTTCGCGCAAGAGCTGCATGCCCATGACGCGGGTGTAAAAGTCGACCGAGCGCTTCATGTCGCCGACGCGCAGCATGGTGTGGAGCATTCTTGGCATGGTGATCCCTTCTAGATTTCAGGCAGTTCAAATGCGCGACGGCGGATTTCGTCGCGGGCGTTGAGGTAATCAGGGTACAGCTTTTCCACCGCCGCCCAGAAGCGCGGGCCGTGGTGCATGTGCTTGATGTGGGCGATTTCATGCGCCACCACGTAGTCGATCAGGCGCTCCTCGAAGTGGATCATGCGCCAGTTGAGTGAAACCCGATGCTGTCCGTCGCGGTCACGCGCGCATGACCCCCAGCGGGTCGCCGCCTGGGTGAGGCGCAGGGCCGGCACCGGCACGGCATAGCGCTCGGCAAAATGCGTCACGCGGCGGGTAAACAGGGCGCGTGCCTCGGCTTTCAGGGCATCGCGCAGCCTGGCGCGAATCTGCGCCTCATCATCCGGCTGCGGCACCGTGAGCAAGAGAAGGTCGTCGAACTTGGCCAGGGCGGTGCGCCCCGGGGCCACCTTGAGCGGCCGCGTCACGCCCAGCAGCGGCAGGGGCGCCCCCGGCTGCCAGGCACGCGCGGCCTGATGCTGCGGCTGTTGCCACTCCTTCAACTTGGCCAGTACCCAGCGCGTGTTGGTCAGAAGCAGCTTGTCGATGTCCGCCTGCCGCGCCCGCAGCGGTGCTGCCACGCGCAGGCCGCGCGTATCCACCAGCAATCCCAGCGTGCGCCGTTTGGCCGAGCGCCGCACGATGTAGGCGATCTCCTG
>CAYUEG010000079.1:1673-11235 GCA_964443245.1 uncultured Burkholderiales bacterium | reverse complement strand
CGTCCTCAATCAGCGCGGGCACCGGCCGCGGCGTCCCCACCGGTCTGGGTGTATTGATGCGGGAAGCGGGCATGCATTTCGTTTTCGATCCACGCTTCCACTCTGGCCATCTGCTGCTCGGCCGTCATGTCGCCCGGGTGGATCGGCTCGCCAATCACCACCGTCACCACGCCCGGCTTCTTGATCCACGAGTTGCGCGGCCACACATCGCCTGCGTTGTGGGCGATCGGCACCACCGGCACCCGTGTGGCCACCGACAGGTGGGTGCCGCCGATCTTGTAGCGCTTCTTGTGGCCCGGGAGCACGCGCGTGCCTTCGGGGAACAGCACCATGTTCCAGCCTTCGCGGATCTTCTTGCCGCCCACCCGCGCCACCTGGTCGAGTGCTTCCTTGCCTTTGGCGCGGTCAATCGGAATCATGTCGCACAGCGCGATGCCCCAGCCGAAGAACGGCACCCAATGCAGTTCGCGCTTGTAGACGTAGCACATGTACTTGAACACGGTGCGGAACAGCAGCGTCTCGTAGCGCGATTGATGCTTGGCCAGGAAGATCACGCCGCCATGCTTCGCGCGATCCGGGATGTGTTCCAGTCCGATGAGCTGGTAGTGGATGCCCATGATGTGGCGGGCGCCCCAGATCGCGACGTCAGTCCAGCCCGCGATCGCCAGGTAGCGGCGCGGCTGCGGCAGCAGCGCCGCGAGGAAGGACATCATGCCCCAGGGCGCCACCGTGACGAACAGGAACAACAGAAAAAGGGCGGAGCGCAGGGCCAGCATGCGGCGATTCTACCGAAGCATCTGCGGTCTGCCCGGATGCAGGCACGCACCGCAAGCAGGGCCCACCGGGATCGACATCACCGCGCGGGGCACGGCGCGTGCCTCAGGCCGGGCAAAGGTGCTCTGCCACGGCAGCCAGGTCATTGAAGATGCGCGTGCCTTCGGGCATCCCGCCTGCGGCAATGGTCTTCTCGCCCTTGCCGGTACGCACCAGCATCGGCTGGCAGCCGAGCGCGACACCGGCTTGCAGGTCGCGCAACGAATCACCCACCGCCGGCACGCCCGCCAGGCTGACGCCAAAGCGCTGCGCGATCTCTTCGAACATGCCCGGGGCCGGCTTGCGGCAGCCGCAATGGTCATCGTTCTTGTGCGGGCAGTAGAACACCGCATCGATGCGCCCGCCGGCCTGTGCCACCAGCTTGTGCATCTTGTCGTGCATCAGGTTCAGGGTGGCCGTATCGAACAGGCCGCGGCTGATGCCGCTCTGGTTGGTGGCCACCACGACCCGGTAGCCGGCATGGTTGAGGCGCGCGATCGCTTCGGCCGATCCGGGAATCGGCCGCCATTCGGCCGCACTCTTGATGTACAGGTCGGAATCCTGGTTGATGACGCCGTCCCGATCCAGGATGATGAGTTTCATGATTGCTCAGTACGATTCAGGCGGCGGGTGCCGGTGACGGTGCGCCGGACACCGCGCACGGTGCCGGGTGGCGCCGACCACGTCAGCCGTGGTGCGCCTTAGTGCCCGTGCCCGGCCGCCCCGCCTTCAAGGCGATACACCGTGCCGCAATACGGGCAGGCTGCCTCGCCCGTGGTGCCCACATCCAGAAATACCTTGGGGTGAGAACACCAGAGCGGCATCGCCGGGTTGGGGCAGAAGGCCGGCAGGTCCTTGGCCTGCAGGGTGACGACCGGCAACTCGCGTACCGGCTTCTCTTCGGTTGCAGCGCTCATCGAAAGGGCTCCTTACTTCTTGGCTTTCTTGGCTGCCTTGCCGGCCGGTGCGCCGAGCTTGCCCACCGGGGTGAGCCACTTGGCGTATTTCTTGTTCTTGCCGGCGACCACATCGAAGAACGCCTTCTGCAGCTTCTCGGTGATCGGACCACGCCGGCCGGCGCCGATGGCGCGGCCATCGAGCTCGCGGATCGGCGTGACTTCGGCGGCAGTGCCGGTGAAGAAGGCCTCGTCGGCGATGTAAATGTCATCGCGCGTCATGCGGCGCGCGTGCACCTTCAGGCCCAGATCCTGCGCCAGTTCGATGATCGAGGCGCGCGTGATGCCGATCAGTGCCGAACCCATTTCCGGTTCGATCAGCGCGCCATCCTTGACGATGAACAGGTTCTCGCCCGCGCCTTCGGCGACGAAGCCGTCGACGTCAAGCAGCAGCGCCTCGTCGTAGCCGTGCGAGACGGCTTCGCGGTTGGCCAGGATCGAATTGGCATAGGTGCCGGAAAACTTCGCGCGCGGCATGTTCACGTTCACATGGTGGCGCGTGTAGCTGGAGGTCTTGACGCGAATCCCCTTGGTGAGGCCGTCCTCGCCCAGGTAGGCGCCCCACGGCCAGGCCGCAATCGACACATGCACCTTGGCACCGACCGGCGAGACACCCATTTTCTCGGAGCCGTAAAACGCCAGCGGCCGCAGGTAGCACGATTCGAGCTGGTTGGCGCGCACCACTTCCTTTTGCGCTTCCATCAATTGCTCCTTGGTGTAGGGCAATTCCATCATGTAGATCTTGGAGGAATTGAGCCAGCGCTGGGTGTGCTCGGCGAGGCGGAAAATCTGGGTGCCGGAGGTGGTCTTGTAGGCCCGTACGCCTTCGAACGTGGCCAACCCGTAGTGCAGCGAGTGGGTCAGCACATGCGTGGTGGCTTCGCGCCAGGGCACCAGCTTGCCGTCATGCCAAATGAATCCGTCACGGTCCGCCATCGACATCTTGATCTCTCCGAATGAACGCTTCTCGCGCACTTTGTAATTGGGGAAGGCGGATTTTAGCGCGGAATGCTGTTCCCGACACTCTACAATCACGTGATTCGCCTGGTTCTCGCCGCGCGCGTTCCGCCAACCAACCTGCACGCCTCCATGAAGTACGCTGCCTGCCCGAAGTGTGCCCATTCCCCACTTCCGGAGAACCAGGAATTCCCGGAGACCTGCCCGCGCTGCGGTGTGGTTCTGGCCAAGTACGCGCCCGTACACCGGGCCATTGCAGCCAGAAAAGACGCAAGGGAATTGAACCGCCTGAAAGGCGCGGAAGGGTGGCCCGAGGGCTTGTCCGGCTGGCTGCTGTGCATGCCGGCGCAGGTGTCGCGCCTGCACTGGCAGGGGCGCATCGTCCTCCTGGTGGTGTTCACGTTGTGGAGCCTCTGGATCCTCAAGGACTTCGACATTCAGGACGGCCACCCCGGCAGCCGCTTCCTGCACCTGGTGCTCACGCCCTTCCACGAAGCCGGGCACTACCTGATCTTTCGCTGGTTCGGGCAATTCATCATGACCCTGGGCGGCACGCTCGGCCAGCATCTTCTGCCCATCGTGCTGGGTGTGGCGCTGCTGGTCCAGCGGCACGATGCCTTTGGCGCCGCCATCTGCTTCTGGCTGCTCGGCTTCTCGGTGGCCGACATGGGCATCTACATGTATGACGCCTTTGACCCCAAGCTGATGCTGCTCGACGGCCGTACCGGCGCCGAGAGTGATGGCCATGACTGGCAGAACATCTTTGGTGACCTGGGGCTGCTGAAACGATCGCGCAGCATCGGCACCTTTTCCGCCTGGCTCGGCGCGTTCATGATGCTGGCCGGGCTGGTCTGGGCAGGCTGGGTGGTGTGGCTGCAGAGGGTGCGCCTGACCGATTCCCCGTTTGTCGAAGACGATGCCGTCTAGCCGCCGCTGGCCCGTGCGGGCGAGGACCTGGTCGCTTGGCCTGGTCATGCGCGTCGGTGTCGGGCTGCACTTCGGCCTGATCGCCGCTCTCATGTTCGGTTCCAGTCCGGCCGCCGGGCAACCCGGTACGGCGCAGACCGCCGCGCCCGCCGCTGCAAAGTGGTGGATCGGTTTCATTGACCAGGGCGGCAAGGCCTTCCTCGAACTGCCCAATGAGACGCGTGTGTGCCGTCTTGCTGCGCAGGCTCGACAGGCTCGCGGTGCGCCGGCGGCCAATGGTGCCGTGCTGCCGCTGGCCATCAAGCCGGAAGGTTTTCTGCCATCGGGCGCACGCCTGCTGTTCACGGTGGCAGACGAGCGTGGTGCCACCGACCGCGTTTTCACGCGGGTGGTGGCCCTGGTGCGGGACGAGCCCGAAGGCGCCTGCGCCTACCTTGCCGAAGCCGGCGCTGACGCGCCAGGCTATGTCGTGCATGAAGACCGCCTGGCCGTGGCCGCCCATCCGCCCAGGCCGCTGGCCTTGCGCGCGGCCGCGCAGGAATGGAAAAGCTATGGTGCCCTGGGGGCAGGCACGGGCGCTGCGAGTGGCGCGGGCATCAGCCCGGGGGCCGGCCCTGGCAGCACCACCGGTGCGGTTGCCCCGCCTGCGCCACCGCCCGACGCACGTTTTGAGCCGCCCGCTGCCATGCCTGCCGGGTGGCGCCAGCACATGCAGTCCGTGTTGCCCCAGGCCCTCCTGCCGCAATCCGCCCCGGCTCTGGCAGAAGTGTTCGGTCAGGTCTTTACGGCCACGCTGGCAGCAGGCGCCGCGCCGCGCCGCCTCCTGCTGTTGGGTGCGATTGCCGAACCGGCCGCCGCGTACAATACGTTCAACATGATCGTGCAAGAAGAAGCAGCCGGCGCCGCAGCGCTGTACCAGAACGGGCCATCCGGCGGGTTTGAACGCAACCGTCGCGGCAGCTTTGTCGGCCAGATTGCCGGCGTGGTCGATCTGGATGGGGATGGCGTGGACGAGATCCTGCTGCGTGCCCGCTACTACGCCGGCGGCAACCTCAAGGTGTTGAAGCTCGTCAGGGGCCGCTATGTCGAAGCGGCCCAAACCGCGTATGAAGGCGAATGATGAGGGCGCACGAGCGGGTGCCGTCGCCGCCCTTGCGCGCCACGCCTGCACGTTGCGCCAATCCCGGTCCCGGTCGGTCAACTGCCCGCAAACCCTTGTCCCCCAACGCTTCTGGCGTGTTTCCCCTTTTCTGAAAGCCTCCTCGTGACCACCATCGCACCGGCCGTAGCACCCGAATCGAAGCGGGACGTTTTTCTCCTGGTGGCCTGCCAGGCGCTGCTGTTCACCAACAACGTCTCGATGATTGCCGTCAACGGCCTGGCTGGCCTGGCGCTGGCGCCGAACGCGCTCATGGCCACGGTGCCTGTCACCTCCTACGTGATCGGCTCGGCGCTGGCCTCGGCGCCGATCGCGAAGATGATGAAGCGGTACGGCCGTCGCGTCGGCTTCTCCGTCGGCACCCTGTTTGGCGTGCTGGGTGTGCTGACCGCGGCGCTTGGTGCGTATTACAAGATGTTCCTGCTGCTGTGCCTGGGCACCGCCCTGGTGGGCGTGTACAACGCCTGCGGTCAGCTGTATCGCTTTGCTGCTGCCGAAGTGGCGCCGCCCTCGCTCAAGGAGCGCGCCATTTCCTGGGTGCTGGCCGGCGGGGTGATCGGCGGGGTGGTCGGCCCGAACCTGACCAAGCTGTCCGTCGATTTCCTCTCGGTGCGCTTTGCCGGCACCTACGCCTCGCTCGCCATTTTTGCGCTGCTTTCCTTGCTGGTGATCCAGTTCGTCAAGTTTCCGCCACAAACCGTGGCCGAGCAGAAGAATGCGGGCCGTCCCCTGCGCGAAATCATGCTGCAACCGGTGTTCATGGTGGCCGCGCTCAGCGCCGTGATCGGCTATGGCGTGATGAACCTGTTGATGACCGCCACGCCAATTGCCATGGTGCAGATCTGCAAGCAGCCGTTTGCCGATGCTGCACTGGTGCTCGAATGGCACGTGATCGGCATGTTCGCCCCTTCCTTCTTCACCGGCAGCCTGATCAAGCGTTTCGGCGTGCTCAACATCATCTTTGTCGGCTGCCTCCTGATGTTCGCCTGTGTCGGCGTGGCGCTGGCCGGCGTGCAGCTGATGAATTTCCTGGTGGCGTTGTTCGTCCTGGGCGTCGGCTGGAACTTCATGTTCATCGGCGGCACCACCCTGCTGACGGAATCGTATCGCCCGGAAGAGAAGAACAAGGCGCAGGGCGCCAATGATTTCCTGATCTTCCTCACCATGGCGCTCTCGTCGTTTTCTTCCGGCGCGCTCGTCACCAGCAGCGGCTGGGACCTGCTCAACTACGGCTCGCTGCCCTTCCTGGTGCTGGTGTCGGCTGCCGTGCTGTGGCTGGCCGCGCGGCGCAGAAAAGAGAAGCAGCCCGCGGCGGCGTGAGCGACCAGCCACACCCGGAAGGCGATACCCCGCTGGCCGCCTGGCTGGGCGGGGCCAAATCGGTCGCGCCGTTTCTGGCCGGCACCATCCCCTTCGGCATGGTGACCGGCATTGCCACCAAGGCTGCCGGCCTGTCCGCCGAAGCGTCCATCGCGATGACGCTGATGGTCTTCGCCGGCACCGCACAGATTTCCGCCCTGCCGCTGCTCTCGGCCGGCGCACCGGTGCTGGTGATCCTGCTCACCGCCTTCATCGTCAACCTGCGCTTCGTGATCTACAGCGCCACCGTGGCGCCCTACTTCAAGCACCTGCCCCTGCGCTGGCGCCTCCTGATCGGCTACTTCGTGACCGACACCGGCTTTGCCATGTTCATGCGCCGCATCGAGGGCCGGGCCGATTGGCCGCAGCGCCACTGGTTCTTTCTGGGTGGCGGCATGCTGCTGGCGCTGGTGTGGTGCCTCTCCGCCGTACTTGGCGTGCTGGCGGGCACCCAGGTGCCGCCGGCGTGGCGCCTGGAGTTTGCCGCCACGCTCGGCATCCTCGCGCTGGTGGCGCCGGTGGTGCGCTCGCGCGGCGAATTTGCCGCCGCCATCATCGGCGGTGGTGTGGCCCTGGCCGCTTCCGGCATGCCGATGAAGCTGGGCCTGGTGCTGGGCGCCGTGTGCGGGATTGTGGCCGGTGCGCTGCTGGACCACTACGCCCCGGCCCGGGGTAAAGCCACATGAGGAAGGCCACATGAGCATCGGCGGCTGGTATCTCTGGCTGGTGGTGGCCGGCATGGCGCTGGTGACCATCGTCAACCGCGCCACCCTGATCGTGCTGGCCGGCCGCTTCAACCTGCCGCCGATCGTGCAGAACGCCTTGCGCTATGCGCCGGCCGCCGCCCTGGCCGCGATTGCCGTGCCGGAACTGTTCGTGACCAACGGCGTGATCGATTTCTCGATCCAGAACGCCAAGCTGATTGCCGGGGCCATCAGTTTCGGCATTGCGCTGCTCTGGCGCAGCACCATCCCGGCCATTGTGGCCGGCATGCTGGTGCTGCATGCGGCGGAGTGGTTGTTGCAGCAGGCGTCCTGACCTGAAAAGCCGGGTCTAGGGCACGATCGAAAGAAACAGGAACGCGGCGAAGATCGTCAGATGCACCGCGCCCTGCAGCACCGAGGCGCGGCCGCTGCTCAGTGTGAGCGTGCCCACCACAAAGGTGATGGCGAGCAGGGCCAGTTCCTTTTCCGGCAGGCCCATCGTCAGCGGGATGTCGAGAAACAGCGAGAGGACAATCACTGCCGGGATCGTCAGGCCGATCGTCGCCAGGCCCGACCCCAAGGCCAGGTTGAGGCTGATCTGCATCCGGTTGGCGAGCGCAGCGCGGGTCGCAGCGAGGGTCTCGGGCAACAGCACCAGCATGGCAATGATCACCCCCACGGCAGCCGGCGGGGCATTGGCGGCACGCACCGCCGATTCGATCAGCGGCGAGAGCGTCTTGGCCAGGCCCACCACCGCCACCAGACACAGCACCAGCAGCGCCAGGCTGGCCCACGCCGTGCGCGTGGACGGGGGCTCCAGAAAGCCCTCTTCCGCCTGGTCCAGCGGCAGGAAGTAATCGCGGTGGCGTACCGTCTGCACAAACACGAAAACACCGTACAAGAGCAGGGACATGGTGCCCGCGAACACCAGTTGCGAGACCGAAAACGTCAGCCCCGGGGTGCTGGTGGTGAACGCCGGCAGCACCATGGTCATGGTGGCCAGCGTGGCGAGCACGGCGAAGGCCGGGGCCGCGCCGTCCACGCGGAACGAGAGCACATGGTGGCGCAGTGCGCCCGCAATCAGGCAAATGCCGATCATGCCGTTGCAGATGATCATCACGGCGGCAAACACCGTATCGCGCGGCAGGGCGCTGGTGGCGGCGCCTCCCGAGAGCATCATCGAGAGCACCAGCGCCACCTCGATCACCGTGACGGCGATGGCCAGGACCAGCGTGCCGAAAGGCTCGCCCACGCGGTGGGCAACGATCTCGGCATGATGCACCGCCGAGAGGACGGCCGCCACCAGTGTTACCGCCACCAGGACCGCGGCGAAGGTGCCGGGCTGGCGCCCCCAGACTCCCGCCAGCACCAGGATGGCGGCCAGCGGAATGGCCAGGGCCGTGCGTGAAACCAGAGGGGCGAGGGCAACAGTCACTGTGAGGAAGGGCCAAAGGCCGGTGGGCGATACAGCGGGTTCATCCGCGGTCGGTCAACGGGCGAGCCAGCCGCAGTGCAGGGGAGGGGCAGGGTCGTCTACTGCAGGGTTGGACAGGCCACAGCCTATTTGAGTTCGATTTCCACAAACGCAATCGGGTGCGGTGAGCCGTTCACCACGTTGTGCTCCACCCCGGCGGGGCGCGCATACGATTGCCCCGCCACCAGCTCGAAGGTCTGGCTGGCGCTGCCGGTCTCGATCAGCAGCGTTCCGTTGACCACCGGCACCACCGCGTAGTCCATGCCGTGCCGGTGCCAGCCGGTTTCGGCGCCCGGGGCGAAAGACCATTTGGTCACGCGCAGGCGGTCGGTATCCACCTGCACTTCAGGTGTGGCTTGCGGGCGTGCGCTTGGTGTTGTCATCGGGCAGGTTCCTGAAAGGGTGGGCTGGTACGAATCGCGGCGAAAGGGGATCTGTGAAGCATCCCGCACATCGGGAACACTATAGCCGCTCAAGCGCGCCACGTGGCGAGGTGAGGTGCTGATCGCCCGACAAAAGTGGCCTGCATTACCATTGGCCCATGGCTGAAGAATCGTACGACTACGTCGTCATCGGTGCCGGCACCGCCGGTTGTGTGGTGGCCGGGCGCCTTTCCGAACACGGCAAATACAGCGTGTGCGTGCTTGAAGCCGGGCCGCCGGATCGCAACCCCTTCATCCACATTCCCGCGGGCGTGCTCTACACCTTGCGCAACCCGGCGATCAACTGGATGTATCCGGGTGTCGCCAGCCCGGGCCTGAACGGACGCGCCATTACCCATGCACGCGGCAAGACCCTGGGTGGCTCCGGTTCGATCAACGGCCACATTTACAACCGCGGCCAGCGCGGCGATTTCGATGCCTGGGCCGAAGCCGGCAATCGCGGCTGGGGCTACGACGATGTGTTGCCCTATTTCAGGAAGAGCGAGCGCAAGATCGGCGCGGCCGACCCCGGCTATCACGGTGACAGCGGCCCCTTTGCGATTACCGATATTGAAGAGACCGATCCCCTGTGCGATGCCTTCATGCGCGGCGCGCAATCGCTCGGCATTCCGCACAACCCGGATTACAACGGCCGCACCCAGGAAGGCATTGCCTACGCACAGCGCAGCGTGTTGCGCGGCCGCCGCGTCAGCCCGGCGCGGGTTTTCCTTTCGCCGGCCGTGCAACGTGGCAACACCCGCGTCATCACCCATGCCCATGTAGAGAAGATC
>CAYUEG010000079.1:0-1573 GCA_964443245.1 uncultured Burkholderiales bacterium | reverse complement strand
TCCGTGGTGCGCATCCAGAACATGCCCACCATCAACAGCCGGGTGCGCGGCCTGCCGCTGGTGCGTGAGGTACTCAACTACGCGTTGACGCGCCGGGGCGCGCTGGCGCTCACGCCCACGCTGGTGTACTGCTTCTGGAAATCCGATCCGGCCCTGGCGCATGGCGACATTCAGCTCACCTTCACGCCGGCCAGCTATCCGGATGGCGTGCAATCCGGGCTGGACCGCTTTCCCGGCGCCACCGTGGCCTGCTGGCAGCAGCGGCCTACCAGCGCCGGCTACGTGCGTGCAAGGGCGGCCGATCCTTTCATTACGCCCGAGATTCAGGGCAACTATCTGGGGGAAGAAGAGGACCGTCGCGTGCTGCTCGCCGCCATGCGCTGGAGCCGCCGCATCCTGCAGAGCGAACCGTTCAAGCCCTATGTGGCCGAGGAGCGTTGGCCCGGAGCGGAGCGGCAGAGTGATGAAGCATTGCTCGACCATGCACGCCGCACCGGCAACACCGCTTATCACCCCATGGGTACCTGCCGCATGGGGCCAGCAGACCGGCCTGACAGCGTGGTCGACGATCAGCTCCGCGTCCACGGCATTGCCGCACTGCGCGTGGCCGATGCGTCGATCATGCCGATGATTCCCTCGGCCAACCTGAATGCCAGCGCCCTGATGATCGGCGAAAAGGCCGCAGACCTGCTCGCCGCTGCCTGAATCGAACGGCAGCCACCGGCCAGGCCGCGCAGTGCCATTACCTGGCACGTAATTGCCTGAATGACGGGCGGTGGCAATACTGCGGCCTTCCCTTCCTGCAAGGAGCTGCCGTGCAACGCGCCATCCTCATCCTTATCCTGATCAGCTTTTCCATTCTCACCGGCCTGGCCCTGGGGCAACACGGCTACTGGGGCATCTTCGAGCCGCAACTCAAAAGCTTCGCCGGCGCTCAGGTGCTGGTGGACCTGGTGATCGCCCTCAGCCTGTTTCTCGTCTGGATGTTTCGCGATGCCAAGGCCAGCGGCCGCAATCCGTGGCCGTGGCTGGTGATCACGCTGGCGCTAGGCTCGTTCGGCCCGCTCCTGTATCTGCTCACCCGCAAGAACGTAAGCGGCGCAGCGTGAGCAGGCATGGCAACTATTTCCGAACTGTTTGCGGCGCGGCACGTGGTTTCGGCCACCCTGTTGATCACAGGCGTGATCCACCTCCTGCCGCTCTCCGGTGTGCTGGGTGCGGAGCAGCTTGCCAGGCTCTACGGCATGCCGTTCGGTGAACCGAACCTCCAAATCCTCATGCGGCACCGCGCCGTCCTGTTCGGCCTGCTGGGCGCGTTCCTGATTGCCGCCGCATTCATGCCGACTTTGCAGACGGCAGCGTTCATCGCCGGGTTCGCGAGCGTGGTCTCATTCCTGTGGCTCGCGTGGAGCGTTGGTGGTTACAACGCGCAGATCAGCCGGGTCGTTGTTGCGGATCTGGTGGCGCTGGTGTGTCTGGTGATCGGGGGCGCGGTGTTGGCGGTGCGGATGCAGGAAAGCTAACGTTCGAGTTAAGCGGGCGACGGCGGCAGGACGCCAAGCCCGGGCTGGTG
>CAYUEG010000078.1:0-18035 GCA_964443245.1 uncultured Burkholderiales bacterium | reverse complement strand
TGCAGAACAACCAGATCGACGGTTTTGCGCAGCAACTGGTCAAGCTCACCGATGCCAATGAGCTGCGCCTCGTCGCCCTGCAGAAGAACGTCGAAGAGCGGCTCGCCACGGTCCAGAAGACGATTGACGAGCATCTGGCGGCGAACGCCCAGCAGGCGAGCACCGGCCGCGAGGAAAGCGCCAATACCCTGAAGCGTTTTGGCGACGGCCTCAACCAGCAACTGGCCGACGTGCGCGCCACGCTGGAGGCGCGCCTGAAAGACATCGAGACGCAGAATGCCACCAAGCTTGAGGAAATGCGCAAGACGGTGGATGAGAAGTTGCACGCCACGCTCGAGCAACGTCTCGGGGAGTCGTTCAAACTGGTGTCGGATCGCCTTGAAGCCGTGCATAAAGGTCTGGGCGAAATGCAGACTCTCGCGCTGGGGGTGGGCGACCTCAAACGCGTGCTGACGAACGTGAAGACGCGCGGCACGTGGGGCGAAGTGCAGTTGGGCGCTCTGCTGGAGCAGATCCTCACACCCGACCAGTACGCCACCAACGTGGCGACGCGGCCGCGCAGCAAGGATGTCGTCGAGTTTGCGATCCGCTTGCCCGGCAGGGAGGGCGACGAGCAGGTCTGGTTGCCGATCGATTCCAAGTTTCCGATTGAAGATTACGAGCGCATCGTTGCCGCGCAAGACCTGGCCGACGCCGCCGGCATGGAAGAAGCGTCGAAGGCGCTTGAAGCGCGCATCAAGCTGGAAGCCAAGACGATTCGCGACAAATACATCGAGCCGCCGCACACCACGGATTTCGGCATCCTGTTCCTGCCGACCGAAGGCTTGTATGCCGAAGTGCTGCGCCGCCCCGGGCTGACTGACTGGCTGCAGCGCGAGTGCCGCGTCACCATCGCCGGGCCGACTACGCTCACCGCACTACTCAACAGCCTGCAGATGGGCTTTCGCACCTTGGCAATCGAAAAGCGGTCCAGTGAAGTGTGGCTGGTGCTGGGCGCGGTCAAGACCGAGTTTTCCAAGTTTGGTGAAGTGCTGGCACGCGCCAAGCAGCAATTGCAGACGGTGGCCAACTCGATCGATTCGGCCGAGACGCGCTCGCGCCAGATGGAACGCAAGCTCAAAGGGGTCGAGGCCCTGCCGGAGCCAGCCGCGGTCAAATTGCTGGCTGATGGCAGCGAAACCGATTTGCCGTGATTCCGCCTGAGGAAGTGGAACTGACCGCAGTCCGCGCCCAGGGCGCCGGCGGCCAGAACGTCAACAAGGTTTCCAGCGCGATCCACCTGCGTTTCGACATTCGCGCCTCCTCACTTGCCGAGGCCCACAAGCAGCGCCTGCTGCAACTGAACGATTCGCGCATCACCTCCGATGGCGTGCTGGTGATCAAGGCGCAGAACGCGCGCAGCCAGGATGCCAACAAGATCGAAGCGCTGCAGCGCCTGAATGAACTGGTCGAGAGCGTGGCCAGGCCGCCTGCGGTGCGCCGCCCCACCAAGCCCTCACGCAGTGCGAAACGCAAGCGGGTGGAAGCCAAGGTACAGCGCGGGCAGGTGAAGGCCCTGCGCGGCCGTGTGACGGGGCGCGGCGGCGACTGAGGGTCAGCCTGGCTTCAGAGCGGCTTGGAAGAGAGCTTGCTCGGTGTCTCCAGCCGCAACAACCGCTTGAACCCAAGCCACTGCTGCGCCAGCAGGGTGGCGCCATAGTCACGCCCCTTGAGCTGATCGCGAATGCCGGTCGCATCCCTGGCCACGTTGAAGTACGCCGTGCCGAACAGCATGTCCCACACCGGGAACAGCACGGCGAAGTTGCAGCCGCGTGCGCGGCCTTCGTGCCCGAGACCAATCGCGTGGTGGTTGCGATGAAAATGCGGATCGACCAGGAGGCGTGAGCCGATGGCGCCGAAGCCGATGCGCCAGTTGGCATGGGAAAGCGATTCGATGAGGCGCGAGGCAAATACCAGCCAGATGAACTGCGAGCCCGGCGTGCCAATCAGTCGTGCAATCAGCACGAAGATCAGCGCGCCCAGCAGATCGTCCAGGTAATGATTGCGGCTTTCGGTCCAGACCGTCATGGCGCGCTGGCTGTGATGCACCGCGTGCATTTGCCACCACCATCCGAGGCTGTGCTGGCCACGGTGGACCCAGTAGGCGACAAAATCGAGCACGATAAGGTAGGCGGCAAACAGCAGGATGGGGTTGTTTTCCAGGCCCGGGATCAGCGTCTCGAGCGAAGGGCGCGCAATGCCCCAGGCATGCAACTGGCTGTCGATCGCCGCTTCCAGGGGCAGGGTCACGGTGAAGAGCAGCAGCGGCAACAGGCCCAGGCGATTGATCAGGGTATAGGCGAAGTCGGTACGAATCGCGCTGGCATCCTGCGCCCGCTCGAACGGGCGCCACTTTTCCATCGGCACCACAATCAGCGCCAGCAGCAGGATCTCCAGCGCGCCGATCAGGGCCACTTCGGTACCCAGGTAGGCCTCCTCCCAGTGGTGCATCAGGTGGGCATGGAACAGGACCGGCTGCACCAGGGTCGAGAACACCCAGCCCAGCACGGCGTCGAAAGCGTCTTGCAAGGCGTTCATGGTGTGGCCGGATAGCCGGCATCCGGCACCGTGGCAAAGCACAGCTTGCGTGCCTTGAGTTGCGTGAGGAGCGGGTCCAGCATCGGCGCAAAGGCTTCCTTGCGCGACCAGATGCCGGTATGCATCATCAGCACGTCGCCACCCTTGATGTTGCGCACGGCGCGCGCCAGCAAGGCCTGGTTGGGATGCTTGTCAGAGGGCAGTTCGTCCCCCAGGAAGCCGGCCGGGCTCCACCCTACATGGGCGTAGCCGCATGCCCTGGCCCACTTGAGCGTATTGGGCGTGGTGTAGCCGCCGGGGGCACGCCAGAGCGGTGCAAGGGTGGCACCGGTGAGCGCCTGGAAACGCGTTTTTACGCGGTCCAGCTCGCCGCAAAAGGCAGCCTGGTCCCATTGCTGGGCACGCCCCGCGTTGGGGCCGAACTGCGGTTTGGCACGCACGGCAGTACTGCCCATGTCACCACCGCGAAAGTACACATGGTCGAAGGTGTGTGAGCCAAAGCGATGGCCTTCGGCTGCGAGGCGCTGCCAGAGCGGCTTCCAGCCGTCATCGAGGGAGTGGTCGCCGTTGACGGTTTTCTCGTTGGCGAGGAAAAACGTGGCCTTGACCTGGTGTTTGGCGAGCGTGTCGGCGATCAGCTGTGCCTGCGACATCGAGCCGGTGTCGATGGTGAGGTACACGGTGCCGGCGCATTCGGCTGCTGCATGGCTGGTGGCCGCACCGCAGGCCAGAAAAAGGGCGGCCCAGAGCCGCAATCCAGCGCAGAACGACCGGCGGGGAATCCTATTCGCGCGGGGCATGATCGAAGAAGTAGAGGCCGTGCGGCGACCGGCCCACCGGCACCGAGGCCACCACGGCTTTGGTGGCCATGTCGATCGCCACGACCTTCTTGGCGATGCGGGCGGTGTACCAGAGCGTCTTGCCATCGCGCGTCAGCTCCATGCAGTCCGGGTTGCCAGGCGCCTTGAAGGTTTCGAGCACCTTCAGGGTGGTCATGTCGATGATGGAGATGGTGTCTTCGGCGCGGTTGGTGACGAGCAGGCGGCGTTTGTCACCCATCGGCAGGAAGTTGTGCGCGCCCTTGCCGGTGATGATCTTGCCGGTGACCTTGAAGCTCTCGCGGTCCACTACGGCGACGAAATTCTCGCCCATGATGCCCACCAGAAGGTGCTTGCCATCCGGGGTGAGCCAGATGCCGGCGGGCGCCAGCCCCACGGGGACGCGCCTGACGACCTTGCCCGCTGCCACATCAATCTGGACGATGGCGTTGCCACCCTGTTCGGTCACGTAGACGAACTTGCTGTCCGGTGAAAACACCAGGTGGCTGGGCATGTCACCGGTCTTGACGCGGGCCAGCGGTTTGGTGGTGTTGGAAAGGTCGCCGGCATAAATGTCGACGTAGTTCATGCGCAGGGCAGTGGTCACAAAAGTCTTGCGATCCGGCGAAAACGCCATCTGGTACGGGTCCAGCATGGAGACGGTCTTGGTCACTTCGCCGGTTTTGCGGTCGAGGAAGGCCAGCTTGTTGACGCTGGTGAGGCCGACGACGAGCGCAGAGTCATCCGGCAGCGCCATCAAGTGATGCGGGCCGCTGCCGACACGAATGCGCCGCAACTCCTTTTTTTCGTTCACATCCACCACGCTGAGCGTGTCCCCCTCCGAGTTAAGCACCAGGAGGTGCCCCGCCAGCACGGGGGGGGCAAGCGTGAGACCGGAGGCAACCAGGATGGAGGCAAGCAGAAAGCGGAACACGGGGCGGCGCAGTGCAAAAGGGGTGGGGGAAGGGTAAGACAGGCAGAGAAGGCAAAGATTTCGTCTGCGGGCGCGATTTTACCGGCATGGGGTCAGGCCCCTGCTGCATGCTGGCTGGGCAAGCGGGGTGTAAAGTGCGATGCGTTGCTCTCACGACTCAGGAAAAGCCCGATGGCTGCCCAACCCGACATCAACAACATGGCCCTGTTCTGCGATTTCGAGAACGTGGCGCTGGGCGTGCGCGACGCCAAGTACGCCAAATTCGACATTGCCCGTGTGCTGGAGCGCCTGCTGCTCAAGGGCAGCATCGTGGTCAAGAAGGCCTATTGCGACTGGGACCGCTACAAGGAATTCAAGGGCGCGATGCACGAGTCCTCCTTCGAACTGATCGAAATCCCGCACGTGCGCATGTCGGGCAAGAACTCGGCGGACATCCGCATGGTGGTCGATGCCCTGGACCTTTGCTATACCAAGGCGCATGTCGACACCTTTGTCATCATCAGCGGCGATTCCGATTTTTCGCCGCTGGTATCGAAATTGCGTGAGAACAACAAGACCGTGATCGGTGTCGGCGTCAAGAACTCCACTTCGGACCTTCTAATTGCCAATTGCGACGAGTTCATCTTTTACGATGATCTGGTGCGTGAGCAGGAAGCCAAGAAGAGCCGGGCGGTCAAAAAGACCCCGGCCAAGGCAGGTACGGGCGCTGCCGCGGTGGCTGCTCCGGCGTCCGGCGATGGTGCCGGCAAGGTGTCCGCAGCCAGGAAGGAGAAAAGCGGCGACGACAAGCGCCAGGAAGCGCTTGACCTGGTGATCGAAACCATCGAGGCCCTGGCGGCCGAGCGTGGCGCGGACGACAAGATCTGGGGGTCGATGGTCAAGCAAACGCTGAAGCGGCGCAACCCGGGTTTCAGCGAGAGTTACTACGGCTATCGAGCCTTCAGCGATCTGCTGGAGGATGCACAGAAGCATCGCCTGCTGTCACTGGACCTGGACGAGAAGTCGGGCGGATACCTGATTCGATTAAGGAGGGAAGCATGAGCGCATCCGATGTTGTACGGGCCTATCTGGCGGCCATGGAAGATCGTGATCTGGCGCTGGCCCAATCCATGCTCGCGCCGGGTTTCTGGATGCAATTTCCCGGCCCGGCCACGTTTACCAGCCTGCCGCAGCTGATCGAGTGGGCCAAGCCGCGCTATCGCTTCGTCAAGAAAACCTATGACCGGTTTGACGAAGCACCGGCGGCGGAGGGCACGATCGTCTACTGTTACGGCACCCTGGGTGGGGAATGGCCGGATGGCGTGGCGTTTGGCGGCATCCGCTTCATTGACCGCTTCACCGTGGCGGGCGGCAAGCTGATCGATCAGACGGTGTGGAACGATCTGGCCGAGTACCGCATGGCGCAGGCGTAGAACGGCATTGCGCCAGCGTTCATCTTCAGGCGACGGCACATGAGTCTCAACCCGGTCATCATCAACCATCCGCTGGTGCAGCACAAGCTGACGCTGATGCGCCGCCAGCAAACCTCCACCGGCGAGTTTCGCCTGCTGCTGCGCGAGCTCTCGCCGCTGATGCTCTACGAGGCAACGCGCGATCTGCCCATGGCGATGCAGCGCATCACGACGCCTCTGGAGGAAATGGACGCACCGCTGCTGGCGGGAAAGAAGCTGTGCTTCGTGCCGATCCTGCGCGCCGGCCTCGGCATGCTCGATGGCATGCTCGACCTGGTACCGGCGGCACGCGTCGGCCATGTCGGTCTGTATCGCGATCCGGCAACGCTGGATGCAGTCGAGTACTACCTCAAGGTGCCCGATGATATCGGCGAGCGTATGGTCATCGTGCTCGATCCGATGCTGGCGACCGGCCATTCCGTTTGTGCCGCGCTGGACCGTCTGAAAGCCAAGGGCGCGCGTTCGATCCGGTTCATCTGTCTGTTGGCGGCCCGGCACGGGATTGACCTGGTACTCAAGCAACATCCCGATGTCACCATCTATACGGCGTCGGTTGACCGCGAGCTCAATGATCACGCCTACATCCTGCCCGGATTGGGGGATGCGGGCGACCGCTTGTTCGGCACCAAATAGGCTACCGCCGAGTCCCGGAGATCCTCAGGGGGCGGTGCGCCGATGTTTGTCGATCAGGTACACGGCGGCCAGCAATACCATGGTCGCCATGCCCAGATGCAGCGCATGGGCGTCATACCAGTGATCCAGATGCTGGTTGGCCAGCCGCAGCAACCCGAACAGGGCAATGCCCAGACTGAGCAGGCCGATGGTCAGCGTCAGGCGGCGCGACCAGACGGCGCTGGCACCAGCACCGTTGATCAGGCGATAGACCCACAGGCCGTTGGCCGCATCCACCACCAGCATGCCGAGCGTGAAGATCAGGCCCAGCAGAATCGCCACGCTCCAGGCGAACTCGCCTGAAGCGGCCAGCGAGAACACGGCAGCCTGGCTCATGGTGTCCATCGAAATGGCGAAGGCGGCACCGATCAGCGAGATCAGCGCCGGGTGTGACACCTCGGTGGCACGCCGCATCCACCCGGGCGCCAGGCGGCTGCGCAAGCCGCGCGGTGCCGCGCTCTGGTGCGCCGGTGTGCGCGCCAGTGTCATCAGATTGAGGAGGCCGATGGCGAACAGAAAACCGACCGAAATGAGGTTGCCGGCCGTTTCCACCCAGGGTGGAATGTGCCGCGCACTGGCGGCCAGCGCCAGCAGGGCGGCAACCAGCGTCACCATGGCACCGTGGCCGAGTGAGAAGAACAGGCCGCACCAGCGCGCCCGCTCCGGCGCATGGCCGGCGTTGTAGCGCGTGAGGTTGTCCACCACGGCCAGGTGGTCGGGGTCCATGCCGTGGCGCAGCCCGAGCAGGAAGGTCAGCCCCGCCAACGGCAGCAGTTGCGGCAGCAACGTGGTGGCTTCAGCCATGCGCTCAACCCGGCGTCGTCGACTGCATGTGGTCCTCAGTGCCGGTGCTTGCGCGCTTCGTCCAGCAGACCTTCCCTGCGGATGAAGGCAATCACCTCGGCCACCCCCTTGCCTTCGCGCAGGTTGGTGAAGATGAATGGCCGGTTGCCGCGCTGCTTTTTTGCATCCGACGCCATGATGTCAAGATTGGCCCCCACGTGCGGGGCGAGGTCGGTCTTGTTGATGATCAGCAGATCCGAGCGCGTGATGCCGGGCCCGCCCTTGCGTGGAATCTTCTCGCCGCCGGCCACGTCAATCACGTACAGCGTGAGGTCCGAGAGTTCGGGGCTGAAGGTTGCCGCGAGGTTGTCACCGCCGGATTCGACCAGGATCAGGTCGAGGTGGGGAAAGTCGGCCTGCATGCGCGCGATGGCTTCGAGATTGATCGAGGCATCTTCGCGGATCGCCGTATGCGGGCAGCCGCCGGTCTCGACACCCATGATGCGTTCGGGCGGCAGGGCGCCGGCACGCAACAGGATTTCCATGTCTTCCTTGGTGTAGATGTCGTTGGTGATGACACCCATGTCGTAATGGTCGCGCATGCCCTTGCACAGCATTTCGCACAGGGCGGTTTTGCCGGAGCCGACGGGGCCGCCAATACCGACCCGCAGCGGGTTGTGCTGCGGCGTTGGTCCAGGCACGGCGACACGCAGCGGGGAAGAAGCGGGTTGAGTACTCATGGAGTTTCCTATGATCGAAAGATTCGGCTGTACTGGGTTTCGTGGCGCATCGAGAGAAATGACAATCCCGGCGTCCAGTTGGAGATGTCATCGTCAGGAAGAGCGAGGGCGATGGTAGCAGCCTCAAGCAGGGCAGGTTCGAGCGCAAACAGCATGCGCTGCCCGGCCACCTGGCCGAGCGGCACCGCCTTGAGGGCGCCCAACACCTGGTTCTCCGCCCAGGCAAACAGATAGGCGTGTACCGAGGCGGCAGGCGGCGTCTCGAGCAGCACGCAGGCCAGCGCCATGGCGCTGGGGAACGAGGTAGATGCCTCGGAAACCGTTGGTGGGAGCGCTTCTACACGCTTTTCGGAAGGAAACACGTCGCGCAGCAGCTTGGCTAGCGAATAACCCATCTGCACCGTCTCGGCGCGAAACTCGGCGCTGTCACGCGAAGCCAGAAAGAAATCGTTCCAGTGCTGTACCGCGGTATGGTCATGCGCCGCCCAGGCCTGCTGCAGGCGGCAGAACACCGGCGCTTCGAGGCGCGCCACCGACCAGGTCAGCGTGTCGGCAATCCACGCGAGCGCGGTGGCTTCGTTGCTGACGATGCCTGCGTCAATCGCCGATTCCAGCCCCTGCGAATAGCTATAGGCGCCGACCGGCAGTGTCGGGCTGGCGAGATGCAGCAGGCGCAGCAAGGCCAGTGGCGACACGGCCGAATCGACGTGAGAAGGTGCAGCCGGCACAGTCATTTGTCCTGCGTGCCCTTCCATTTGGCAGGCCACTTTTCAGGATCTGGCCGATGAATCTTCGGCTCGTGTACCGGCATGCGGCTGCCGGGATGCGGCGCGTGGCTGTGGCCGGCTTGCCCGTGATGATGTCCGTGATGGTGCGCGTGGTCGTGGCCATGATCGTGGCCGTGATCGTCATCGTGGCCGCCCACATGCGAATGCCCGCCCGCATTGCCCGAATACGCGCCAGCTTCGGGTTCGAACGGCGCCTGCATCTCGTGCGAATGGGCCCCCAGGCCGTCGAGCATCTCGGCCAGCACGTGGTCGGCGCGAATGCGCAGCGAGAAATGCCCGTCCTGCTTGCGTCCGATGATTTGCACCGGCGTGTGGCGGTTGCCCAGGTGATAGGCGCAACGGGCGAACTCGTCGGCGTCGTGGCACTCGACCTCGAGCACCGTCTCGGGTGCTGCGAGCACGCGCACAACGCAAGGCGTGCCGTCATCGTCGACGCCGCTCAAGCAATCGCCACCGCGCAGCACGGTATTGCGCGGCAGGAACAATGCGGCCTCCTCGCCGGCACGCGCACCGCCGGTGAGGGTGGCGCGCTGGCGGCTTTTCTCGCGCAGTTCGTAGGGCAGGGCCAGTTCGGCATCCACCTTTGCAACGGGCGGGATGCGCTCTTTCAGTGTCAGCATGGTCAGAACAGGAAGTAGCGTTGTGCCATCGGCAAGACCTTGGCCGGCTCGCACACCAGCAACTCGCCGTTGGCGCGCACCTCGTAGGTTTCCGGGTCGATTTCCATGGTCGGGCACAGATCGTTGTGAATCATGTGCTGCTTGCGCACGCCGCGAATGTTCTTGACCGCGACGAGCGGCTTGGTGAGGCCGAGTTGCTCGCCGATGCCGGCGTCGAGCCCGGCCTGCGATACAAAAATCATCGAACTGCGGATCGCCTTGCCATACGCGCCGAACATCGGCCGCGAATACACCGGCTGCGGCGTCGGGATCGACGCGTTGGCATCGCCCATCTGCGCGGCGGCGATCATGCCGCTCTTCAGGATCATCGACGGTTTGACGCCGAAGAACATCGGCTTCCACAGCACGAGGTCCGCCACCTTGCCGGCTTCGATCGAGCCCACCACGTGGCTGATGCCGTGCGTGATCGCCGGGTTGATGGTGTATTTGGCCACGTAGCGCTTGACGCGGAAGTTGTCCGCCTTGTCGTGTGCGTGTACCCCGTTCCCCATGAGCGCGCCGCGCTGGGTTTTCATCTTGTGGGCGGTCTGCCAGGTGCGTGTGATGACTTCGCCGACCCGGCCCATGGCCTGGCTGTCGGAACTCATCATCGAGATCGCGCCGATGTCATGCATGATGTCTTCGGCCGCAATCGTCTCGCGGCGGATGCGGCTCTCGGCGAAGGCAATGTCTTCGGCGATGGCCGAGTCGAGATGGTGGCACACCATCAGCATGTCGAGATGCTCGTCCACCGTGTTCATGGTGTAGGGCATGGTCGGATTGGTGGAGGAGGGCAGGACGTTGGCCTCGCCGCAGATCTTCATGATGTCGGGTGCGTGCCCGCCGCCCGCACCTTCGGTGTGGAAGGTGGCGATGCCGCGCCCCTTGAAGGCCGCCACGGTGTTCTCCAGGAAGCCGCCTTCGTTCAGGGTGTCGGTGTGGATCGCCACCTGCACATCCATCTTTTCGGCGACGCCGAGGCAGGTGTCAATCGCAGCGTAGGTGGTACCCCAGTCCTCGTGGAGCTTCAGGCCCACGGCGCCGGCCTGGACCTGTTCGCGGATCGGGCCAGGTTGCGAGACATTGCCCTTGCCCAGAAAGCCGAGGTTCATCGGGAAGGCTTCTGCCGCTGACAGCATCGAATGGATGTGCCACGGTCCGGGGGAGCAGGTAGTGGCCGAGGTACCGGCGGCCGGCCCGGTGCCGCCGCCGATCATGGTGGTGACGCCGCTCATCAAAGCCTCTTCAATCTGCTGCGGGCAAATGAAGTGGATATGGGTGTCGATGCCGCCGGCGGTGACGATCATGCCCTCGCCGGCGATCACTTCCGTGGCGGCGCCGATGGCGATGGTGACGCCCGATTGAATGTCCGGGTTGCCGGCCTTGCCGATGCCGAAGATGCGGCCATCCTTCAGGCCGATGTCGGCCTTGACGATGCCCCAGTGATCGATGATGACGGCGTTGGTGATGACGGTGTCGACCACATCCTTGTGCAGGCGCTGGCTCTGGCCCATGCCGTCGCGGATCACCTTGCCGCCGCCAAATTTGACCTCCTCACCGTAGGTGGTGAAGTCCTTTTCGATCTCAATCCACAGTTCGGTATCGGCCAGGCGCACCCGATCGCCTGTGGTGGGGCCGAACATCTCGGCATAGGCTTGTCTGGAGATCTTCATTTGACGCTCCCTTTGAGCTTGCCCATGACTTTTGCGTTGAAACCGAACACCTTGCGATCACCCGCCAGCGCCACCAGCTCGACGGTGCGCTCCTGCCCCGGCTCAAAGCGCACCGCAGTGCCGGCGGCAATGTTGAGGCGCATGCCGTAGGCGGCGTCGCGATCAAAGCGCAATGCGCTGTTGGTTTCATGAAAGTGGAAGTGCGAGCCAACCTGCACCGGGCGGTCGCCGGTGTTGGCGATCACCAGCTTGCGGGTCGGGCGACCGGCGTTGATTTCAATCTCGCCTGGCTGAATGTCGAATTGTCCGGGGATCATGGTGTGTTCCTGTCAGTGGAGAGCGAACGGGTGCGCCAGTCTGGTCCGATTCAGGGGGTGGTGATGCGCTCCACCGTGAACCAGCTGCTTGCTTCCGCAGCCATGACGGCTTCGTGGCGCCCTTTGGCATCCTGCTCGCGATTGATGGCGGCGAGCTTCGGAAAGGCACTTGCCGGGACGGTGTAGCGCACTGCGGCGCCGGTCTTGCGATGGCGAATCAGGGCGGTGCCAAAGGCGCCCGCCGGTGCGCGCTCGGGGCTGACGCGCAGCGAACCTTGCCCCGGGCTGGCCGACGTCGCAATCAGGATGCCGTCCACGATGCAGGCACATGGCGTTTTCTCCCCATCGAAGTAGGTGACATCCAGATCACGTGGTTGGGCCGACAGGCGTTCGCGTGCATCCAGGCCGATACGCACCCCGAGGGCGATCAGGCTGCCATAGCCACCGTGTACGCGTTCACCGGCCGTGATCCAGTCCTTGCTGCTCACTTCATGGGCTTCGACGTGCCAGGGCAGGGCCGTGAACATGGCCAGTGCTGCCAACAGGCGTAGACCCGCCTTCATGGAATCGGATGGTGGACCGTCACCAGTTTGGTTCCATCAGGAAACGTGGCCTCGACCTGAATGTCGGGAATCATTTCCGGCACACCTTCCATCACATCGGCGCGGGTGAGGATGCGGGTGCCCTCGCTCATCAACTCGGCCACCGTACGCCCGTCGCGGGCACCTTCCATGATGGCTGCGCTGATCAGGGCTACGCTCTCCGGGTAGTTGAGTTTCAGGCCGCGCGCCTTGCGGCGCTCGGCGAGCAGGGCCGCCGTGAAGATCAGCAGCTTGTCGCGTTCGCGAGGGGTCAGTTCCATGGGGTTCCGGGCAAGGGCAGTGGCGCTGCGGGAGCTTAACTGATACCGAATGCTGGTTGCAAAGCAATCCATGCAAGTCGCGTTCCTGCTGCAGCCGGCGCGCGCGCGTCGCCGTCTTCCGACCGGCATGGCTGAGGGGTCACGTGCGGGCGACGAGCCGGGCGAGGCGCGCATGGCAGGCCCGCACGCAAATGGTGCGCGACCTTCGCGGCGCGTTCCTTCATGGTGCGTCCATGTGCCGCGCGCCCTTGGCGGAAGGCCGGACTGAAACTGACGCCATGCCCAAGACCGTTGTGGCACAAGGGTTTCCGGCAACTGGCACGCCGTATGCTCTAGTCGTACCAGTGATCTGCGTGTGTGTACCTGGCGCCGCAGTTCCGGATTTGGGCATTCATGTTTCACCGCATTTACTACCGCATCTACTATTACTGGGAGGTTGTCCACATGCAACGCAGATCATTCCTCAAACAAATCACGGTGAGCGTCTCGCTTGCCATCGCCGGCATGGGGGCTTCCATGGCCCAGGCACAGGAGACCATCAAGGTGGGCATCCTGCACTCGCTGTCGGGCACCATGGCCATCTCCGAAACGGTGCTCAAGGACGTTGCACTGATGGCGATCGACGAAATCAATGCCAAGGGCGGTGTCCTCGGCAAGAAACTGGAGCCGGTGGTGGTAGACCCGGCCTCCAACTGGCCGCTGTTTGCCGAGAAGGCCCGCCAGCTCATTTCCAAGGACAAGGTGGCCGTGACCTTCGGTTGCTGGACCTCGGTGTCTCGCAAGTCGGTGCTGCCGGTGTTTGAAGAGCTGAACAGCCTGCTGTTCTACCCGGTGCAGTACGAAGGGGAAGAACTGTCCAAGAACGTGTATTACACCGGTGCTGCCCCCAACCAGCAGGCGATCCCGGCCGTGGAGTACCTGATGAGCAAGGAAGGCGGCGGCGCCAAGCGTTGGGTGTTGCTCGGTACCGACTATGTGTATCCGCGCACCACCAACAAGATCCTGCGTGCCTTCCTCAAGTCGAAAGGCGTGGACGACAAGGACATCGACGAGAAGTACACCCCGTTCGGTCACAGCGATTACCAGACCATCGTGGCCGACATCAAGAAGTTCTCCCAGGGCGGCAAGACGGCCGTGGTGTCGACCATCAATGGTGATTCCAACGTGCCGTTCTACAAGGAGCTGGGCAATGCCGGCCTGAAAGCGAAGGATGTGCCGGTCGTCGCCTTCTCGGTGGGCGAGGAAGAACTGCGTGGCGTCGATACCAAACCGCTGGTAGGCCATCTGGCCGCATGGAACTACTTCATGTCGGTGAAGAACCCGACCAACGACGAGTTCAAGAAGAAGTGGGCCGCCTACGCCAAGGCCAAGAAACTGCCGGGTGCGGACAAGCCGCTGACGAACGATCCGATGGAAGCCACCTACATCGGCGTGCACATGTGGGCGCAGGCGGCGGCCAAGGCGAAATCGGTCGAAACCGACAAGATCATCCCCGCCATCAACGGCCAGACCTTCAAGGCACCGTCGGGCTTCATCGCCAAGATGGACGAGAAGAACCATCACCTGCACAAGCCGGTCCTGATCGGTGAAGTGAAGGCCGACGGCCAGTTCAACGTCGTGTGGAAGACCAAGGGCCCGATCAAGGCACAACCCTGGAGCCCCTACATTCCCGGCAACGACAAGAAGAAGGATGAGCCCGAGAAGAAATAAGTCCGGTCATCGTGCGGCACGCATCCAGGTGCGGGCCGCACGGTAGCGAACTTGACTGATCACGCGCGGGGCCGTGCAATTTGCGACCTCCTCCTCCGCAACAATGTTTGAAGCGGTCCCGCGCGCCCTCCCGAAAGACGATGTCTGCCGGGTCTGCAATGAAGATGCGCTTGAAGAATGCGTGATGGAACGTCCATCGTGAGAGTGGTTTTTCGCCTGCTTTTGCAATACGTGATGCTGCTGGCCCTCATGGGCCACGCAGCCGTGGTGCTGGCGGTGTCGCCGGACGTATTGGAAAAACTGGCGTATGGTGAGCCCGACGACAAGTTGGCTGCGATTGCCCGGATTGTTGCCGCTGCCGATGAAAGTGCCATCCCGCTGCTGCAGGCACTGGCGGACGATGCGGTGCAGGCGAACCAGGAAAAGAAGATTGTCCTGATTGTCCGTGAGGGCAAGGGCACGGATGCCCTGAGCGGCAAGGCTGTCGCGGCACTGCCGGAGGGCCTGGACGATGTGGTGATCAACAACCGCGTCCGCAAGGAGCTCTCGACTGCGATTGCCGCATTGAAGCTCTCCTCCCCGGAGAAGGCGGCACGCCTGGCCGCCGCGCGGGAACTGCAGGGCAATGCCGAAGAGAGCATGCTGCCGGCGATTGCCAAGGCGGTGGAAAAGGAATCGGACCCGGAGATCAAGGCGATCCTGGCCCTGACGCAGGCGGCGATCCAGCTGAGCGCCGGGGACAAGCCGGCCCGCATGGCGGCGATTGCGGCGCTTGCCGCCAGCAACAACCCCAGCACCAAGACGTTGCTGCTTGGCCTGTTGGCGCGCAAGTCAAAAGCCGACGGGGGCGACTTTGTCGAGCCCGATGCCGACATCCGCGCGGCGGCGCAGCGCTCGCTCGATGCCGTGCAGAGCAAACTGTCGACCGGCGAGCGCATCGGACAAGCCTTCACCGGCATCAGCCTGGGGTCGATCCTGCTGCTGGCGGCGCTGGGTCTGGCCATCACGTATGGCCTGATGGGGGTGATCAACATGGCCCACGGCGAGCTGATCATGGTGGGCGCCTATGCCACCTACGTGGTGCAGAACCTCTTCAAGGCCCATTTCGCCGGGGCTTTTGACTGGTATCTGCTCGCAGCGGTGCCGGTGTCGTTTGCCGTGGCCGCACTGGTTGGCATGGCGCTGGAGCGCGGCGTGATCCGCTTTCTCTACGGCCGGCCGCTGGAAACCCTGCTCGCCACCTGGGGCATCAGCCTGATGCTGATCCAGGCCTGCCGGTCGATTTTCGGCGCGCAGAACGTGCAGGTGGAAAACCCGGTGTGGATGTCCGGCGGGGTGGAGTTGCTCTCTGGCGTGGTGTTGCCCTACAACCGCATCGTGATCATCGGCTTTGCGCTCTTCGTGCTGTGCATGGTGTGGGTGATGCTGACGCGCACGCGCCTGGGGCTGTTCGTCCGTGCGGTGACGCAGAATCGCGCCATGGCCTCGTGTGTGGGCGTACCGACCAAACGCATCGATACCGTCGCTTTCGGGCTCGGTTCGGGGATTGCCGGGCTGGCCGGTTGCGCGCTCTCGCAAATCGGCAATGTCGGCCCGGATCTGGGGCAGAGTTATATCGTCGATTCCTTCATGGTAGTAGTGCTGGGTGGCGTGGGCCAACTGGCCGGTACGGTCTACGCCGCCATGGGCCTGGGGATCGCCAACAAGTTCCTCGAAGGCGTGGCCGGCGCGGTGCTCGCCAAGATCTGCATCCTGGTGTTCATCATCATCTTCATCCAGAAACGGCCGCAGGGCATCTTTGCGCTCAAGGGGCGCTTTGCGGACAACTGAGCATGGCACCGCCGATTCCTGCCTCCCTGTTCTCGCGCCTGTACGGCCCGCGCGGCTGGATGGTGGTGGGCGCCTTCGCGTTCCTCGCCTTCGTGGTGTTCCCGGTGTGCAACCTGGTGCTGCCCAAGGACAGCCTGTTCTACATCTCCGATTACCGCGTGGCGCTGATCGGCAAGATCATGTGTTACGCCATGGTGGCGCTGGCGATGGATCTGATCTGGGGCTATACCGGCATTCTTTCCCTCGGGCACGGCCTGTTCTTCGCGCTGGGCGGCTACGCCATGGGCATGTATCTGATGCGCCAGATCGGCCTGGATGGCGTGTACAAGCTGCCGCTGCCCGATTTCATGGTGTTCCTGGACTGGAAGGAGCTGCCCTGGTACTGGAGCTTCACCGAGCACTTCTGGTATGCCCTGCTGCTGGTGGTGCTGGTGCCGGGCTTGCTGGCCTTCGTGTTCGGGTTCTTCGCCTTCCGCTCGCGCATCAAGGGCGTCTACTTCTCCATCATCACCCAGGCGATGACCTTCGCCTTCATGCTGCTGTTTTTCCGCAACGATACCGGCTTCGGCGGCAACAACGGCTTTACCGACTTCAAGCGCATCCTCGACATTCCGATTGCCACTTCCGGCATGCGGATGACGCTGTTCATGCTTTCTGCCGCCACCCTGATCGGCATGCTCTTGATGGCGCGCTGGATTGTCACTTCCAAGCTCGGACGTGTGCTGACGGCGATTCGCGATGCCGAGAGCCGCGTGATGTTCTCCGGTTACAACCCGGTGCACTACAAGCTGTTCATCTGGACGCTGTCGGCCATGATGTGCGGCGTGGCCGGTGCCCTGTATGTGCCGCAGGTGGGCATCATCAATCCTTCCGAGATGTCGCCGGCCAACTCGATCGAAATCGCCATCTGGGTCGCGCTGGGTGGCCGGGGAACGTTGGTGGGAGCCATTCTTGGCGCGGGCATCGTGAACGGCGCGAAGAGCTGGCTGACGGTAGCGTTTCCCGAATACTGGCTGTTTTTCCTCGGCGCGTTGTTCATCGCGGTTACGCTCTTTCTGCCCAACGGTGTGTTGGGGGCAATGAAGGCGCTGGGCAAGCGCAGGAATGGCGATGGCGGCCAGACCGGTAATGTGCCGCCGAACCAGGCAGCCGATGGGGGCACGGTGTCGAAGGTGCAGGCATGAGCGACATTCGCGGCCCGGCGGGGGATGCGGCCGGCATCGATGGCCGCGTGGTCACCGGCGAAGTCGACACCGTTCACGGGCCGATCCTGTATCTGGACGACATTACGGTCAGTTTCGACGGCTTCAAGGCGCTCAACAAACTGACGCTGACCATCGAGCGTGGCGAGCTGCGCTGCATCATCGGCCCGAATGGCGCGGGCAAGACCACCATGATGGATGTGATCACCGGCAAGACCCGCCCTGACGAAGGGACGGCCTTCTTCGGCCAGACGATTGACCTGACCAAACTGACGGAGCCGGAAATTGCCAAGGCCGGCATCGGCCGCAAGTTCCAGAAGCCGACCGTCTACGAGAACCACACCGTGTACGAGAACCTGGAACTGGCGATGAAGACCGACAAATCGGTCTTCGCCAGCCTGAAGGCCAAGCTCACCGGCGTCCAGCACGACCTGATTGGCCAGACCCTGGCCGAGATTGCGCTGACCCACCGTGCCCATGAGCCGGCTGGTTTGCTTTCCCACGGCCAGAAGCAGTGGCTGGAGATCGGCATGCTGCTGATGCAGGAGCCGCGCCTGTTGCTGCTGGACGAACCGGTGGCCGGCATGACCGATGAAGAAACCATGAAGAGCGCCGACCTCTTTCTCACGCTGGCGGGCAAATACTCGGTGGTGGTGGTGGAACACGACATGGACTTTGTCGCCAAACTCGCGGGCGCCGATGGCACCGTCACGGTGCTGCACGAGGGCAGTGTCCTCGCCGAAGGGCCGATGGCCCAGGTGCAGGGCGATGAGCGCGTGATCGAAGTGTACTTGGGCAGGTGAGGGGCCGAAGCGTGGCCACCATAAAGAGATAGCGCATGCTGACCCTCGACAACGTCAACCAGTTCTATGGCGGCAGCCATACGCTGCGCAATCTCTCCATGGAGATCCCCGATGCCGCCTGCACCACGCTGCTGGGCCGCAATGGCGTGGGCAAGACCACGCTGCTCAAATGCCTGGTCGGCCTGCTGCCGATCAAATCCGGCAGCATCCTGTGGA
>CAYUEG010000077.1:0-18047 GCA_964443245.1 uncultured Burkholderiales bacterium | reverse complement strand
AGTTCGACGAAGCCATCATCAACTACATCCGCCGCAACTACGGCATGCTGATCGGTGAGACCACGGCGGAGAGCATCAAGAAGCAGATTGGCTCGGCGTTCCCCGGCTCGGAAGTCAAGGAAATGGAAGTCAAGGGGCGCAACCTCGCCGAAGGCATCCCCCGTTCGTTCACCATTTCCTCCAACGAAATCCTCGAGGCATTGACCGATCCGCTCAACTCGATCGTGTCTGCGGTCAAATCGGCTCTGGAGCAAACGCCCCCTGAACTGGGTGCGGACATTGCCGAAAAAGGCATGGTACTTACCGGCGGCGGCGCCTTGTTGCGTGACCTCGATCGCCTGTTGATGGAAGAAACCGGGCTCCCCGTGATTGTTGCCGAGGATCCGCTGACTTGTGTGGTGCGTGGCTCCGGCATGGCTCTGGAGCGCATGGAAAAGCTGGGCGGCATCTTCACCAACGATTGAGGTGGGCGTGAGCGTCCCGGGGTGCCGTTTGCTGTTCACCGGCTCAGGCGCTGATCTCCCGGGTCGCGCAAGCATCCTTCACCACCTGCCGGGCGGGCAATAGCAGGACCAGGCCGCATGGAATACGCGCCACCACCGTTTTTTCGGCAAGGCCCTTCCGCTCTGGCGCGTCTGGCGGCTTACGCCGCGCTTTCGCTGCTTTTGCTGGTGCTTGACGCACGCTACAAGCTGCTGGAACCGGGGCGGCTGGTGGTTGCGTCCATCCTGTACCCGCTGCAGCGCGCAGCGCATGCACCAGGTCAGGCGGCCAGCAACGCGGCGCGCTACGCGAGCGACCAACGCGGCCTGATCGAAGAGAATGCGCGTCTGAAATCAATCAGACTGGAAGCGGCAAAGGATACCTTGCGCCTGGCACAGGTCGAACGCGAGAATGCTACCCTGCGCGACCTGTTGGCGATGCGCGGTCGATTGCCGGTGCAGGCGCTGGCGGCTGAAGTGCTCTATGACGCGCGCGATCCGTTCACACGCAAGGTCATTATCGACAAGGGCCTGACCCATGACGTCAAGGCCGGCATGGTGGTGACTGATGCTTCGGGCGTGATGGGACAGATCATCCGGGCGTTTCCATTTACGGCGGAGGTCTCTCTGCTGACGGATAAGAACCAGGCGATCCCGGTTCAAGTGGTGCGCAATGGCCTGCGCGCCATCGCCTACGGCGGTGCCTCGCATGACGGGTCAGCAGGTGGCGCAATGGAATTGCGCTTTTTGGCGGCCAACGTCGATGTTCAGGAAGGGGACCAGCTGGTTACCTCCGGCATTGACGGCACCTACCTGCCTGGCTTGCCAGTGGCGCGTGTGGTCAAGCTGGAGCGCGAAGCTGGCTATGCGTTTGCGCGGATCATTTGCGTACCGTCGGCGGGCATCGACCGTTTTGGCCAGGTGCTGGTTTTGACTACCGAAGTCAAGTTGCCGCCGGCGCCTGCGCCTGAGGCTGAAGAAGTGGTGGTCAAGGGCAAACGCAAGCGCGCGCGAGCCGAGACGCCACCAGCCGCCGGCGATACGGGTGGAGCGGCCAAATGAAGCCGCTGCGACGCCCGCGGGAAGTACAGCAAGCCTGCGACACGGGTAAAGGGAGATTGGGCGCTGCGGGCTACGTGCATGAGTGGGTGAACGCGTAGATGCCTGCTCCCAGTTCGCCAAAGCAATACCTGCTCCTGCCGGTGAACCCGTGGTTCATCCTGTTTACGCTGGTGCTGGCCCTGCTGCTGAACCTGTTGCCCCTGCCCGCACCTACCAGCCGTTCTGCGTGGGTACTGCTGGTGCCGGATTGGGTTGCGCTCACGCTGGTGTTCTGGAACATCCACCAGCCACGCAGGGTGGGCTTGTCGATTGCCTGGGTCCTGGGGCTGATCGTGGATGTCAATAACGCCAGTCTGTTGGGTGAACATGCGCTGGCGTATTCGATCCTTTCCTATCTGGCAATCACCTTGCACCGGCGTGTACGCTGGTTCGGCATGACCGGGCAAATTGCCCATGTGTTGCCTTTGCTGCTTGGTGCGCAGCTCGTGGTAGCGATCATCCGGTTGGTGGTCGGGGGAGCGTTTCCGGGTTGGCTCTACTTTGGCAGCAGTGTTGTCGCGGCAGCGCTCTGGCCGCTGGTGACGCTTGCATTTCTGGCGCCACAGCGACTCCCGGCGGAAAAAGACGAAAACCGGCCGATCTGATCATGGTGGGGCGCGACGCTGCGTCCAGCCTTGGTCAGACTTCGCCGAGCAGTTCGCGTGCGGCACGCAGGCCGGACCACCATGCGCCATGGACGCTTGAAGGGTCATCGCGATGGGTGGCTTCACCGGCAAAAAAGAGCGTGTGGCTGACGGGTTCGGCCAGAACTGTCCTGTCGTCTGCGCTGGCGCCCAGCCCAAGATAGGAGTACGAGCCGCCTGCCCACGGATCAGAGGCCCAGCGCGAGATTCGAACCGCGGACGGTTCCATTCGGGCGAGCCCGCGCTCCGCCCGTATCCGGGCAAACAGGCGTGTTCCAAGCTCGGCATCTGCCAGTCGCTCTACCTCTCGACCCATTGCTCCGGATGTGAAGCCGAGTAATGCCGGTTGGCCGGTATAACGCACAAGGTTGAGCCAGGCGTAAAACAACGGCGGCGGATTGGCGTGGAAGGTAAGGAAATCGACGCTGGTCTCCCAGAACGGTTCGGGATACAGCAGGAACGCCTTGTTCAGAAGGCCCATCGGCAATCGGCGCGCGGCCGCCAGTTTTGGCTCCGGCAAGGGAGGGCTGAACCGGACCGATTGTTTGGCGAGCAAACCCACCGGCAGTGTCACCACGACGGCGTCCGCCTCGTGGGTGTGGGTCTCGGTCTCGACCCGCACACTGCCTGGCTTCCACGTCACGCTCCGCACCGGATCGCCCAGGCGTATGTCGAGATCAAGAGCAAGCAGCGTGGTCAACTGATCCATGCCGCCCAGCACAAAGCGATCGTCCGTCGGGAGAAGCGTATCCTCTACGCCGGTATCCGATTCGTCCAGCAGGGCGGCAAAACCGACATCTTCCAGTGGAGCCGCGAGATTCGATTCGAGCACCCAACGCTGAAAAGTGACCAGCGCCGGATCGACCGGCCCCGACTTGGCCTCAATCCGATTTATGGTGGCGTTGAACACGTCCGCGACCGAAAGCCTGCGCGCTTCTGCCAACCCGGTGCGAGCGGCGAAAGCGTCCAGCTCGCTCCAGAGCATGGCTGACTCGATGGTTCCCGAGAAAAGCTGGGCAAACTTGAGCACGTCGTTACGCGGATAGATATCCCTGCGCGAGCCCTGGCGCGCCGAAAAAAGCACGCTTGAATAGTCTGTTACGCGGGTCGCGATACCGGCAGCACCAGCCATCGCCTTGAGGGGGTTCATCGGCCCGGCGTGGAGCCAGGACGGCCCGAGGTCAACCGCATGGCCCGGAACGCTGCGGTCCGTCAGTACGCGCCCGCCGATGCGGTTACGTGCTTCGAGCACGGTGACGGACCAGCCGCTCTGGCGCAGGGCGCGCGCTGCCGATAGCCCGGCAAACCCTGCACCGATCACGAGCGCGCGGCCTGCCTGGTTCCGGCCAGGGCTTTGGGCGCAGCCGGCAGCCAGCGCTGCGAGCGCGCCGATCAGCAGGCGTCGCCTTGAACGTCGCGAGGGGGCCATGTTGACAAGCTTACCAGCGCTCTATTGAGGGCTTCTGTTACGTTTTGTAAGGCAATGCCGGACTCCGTGCGAAAACATTTCGCCCAAAGCCGCGCTCGGGCGCAGCGAACGTCAGGTCACGTGCCGGCACGGCGGATGATGAGCACGGCGTTGTTGCCGCCAAAACCGAACGAGTTCGTCATCGCAAATTCGGCGCCCTCCAGCGGGCGGGCAGTCAGTGGAACATAATCCAGATCACACGCCGGATCGGCTTGCCACAGATGTGCCGTGGGTGGCGCAACACGGCGCGCAAGGGCCATCACGGTCGCCAACAGCTCCACGACACCAGTGGCACCCATCAGATGACCATGCAGCGCCTTGGTGGCGCTGATCGGTATCGCTGATGCGTGCATACCGAATACCTCCCGGATCGCCTGTGTTTCACTGACGTCGCCTACTTTGGTGCCGGTGCCGTGCGCGTTGATGTGGCCGATAGCGCCTGCATCCAGCCCTGCCTCCTTGAGAGCCAGTCGCATGGCGCGCGCCTGGCCGCCGGCGTCAGGCTGGGTAATATGACCGGCGTCAGTGGTATTGCCGAAGCCCACGATCTCTCCCAATACCACCGCGCCGCGCGCCAGTGCAGCCTCACGCTCCTCGAGTACCACGGCGGCCGCGCCTTCGCCAAGAAGGAAACCGCTGCGGTCCGCAGCAAAGGGGCGACAAGCGGTTTCCGGGCCACGTGCGTCGGCCCGGGCCAACGTGCCCAACGATTCCCACGCCTTGATGACGCCTTGTGTCAACAGCGCCTCCGACCCTCCGGCGATGGCACAGGGCACGAGGCCGAAGCGGACCGCCCGAAATGCCTCGCCAATTGCGACTGCGGAGGACGAACAGGCCGATGAGTAGGTATAACTGGGGCCGCGGATGCCGAGGTCAATGCCGATCTGTCCGGTGGCCGCATTGTTCATCACCATGATGATGGTGGAAGGACGCAGACGCCCCGCCTTTGCCACCAGCAATTCGCCATAGGCCGATTCGAGCGCATGGGCACCGCCCATGCCGGTACTCCAGTAAAGACCCGCCTGCTCACCCGCCTCTCCTGCCAGACTGGTACCGGCAGTGGCAAGCGCATCGCGCGCCGCCACGAGCGAAAGCAAGCTGAAGCGGTCCATCCCGGTACGTTTGACCTTCGGGAATTCGGCTTCAATGTCTCGAGCCACTACTCCGGCGTACGGCATGGCCAGCGAATTCGCCCATGGCGCATCGATTCGGCGAATGCCGCTTCTACCGGCGATCAGGGCATCGAAAAAGCTCTCTAGGTCACAGCCGAGGGGAGAGACGATTCCTGCCCCGGTAATGACGACGCGTTTCACGCCGCCTCAGACTTTGCCGCCAATAGGCGATCAATCTCCGCTGCGATGTCGGCGACAGTCTCTACCGGGGTGGGGTCATTGTTGAGATCGAGCTTGAAGCGCTCCTCAAGGCGAAACAGAAACTCGATGGTCGCGAGGGAGTCAATGCCCAGATCTGCCAGCTTGGCGTCGGGAACGATCTGCTCTGGTTTCAGTTCGAACTCTTCGGCCAGCATTTCCTGGACGGTGGCGAGGGTGGACATGGACGCTAGGAGTCGAGAAACAATCAGGAAATGAGGCGTTAGAAAATGAGTCGTTCAAAAGCAAGCGGCGCCGCCTTTTGCACGCCGAAGAACAACGGATTTTAACGTGATTGAGGTGCCCATGCCCATGTCATGGTGACTGCAGCCTGCCAAGCTCTGCGCGGCAGCTACTTGAAGTCCGACAGCATTTGGTCGGCGATGGTGATCCTCTCAGAGGTTCGCGCGCAGACCTCTGCATAGGCTGCAAAAGGAGGGGGTGGGGTCAGACCTTCGTCCAGCAAGTGATCGTTGCGGAACGTCAGATTGAGAGCGGCAAACTGCCCATACAACCGGATTGCGCGCTCCATGATGCGCGGGTGGCAGGGCCCCAGTCGAGCCTGATACTCGCCGCGCATCGCCGCCAGCTCATCCAGACTGGCCTGCCTGTAGCGATCCAGCACCGGGGCAGCCCCCCGCCCGCGCGCCATGGCGATATCCAGTTCGGAAAAGGTCGAGGCATGTACCGGACCGGCGGACAGGTGATAGAAGTCGTGCTTCAGTTCTGGCCTGGAGGCCAGGACCAGAAGCGCATGTGCCACCCAGTCAACCGGCACGACATCTATCCGTCCTTGCGGGGCGACCGTGAATCGCTCAAGCAGTTGGGCTGTACGAAAAACCCAGTAGATGCTGCCCGACGGGCGCGTCCCGAGGCGGGTGTGTCCGACAACGATGGTGGGGCGCGCCACCACCAGGGGCAGTTCTGGGAGTTCTTCGCGCAGCCGCCGCTCAATCTCGATCTTGGTTTCCGAGTAAGGCACGAGGTGGCGAATCGGGTTCGGCGACCGGTAGTCTTCCGGTGCCGGGTTTGGCGCGTCAGGCCCGATGCTCATTGCTGTACCCACTTGAACGAAGCGCTCAAGACGGGCGACCTCGGAGAGCCGCTTGGCAAAGGCGAAAGTGCCTTCGACGTTGATGGCCCACACCTGAGGATGGTTGGCGAAGCTTGTGACCGCACCGCTGTTGATGACATGGGTAATCTTGGCTATGGCAGGGTCGGCAAAAATGTCCTGCGGCGCCAGAAAATCGCCCAGAATGATGTGCTGTTCGTGCAGTCGCTCCCGGCAGGCCTCGGAGACATCAAATCGCTTCAATACCTCGTGCATCCTGGCACAACCCTCGGCCTTGCTGTTGGCCCTGACCAGAAACCTGAGATGAGGCCACAATGGCTCCCAGTGCGGATCTTCGGCCAGTTCGGCAGCAATGGCGCCACCCAGAAAGCCGGTCGCGCCGGTAACGAGAAGGTGAGGAACGGCTGCTGGCATGAGGCGGAATGGCGAAAAGTGGCCGCTTAGGGCATTCGGACAGGGCAACGCCAACCGGATCGGGACCCCTTGGATCATCCCGTCCGGCCGGCTCAGCCCCACCGCAGTGGACAAGGGCCGGATTGAGGGGCTGCTTGCAAAGACAGGAGAAAACGATGACCGGGGTGAGGGGCCCGATTATACCGGGCTCGGTGCGGGATTCGCCCTTGAAAACCGCTCGATGTGCGGACAGGCCGCGTTGGGCGTGGCTCGTGTTTGTTAACATGAGCGCCCATCGCTTAACCGGCAGTGACGTCCGTTGCGAACGGCATACCGGTGTTTTCAGACCACTTTCGTGCTTCGCCCCAGCCGCCGCCTGTTCCGAACGGTCGAGATGCCGCATCTGCCCGGATCGGGATCGGCTGAACTCAAGAACGCCGAGAAGGAACTTCAGGCCTTTCGTTTGCGGCTGATCGTTGCCGGCGGGTTGGTGCTGGCGTGCTTCCTGTTGCTGGTGGCGCGCTTTGTGCAGCTGCAGGTCGTAGGCTACGACGAGTACCAGTCCGCAGCCGAAGACAACCGCATTTCAGTTCTGCCGATCGTCCCGAACCGGGGTCTGATCCTGGACCGCAATGGTGTGGTGCTGGCGCGCAACTTTTCTGCGTATACCCTTGAGATCACGCCTTCCAAGGTCACGGACCTGGAGGCGCTGATCAACGAACTGGCCAAACTGATCGACATTCAGACCAAGGATCGCAAGCGTTTCCAGAAGCTGATGGCAGAGTCGAAGAACTTCGATTCGCTGCCGATCCGCACGCGACTCTCGGACGAGGAAGTGGCCCGTTTTGCCGCCAACCGATGGCGCTTCAAGGGGGTGGACATCAAGGCGCGGCTGTTCCGCCAGTATCCAATGGGTGAATTGGGTTCCCACGTGATCGGCTATATCGGCCGTATCAGCGAAAAAGACCAGGACATGCTCGAGAGCCTTGGCGTGGAAGCAAACTACAAGGGCACTGAGCACATCGGCAAGATTGGCATTGAGCAGAGTTACGAAAAGGAACTGCACGGCACGACCGGGTTCGAGCAGGTCGAGGTCTCGGCGGGAGGGCGGGCGGTTCGCACGCTGGCGCGCACGCCGCCGGTTGCCGGCAATAACCTTACCTTGTCGATCGATATCGAGTTGCAACGCATTGCCGAAGAGGCACTTGGCGCACGCAAGGGTGCCGTGGTGGCAATTGATCCATCCACCGGGGAAGTGCTGGCCTTTGCCAGCCGGCCGGGTTTTGATCCCAACCTGTTTGTCGATGGTATTGATACCGCCAATTGGGATGCCTACAACAATTCGCCCGACAAGCCGCTCCTGAACCGGCCTTTGCGTGGCGCTTACCCACCTGGGTCGACGTTCAAGCCCTTCATGGCGCTGGCTGCCCTCACCATGGGCAAGCGCCGGCCCGAACAAACCATCAGTGACCCCGGGTACTTCATGTTCGGCAATCATCGGTTTCGCGATGACAAGGTGGGCGGCCATGGCATTGTGGACATGCACAAATCGATTGTGCATTCCTGCGACACCTACTACTACATTTTGGCCAACGACATGGGGATCGACAATATCGCCAAGTACCTGGGACCGATGGGATTTGGCGGATTGACCGGTATCGATATCGAAGGCGAGATTCCGGGGATCCTTCCTTCCACGGCCTGGAAAGCCAAACGCTTCAAGCGACCGGAGCAGCAGAGATGGTACCCGGGCGAGACGATCTCGATCGGCATCGGGCAGGGTTACAACGCGTACACGCCCCTGCAGCTCGCCCATGCGACGGCGATTCTTGCCAACGATGGCAAGGTCAAGGTGCCCCATCTGGTCAAATCGATTGACGACGTCAAGACCGGTACCCGGCGCATGGTGGATCCGCCGATTCCCAGGGGGTCAGACGGACAGCCAAACCGGCCCGCGGACCTGGGTTACAAACCGGAGCATATCGCGGTCATCAAGAACGCTCTTGCTGATGTGCCGATTTCTGGCACCGCTGCGCGCGCCTTTGCCGGGGCCGGTTATGCCAGTGCCGGCAAGACCGGTACGGCCCAGGTCTTTACCGTCAAACAGAATGAAAAGTATGACGCGAAGCGGCTCGCGACACACCTGCACGATCACGCCTGGTACATGGCCTATGCGCCGGCCGACAAGCCCAGGATTGCTCTCGCCGTTCTGGTGGAAAACGGCGGGTTCGGCGCGCAGTCGGCCGCCCCAATCGCGCGCATGGTGTTTGATTACGCATTGCTCGGCAAGAAACCGGCGGTTTCAGGACCGGCGCCGGTGGTGGAGTCCAAAACAGGCAGCGGCGCCGAGGAAGAAGACTGAACGTGTTCAAGCGAGTCAACCGTTTCCTGTTTGAGGGCCTCGATCGCACCCTGTGTGTGATTGTGACGATGCTGGTGATCGTCGGTCTGACGGTACTTTATTCGGCGTCCTTCGATGCGCCCTCGCGCTTTTTCGATCAATTGCGTAATCTGGCGGTCGCCGTCTTCATCATGTGGGTGGCAGCGCAGATCCCGCCCCAAACGTTGATGCGGGCGGCCGTACCGGTCTACCTGGTCGGCGTGGCCCTGCTGGTAGCGGTGTTTCTCTTCGGTACGACCAAAAAAGGGGCCACGCGCTGGCTCAACCTGGGCATAACCACGATCCAGCCGTCGGAAATCATGAAAATTGCGATGCCCCTGATGATCGCCTGGTACTTCCACAAGCACGAAGCGCTGGTGCGCGCGCGCGACTACGTGGCCGCGGCCGTGCTGCTGTTTGTTCCTGTGTTGCTGATTGCCAAACAGCCCGATCTGGGGACCGCGATTCTCGTGTTCGCCGCAGGCACCTACGTCATCTACTTTGCTGGCCTCTCCTGGAAGCTGATTTTTCCCGTCATTGTTGTCGGCCTGATCGCGGCGGGTGGGTTGTTGTACTTTGAAGAGCGACTATGTCAGCCTGGGGTGTCCTGGCACGGGTTCAAGGATTACCAGAAGCACCGGGTGTGTACCTTGCTTGATCCGAGCACCGACCCGCTCGGCAAGGGGTTCCACACGATCCAATCGACCATCGCCGTCGGCAGTGGCGGCTTGACCGGCAAAGGTTGGTTAAAGGGCACGCAGACCCACCTTGAATTCCTCCCCGAGCGTCATACGGACTTCATTTTTGCGGTCTATGCCGAGGAGTTTGGCCTGGTCGGCAATCTGGTTTTGCTGGCGCTATATCTGTGGCTGGTGGCGCGCGGGTTCATGATCGCCGCGGGCGCGCCAACTCTGTTTGCCCGCCTCCTTGCCGGAGCCATTACGATGATTTTCTTCACCTATGCCTTTGTCAACATGGGGATGGTCGCCGGCATTTTGCCGGTTGTAGGCGTGCCCCTGCCTCTGGTCAGTTACGGGGGCACTGCGTTGGTCACCCTGTTTTTGGGGATCGGCATTCTCATGAGCATCCAGAAGCATCGCAAGCTGGTGCAAACCTGAGCGGCGCCACATTTGCCCACCGACGAATCAGCCACCTGATCCAGAAGATTCCATGCCGCCCCTTATTGCATTGATCAACCACGTCCTGCAGCAACAGGGCTGGGCGCGGGATCGGTTGCGCCCTTACGCCGGGCGCGCCGTGCTGGTGCAAGCCGTGCCTTTGGAGATTCAACTTTTGATCCGGGAGGACGGTCTGGTGGATCCTCAACCTTTCATGCCCCTCCCGGAGAATGGCTCCCACCAACGGCCTTCACCGGATGTCACACTGCGGCTGAGTTTGGCGGTGTTGCCGCTTTTCAGTATCGATCCGGGGCGTGCGATGCGCGAGGTGCGCATCGAAGGCGATGCTGAACTGGCCCAGCTGCTTGGGCGCCTGGCCCGCGAAGTGCGTTGGGATGTGGAGGAAGACGCCAGTCGACTGGTCGGCGATGTCGCAGCACACCGGCTGGCGTCCATGGCCCGGAACTTGATCGGTTACGCCAGGGATGCTGCGGCGCGCAGCGCAGAAATGGGAGCGGCCTATCTGGTTGACGAAGAACCCACGCTGGTTCGGAAAGAAGAGCTGGAAAGGTTTTCCGTCGCTGTTGCAGTTCTGCGTGATGACTGCGAGCGCCTGACCAAGAGGATCGAGGTTCTGGCGAATGCGCGAACCCATGCTCAGTCGGATGCCAAGCCCGGTGTGCTGGTGCGCAACGGAGTCGGACATGGCAATGAATTCGGGTAAAGTCTGCGCTCCTCCTGGCTGGCTGGGTTGACAGCTTTGCGCGTCTTTCGCCTCCTCAGAATCGTCACCGTCGGCTTCCGTTTCGGTCTGGACGAGTTCTTCATGGCTGCCGCCAGGGAGGGCTGGCTCAAGTCGGCCCATCGCCTGGTTTTTTCGTGGCGGGCGTTCGATTTACCGCGGGCTGTTCGTCTGCGGTTGGCGCTCGAGGCGCTGGGGCCGATCTTCGTCAAATTTGGCCAGGTGCTGTCTACCCGCCGTGATCTTCTGCCAACCGACATTGCTGACGAGCTTGCTCGCCTGCAGGACCGGGTGCCGCCCTTTGATTCCGATCTGGCGGTAAAGGAAGTGGAAACCGCTCTGGGTGTGCGGCTTGAGGAGGTGTTCTCCCAGTTTGATCGCACTGCCGTGGCCAGTGCCTCGATTGCGCAGGTGCATTTTGCGACCTTGCATGATGGACGCGAAGTCGCGGTCAAGGTGCTGCGGCCAAACATGTTGCCGGTGATCGAAAGTGATCTGGCCCTGATGAAGGTGCTGGCAGGCCTGGTGGAATCCCTCTGGGCCGATGGCAAGCGCTTGAAGCCGCGTGAGGTCGTCGCCGAGTTTGACACTTACCTGCACGATGAGCTGGACCTGATTCGCGAAGCTGCCAATGCCAGCCAGTTGCGACGCAACTTTGCGCCGGGCACGGCGCGCGGGCACCTCCTCATGGTGCCTGAGATCGTGTGGGAGTATTGCCGTACGTCCGTGATGACGATGGAACGCATGCATGGCATTCCGATCAGCCAGGTCGATGCGCTGCGCCAGGCGGGGGTCGATCTGAAAAAGCTATCCCGTGAAGGCGTGGAGATCTTCTTTGCACAAGTCTTCAGCGACGGCTTTTTCCACGCGGACATGCATCCGGGCAATATCTTCGTCTCAAACGCCCCCGCCACGCTTGGGCGATACATCGCGCTCGATTTCGGCATCGTCGGCACGCTCTCGGAATCGGACAAGGACTATCTGGCGAGAAACTTTCTGGCTTTTTTCAATCGTGACTACCACCGGGTGGCAACGCTTCATGTCGAGTCGGGCTGGGTGCCGCGCGGAACCAATGTCGAGGCACTTGAGGGGGCGGTGCGTGCCTGCTGTGAACCGATCTTTGATCGCCCATTAAAGGAAATTTCGCTGGGCCAGGTGCTGTTGCGCTTGTTCCAGACTTCCCGGCGCTTCCATGTCGAAATCCAGCCGCAACTGGTATTGCTGCAGAAAACCCTGCTCAATGTCGAAGGCCTGGGCCGTGAGCTCGATCCGGAGCTCGACCTGTGGGCCACAGCCAAGCCCTACCTCGAGAGCTGGATGCAGGGCCAGCTTGGTTGGCAGGGATTTGCGCGCAACCTCGAAAAGGAAGCGCCCTATTTTGCCCGGATGATTCCCGCATGGCCCCGGCTGATCACCCAGGCGCTGGAGCGCACCGCCGCGCCACCGGACAATCAGGTGATTGATGCGCTGGTTGTTGCTCTGCGGCGCTTGAAGCAGATGGTGGCCGTGCTTGCCGTGCTGGTGGCCGTCCTCCTTGGATGGCAGGTTTGGCACTGGATTGTGCGTTGAAGTTGTGATGTGGCTTCGTATAATTGGCGCTTCGCCAATAGTGCTCAGGACGACGGATTTGCCATGCTGATCGGTTTCGTGGTTCTTTATCTTCTCGGCTCGATTGCAATCGGCTTGTACGCCGCCACCAAGGTGCACAACACCAAGGATTTTGCGGTTGCCGGCCGCAGCCTGCCACTGCCGGTGGTGACGGCCACGGTGTTTGCCACCTGGTTCGGCGCCGAAACGGTACTCGGAGTGTCGGCCACCTTTGTCAAGGATGGCTTGGGCGGCGTGGTGGCGGACCCGTTCGGCGCATCCCTCTGCCTGATTCTCGCAGGGCTGTTTTTTGCGCCCAAGCTGTATCGCATGGGCCTCCTGACGATCGGCGACTATTATCGTGAACGTTACAACCGGACCGTCGAGGTGGTTACCTCGATCGCCATCGTCATTTCCTACCTGGGTTGGGTCGCTGCCCAGATCAAGGCTCTCGGGTTGGTGTTCAACGTGGTGACCGGCGGAGCGGTCAGCGTCGAATTCGGCATGGTGATCGGGACCGCTATTGTCCTGACCTACACCACGTTCGGCGGCATGTTTTCGGTGGCCATGCTTGATTTCGTGCAGATGATGGTGGTGATGTGCGGACTCCTGTTCATCGCCTGGTTCATTGGGGATCTGGTCGGGGGACCGGCAGCGGTGATTGCCCATGCCCACGAGGCGGGCAAGCTGCAATTCTTCCCCGCGGAGGCAAAGCTGAGCCTTTGGGTGCCCTTTATCGGTGCCTGGATGACCATGATGCTGGGCTCCATTCCGCAGCAGGACGTGTTTCAGCGCATCACATCCGCCAAGAACGAAAAGACGGCGGTACGCGGCTCCGTGCTCGGTGGAACACTGTATTTTGCGTTCGCGTTCGTGCCGATGTTCCTGGCCTATGCGGCCACGCTGGTAAATCCGGCGGTTTTCGGCGAACTGGTGAAGACCGATGCTCAGTTGGTGTTGCCGCAGCTGATCCTTCAGCACACCCCGGTATGGGTGCAGGTCATCTTCTTTGGCGCACTGCTTTCCGCCATCATGAGCTGCTCGTCTGCCACGCTGTTGGCCCCCTCGGTGGCGTTTTCGGAAAACATCGTGCGGGGCTTTTATCCCAACATGAGCGACCGGCGGTTCCTTCTGGTGATGCGCATTTCCCTGGTGAGCTTTGCGATGGCAGTCCTGTTCATAGCGTTGAACAGCAAGCTGACGATTTTCCAGATGGTCGAGAGTGCCTACAAGGTGACGCTGGTGACCGCGTTCATTCCGTTGGTGTTCGGCCTGTATTGGCAGCGCGCCACCACGCAGGGTGCCTATTTCGCGATGACGCTAGGATTGAGCGTCTGGTTGGCGTGCGAAGTGTTTGTCAAGAGCGAAATCTGGCTGGCGCAGATCGTGGGCTTTCTGGCTGCACTGGCAGGCATGATCATCGGCTCGCTTCTTCCGCAGAAAGTGGGCCGCCACCGTACGGCGCGCCACCCGGAGCACCTGGGATAAGCTAGCTGAGCGAGTCCCCCAACTGCCGACGACCGGGCGACTGGGCCGAGCGACAAAACTGACGGAGACCGCAGTCGGCTCCAGCGTGTCTGTTTTCTGTACCGCCTGCGTCTTCGGCATCCTTCCCACCATTGACTTTCAGTGAAAAGGCCCGCTTGCGCGGGCCTTTTCGTTTCAGCACAGCGGATGCTTACGGTTCAACGTAGCCGGATATCACCACCCACTTGCCATCCTTGATTTGGGACAGCCGCGATTTGTTCGAACCCAGGTGCTTGGTCGGCGTAAAGGTCATCTGATCGCCTCCAAACATGTCCGGCGGGAATGTGGAGGAATCAAGCGCCTTGATGAAAGCCTCCGTCGTCAGGTTCTTCCCGGCCTTTTCTACTGTTTTCAGGACGTTGTCCATGATGGTGTAGCCGTAGGCCGAAAACACGTCCGGGGCCTCATTGAACTTGGTCTGGTATTTGGTGGCCCAGAAGCGCACGTTTTGCGAGGCGTCGTCCAGATAGGGGTGTGCCACCGTATGCGCCGCAATGAACCCGTTCATGGCGGGGCCGCCGAGACGCGGAATCAGATGGGTATAGGCTGCGGAGGTGCCGAGGAACTCGGCATTAAAGCCGGTCTTCCTTGCTTCAGCGATGGCACCAACCGTTTCACGGATGATGGTTCCCAAAATGATGGTGTCGCAGCCGGAACTCTTCATCTTGGCAACTTGGGAGGAGAAATCGGTCGCACCGCGCTTGTAGCTGGTCTTCTCGACCAGCGGTTTGCTGATTTCCTTCAGCCCGGCTTCGGCACCAGCGACGATCTCGAGCCCGAAATCGTCGTCCTGGTAGAGCGTGCACCATTTTCGATCCGCCTTTGCCTTGTGCAGATGCTTGATGCCTGAACGCACCTGGTCATAATAGGTCGCAGCAAACGAATACTTGAGCTTGTGCAGCGGGTCGTACATTTGTCGGGCCGCCGTGAGCGGGAAGAGGTGCGGGATGTTCTTTTCGAAGAAGATCGGCATGGTGGCCATCGCGATCGGCGTGCCAATGTTGCCGGCTGTGACGAACACCTTGTCGCGCTGCGCCAGCTTCTGTGCGGCCAGGACCCCTTTTTTGGGGTCGTAGCCGGAGTCTTCAGCGATGAACTTGATCTTGCGGCCGTGAATGCCGCCCTGCTCATTGGCTTCATCGGCGCGCAACTGCATGCCATTGCGGGCAGACTTGCCGAACGCTGCGATCGGGCCGGAAAGGTCCTGGATCGTGCCGATGACGATCTCGTCTTTGCTGACACCCTGTGTCTGCGCCAGGGCGCTGGTCGAGGCGAGCGCGAGCGCGGCGACGAGTAGTTTGAATTGCATGGAAGTCTCCTGTTGGTGTGTTGGAAATTCCCGGCTTCTTTTATGTGCCGGTTGATGCTCATGGAAGAACGAATTCAAGCCGATTTAGTGTACATGGATTCGATCAGATCCTTGTACTTTTCATTGACCAGCTTGCGTTTGAGTTTCATCGTTGGCGTCAGTTCCTCATCCTCGGCTGTCAGTTTGGTTTCGATCAGGCGAAACTGCTTGATCTGCTCAACACGGGCAAACAGCTTGTTTACCCTTTCGATTTCGGCACCGATCAAATTCACGATCTCCGGCCTGCGGGTGAGGCTCTTGTAATCCGAAAACGGGATGGAACGCTCCTGGGCCCATTGCTCGATGTTCTCGTGATCCACCATCACCAGGCAGGTGAGGTAGGCGCGTTTGTCGCCGATCACCACGGCGTCGGTAATGTAGGGCGAGAATTTGAGCTGGTTCTCGAACTCGGAGGGGGTGATGTTCTTGCCCCCGGCCGTGATGATGATGTCCTTCATGCGATCACTGATATAGAAGTAGCCGTCTTCATCGACCCTGCCGACGTCTCCCGTATGCAGCCATCCATCTCGCACCGTCTCGGCGGTTTTTTCGGGCTGGTTAAGGTAGCCCATGAAAACCTGCTCGCTTTTGACCAAAAGCTCGCCTTCGTCCGACAGGCGAATCTGGGCGTTACTGGTTGCGATGCCGATGGACCCCGGCTTGATGCGCTCCAGTGGATTGGAAGTAACGGCGCCGCAGCTTTCCGTCATGCCCCACACCTCGACCATTGGCAAACCCAGGGCAAGGTACCAGCGCACCAGATCCGGAGAGATCGGAGCCGCTCCGGTGACCAGGAATCGTGATCGATGCACGCCTATCAGGCGGCGGATATTGTCAAGTACCAAAAACCGCGCCAGGCGGAATGTGCCCTCCAGTGTCGCGGGCACCGGCTTGCCTTGCTCAATGAGCCCTGCGCGGCGCTGGCCGACCCCGATTGCCCACGCGTAGGCAAGCTGCTGGAGGCGCGTCGACTCCCGAATCCGGATCATCACGGCCGAGTAGAACTTCTCCCATACCCTGGGCACTGCCGTAAAGGTGGTGGGCTGAATCTCCCGCACGTTCTCAGGTACGGTGTCCGGGTTTTCAACAAAGTTGATGATGCTGCCGGTGTAAAGGGGGAAGTACTCACCCCCCAGCCGCTCTGCGATGTGACAAAGGGGCAAAAAGGCCATCCTCTCATCCCGTTCGTCCTGCGGCAAAAAGCTGTTGTACGCCGCGCAGGTGAAGGTAATGTTGCGATGGGAGATCATCGCGCCTTTCGGGCGCCCCGTCGTCCCGGAGGTATAGACCAGGATGGCAACGTCATCGGCATTGCGCGCCTGCAGGCGCTGTGCGAAGACGTCCGGATGCGTCGCATCAAACTGGCGTCCCATTGTGCGCAGGTCTTCAAAACTCATTACCTGAGGATCGTCGAGTTCGCGTAGACCCTCCATGTCAAACACCACGATCTTGCGCAACGCCGGCAAGCGGTCGCGTACTTCAAGAATCTTGTCCAGTTGTTCCTCGTCCTCGACGAACAGCACGACTGTGGCCGAATCGGAGCAGAGGTACTCGACCTGCGCAGCGGCGTCGGTCGGATAGATGCCATTAACCACCCCTCCCGCAAGGTGACCGCCCAGGTCTGCCTGAACCCACTCGCGATTTGTGTTCGACAGGATCGACACCACATGCCCGGGTTCCAGACCAAGCGAGACCAGGCCCATCGCCACGTCCCGGGAAACTGCGCCAAGCTGTGCCCAGGACATTGCGCGCCAGATGCCAAAATCCTTTTGTCGCAGGCACACCTGATCCTTGCGACGTGTTACGCCGTCCCAAAACATCTGTCCTACCGTGTCGCCACGGGCAACGCCCATGCTCGCAGGCTGATCTGCGGTGAAGCCCGAGCTCGGCAGCCACCATTTGCTCATCTTGTCTCCGGACTAAATTCGACGAATGGCGATTGTGTCCAGATTCGGCCGGGTCCGCAACGAATCCCGTTGGTGCAGTGCGGCGCAGCGAAAACAAGGCGGACTGACCCACATGAGATCGAAAAGTTTGTTGCAATTTAGCAACAATGCGGCAGCGGAAGCGAGGCTACCACCGCGCTAGGGTGTGGCCCCGGCCTTCCCCGGCGTCAAGCCTGGTCCAACGCCTCATGACGGAGTTGTGGCGCCGGGGCTAGGACAAAGATGAGCTATGTACGCCAACGCCTTCTTTTCAAAGAAAAATCGAAAAACTCCATGAATCGGATTGGGGTCCCGCTTTTTCTTGACCCGTAGGCCAATATCCCCGATAATTTGAGGTTCGCTTCCGGTGGGGTGGCCGAGTGGTTAATGGCAGCAGACTGTAAATCTGCCCTCTAGCGAGTACGTTGGTTCGAATCCAACCCCCACCACCAGCTGTTCGTGCATCAAGGGGCTTTGCGGGTGTAGCTCAATGGTAGAGCAGAAGCCTTCCAAGCTTATGACGAGGGTTCGATTCCCTTCACCCGCTCCAGTACCGCCCGGATTGTGGTTGTATCGGGGAGGATGAGGCGGAGCCCTCGGGTGCGCGAAGGCAGGGGATTAATGGTTCAAGCGAAAAGTTGCGCCCATGTAGCTCAGTGGTAGAGCACTCCCTTGGTAAGGGAGAGGTCACGTGTTCAATCCACGTCATGGGCACCAAGTTTCTGTGTTGTGTTGGGCCGTCGGACTAGTCGAGCTACAGGCGCTGTCTGTCGGGGTGTGTTGCAGAGGCGGTTGCCTTAAGTAATGTTCCAACCATTTTTTCATCAAGGGTAAGCAATCATGGCCAAGGGCAAGTTTGAGCGTACGAAGCCGCACGTGAATGTGGGGAC
>CAYUEG010000076.1:0-18079 GCA_964443245.1 uncultured Burkholderiales bacterium | reverse complement strand
CGATATCCTGGTAGCGGCCGTCGGAAAGGTGAACTTGATTACGGCAGACATGGTCAAACCGGGCGCATGTGTCATTGATGTCGGCATGAATCGCGACGCGCAGGGCAAGTTGTGTGGCGACGTCGATTTTGCCGGTGTCCGGCAAGTCGCCGGATCCATCACGCCGGTGCCGGGCGGCGTCGGCCCGATGACCATCGCCATGCTGTTGGCCAACACCTTGAAAGCCTTCCGTCAGAAAGCATCCCCGACCCGATGAATCCCCTGCTTGACTTCTCCGGCCTGCCCCAATTCGGGAAGATTACGCCCGACCACATCTCGCCCGCGATTGACCAGTTGATTGCGCAATGTCGCGCTACTGTGGCCCAGGTACGCTCGACTCCCGGTACTAGCTGGGAGGCGTTTGTGGCCCCGCTTGAAGACGCCAACGAACGGCTGTCCCGCGCCTGGGGGGCGGTTGGCCACCTGCATTCGGTGGTGGACAGCCCCGCGCTGCGCGACGCCTACAACGCCAACCTGCCCAAAGTCACCGAATACTGGACCGACCTGGGGCAGGATCTGCAGTTGTTCAGCAAGTACAAGGCACTGAAGGCCAGTCCCGCATTCGGCGCCCTGTCCCAGGCGCGACGCAAGATCATCGAGAATGAACTGCGTGATTTCCAGCTTTCAGGTGCGGATTTGCCGGAGGAGAAGAAAGCACGCTTCAAGGCGATTGCGGAAGAGCAGTCGATGCTTGGTTCCAAGTTTTCCGAAAACCTGCTTGATGCCACCAATGCCTTTGGCCTCTTCATCGAGGATGAAGCACGATTGTCCGGCTTGCCGGCAGACGTGAAGGATGCAGCGCGCGAAGCCGCGGAAGCTGACGAGAAGTACAAGGGCAAGCAAGGTTGGAAACTCACCTTGCAGGCGCCTTCCTGGCTGCCGGTATTGCAATATGCGGATGACCGCAGCCTGCGCGAAACGATCTACCGTGCCAACGTGACCCGTGCCTCCGAGTTTGGTGACCCCAAGCTCGACAACACTGCACTGATTGACCGCATTGTCGCCCTGCGGGCCGAGGAAGCCCGGTTGCTCGGCTACGCCAACTTCGCCGAAGTCTCTCTGGTACCGAAAATGGCAACCTCGCCGGCGCAGGTCCTGGAGTTTCTGAACGACCTGGCCGCGCGCGCAAAACCCTTTGCCGAGCGCGACTACGCCGAGCTGAAGGAGTTCGCACGCACCCGCCTCGGACTGGAGACACTTGAAGCATGGGACACCATGTATGTGTCGGAGAAGCTGCGGCAGGAGCGTTACGCTTTCTCCGACCAGGAAGTGAAGGAGTATTTCCCCGAGCACAAGGTGCTGGCCGGCCTGTTCCGGGTGGTGGAAACCATCTTCAGCGTGCACATCAAGCCGGATACGGCGCCGGTGTGGCACGCGGATGCGAGCTTCTATCGCATAGAAGCTCGTGATGGTGCCCAGGCCGGCCAACTGCTGGGCCAGTTCTATCTTGACCTCTATGCCCGCGAGTCAAAGCGCGGTGGCGCCTGGATGGACGATGCCATCACGCGCAGACTCAAGCATGGCAAGGTGCAGACGCCGGTTGCCTACCTCACCTGCAACTTTGCGCGCGGTGTCACCGACGCTACCGGCAAGAAGCGCCCTGCCCTCTTCACGCACGACGACGTCATCACCCTGTTCCACGAATTCGGCCACGGCCTGCACCACATGCTCACCCGGGTCGACGACCTGGGTGTTGCAGGCATCAACGGCGTCGAGTGGGACGCGGTGGAATTGCCCAGCCAGTTCATGGAAAACTTCTGCTGGGAGTGGGATGTTCTCAAACACATGACGGCACATGTCGATAGCGGGCAACCCTTGCCACGCAGCCTGTTTGACAAGATGCTGGCGGCAAAGAACTTTCAGGCTGGCATGCAGACGGTGCGACAGATCGAATTTTCGCTTTTCGACATGCTGCTGCACGCCGACTTCGACCCCGGCCGACTCACACCGCTCAAGCTGTTGGATCAGGTGCGTGACCGGGTCGCAGTGGTGAAGCCACCCGCTTACAACCGGTTCCCCAACAACTTCTCGCACATCTTCGCAGGTGGGTATGCCGCCGGTTACTACAGCTACAAATGGGCCGAAGTGTTATCCGCCGACGCCTATAGTGCGTTCGAGGAAGGTGACGTCCTTTCGCCCGAGACCGGTGCCCGGTTTCGCGACGAGGTGCTGGCCGTCGGGGGAAGTCGTCCGGCTGCAGAAAGCTTCCGCGCATTCCGTGGGCGGGAACCATCGCTTGACGCATTGCTGAAGCATAATGGTATGATTGCGCGATAACATCTTGATTCTTAAGGAGCACAAGATGAAATTCCAGTACTGGATCATGGCTGTGTTGGCATTGACTGCCGTTTCCGCGCAGGCGCAGTACAAGTATGTCGGTCCGGATGGACGTGTCACGTACAGCGACTCGCCGCCGCCCGCCAATGCCAAGGCCGTGCAGAAGAAGGATTTGGGCGCGAGTACCGGCTCTGCCGCGTCTGGCGCCAGCTTGCCGTTTGCCGTGCGCCAAGCCGCCCAGAATTTTCCGGTCACTCTGTTTACCGCGCCCGGTTGCGGCGGTTGCGACACGGCCCGCACTTTTCTGACCCAGCGCGGCATTCCGTTCACCGAGAAGACCGTCAGCACCGCGGAAGACACAGCGGCTTTCCGTGTGGCCACTGGCGCAACCTCGATTCCGGTTGCGCTGATCGGCTCCGGCAAGCAGGTCGGCTTTGAGGCTGGTGCGTGGGGCGCCGCGCTCGACGCTGCTGGCTACCCGCCTACCAGCATGCTGCCCCCCTCTTACAGGAATCCGCCCCCAACCGCCGCCGCGCCCCAGGATAAGCCCGCGCCGACAGCCCAGGCACAGCCGAAGCCCGAGGCCGCAGCGCCAGCGGCACCCGCAGCCCCGGCGCCGACCACAGATCCCGCACGACCATCCTGGTTTCGCGGTTTCTAGTCCTTCGATCATCGCTCCGCAAGCCGCTCGTATCGAGCGGCTTTTTTTTGAAGACCAATCGACATGCGCGTCGCCACCTGGAACGTCAACTCCCTGAAGGTTCGCCTGCCACACGTCATCGATTGGCTGTCCACCGCCGATTGCGATGTCCTGTGTCTGCAGGAAACCAAGCTGACAGACGACAAGTTTCCTTCTGCGGATCTCAAGGCAGCCGGCTATGAAAGCGTGTTTACCGGCCAGAAGACCTATAACGGGGTCGCCATCGTCTCCCGGCTGCCTCTTGAGAATGTCGTAGCCGACCTGCCAGAGTTCAGCGACACACAGAAACGTGTGATTGCGGCGACGATCGCCGGCATTCGCATCGTATGCGCCTATTTTCCGAACGGTCAGAGCCTGGATTCGGACAAGTACCGCTACAAGCTGGACTGGCTGGATGCCATGCACGGCTACATCGGCACACTGCTGCCGCAGTATCCCAGGCTTGCCCTGCTGGGCGACTACAACATCGCTCCCGAAGATCGCGACGTACATGACCCCAAAGCCTGGGAAGGTCAGGTTCTGGTGAGCCCGGCAGAACGAGCCCACTTCGAATCCTTGAAGGCACAGGGCCTGGTCGACTGTTTTCGCCTGTTCGAACAGCCGGAAAAGCTCTTCTCATGGTGGGATTACCGCATGCTGGGCTTTCGCCGCAACGCCGGTCTGCGAATCGACCACATCCTCGCCAGCACTGCATTGGCATCTACCTGTAGCGCCTGCGTGATCGACAAGGAACCGCGCCGCAAGGAACAGCCCTCGGACCATACACCGGTGATAGCCGACTTTCAGGTCTAGACGCCGTAAGGACCAGCGTGGGGGCAGATTCGGCTCCGGTCTCTGCAACGATTCCCCGATGAAAGAGGGCGCCCGCGGGCGCCCTCTTTCATATCCGGATCGACCTTGCATCAGCCGAGCATGTCGCTCCAGATGTTGCGCGCCCAGGCGTTGCCGTAATTGCCTTCAAGCTCGGACGGACCACTCGACAAGCCTCCTGAACCCGGCACCACCTTCATCGTCTTGTCCTTGGGATCATAGGCGTGGACGCTGGCGACGTGAACCACGTTCTTGTCGTCGACAAAGGAGTAACAGGTGTTGGCCATCATCGGCTCTTCCGAAGGTTTGCGCCCGCTCATCAATTCGATGATCGCGGCAGCAGCCACCTTCGCATGCTGGTTTGCCATGTGGCCCGACTTCGGCATCGCCGGTGCCGACAAAGTGGCATCGCCAAGCACATGGATGCCCGGACGCGCGGTGGACTCCATCGTCAGCCAGTCGACGTTGCACCAGCGGTTGTTGGCGTTGATCAGGCCTGCCTGCTGGGCAATATCGCCCGCACGCATTGGCGGGATGATGTTGAGGACATCGGCCTTGATCTTGTCGTCCAGCGTGGTGATGGCGGTCTTGGCAGCCGCGTCGACGCCATTGACTTCCATGTTGTTGCGATACTCGACAATGCCCTTGTACTGACCGTTCCACTGGGCCTTGAACAAACCTGCCTTCGACACGACATCTTCGTTGCCATCCAGGATGATGACTTTTGATTTGGGCTTGCGGGTCTTGAAGTAGTGCGCTACCTGGCAAGCACGCTCGTAAGGGCCCGGCGGGCAGCGATACGGTGCCTTCGGGATCGACATCACGAACACGCCACCATCGGGCATGTCCTCCAGCTGTTTGCGCAATGCCACCGTCTGCGGACCGGCCTTCCACGCATGCAGCACCGCCTGCTGGGCGGCCGGGGTGTTGAAGCCCCGCACCTGATCGAACATGAAATCGATGCCGGGTGCCACGATCAGGCGGTCGTAGTTCAGGTCCTGGATCTTCTTCAGCTCGACCGTCTTCTTGTCGACGTTGACCTTGGTCACTTCGTCATTGATCACCTGGACGCCGTAGTCGCGCAGCTTGGCGTACCCGACGGTGATGTCCTCAATCTTGCGTGATCCCCCCAGCACCAGATTGGAGAGCGGGCAGGAAACGAACGCCGGATTGCGCTCGATCATGAAAACTTCGATCGCCCCTTCCGACCACATGCGCAGATACTTCGCTGCGGTAGCACCGCCGTAGCCGCCGCCCACGATGATGACGCGGCCGAGCCGTTGCGGGGCCGTGGGCTGAGAGGCACAGCCGGCCAGTGCCAGGCCGCTGGCGATCCCGGACAACTTCAAAAAATCGCGACGCTGAAAGTTTTTCATGGTGTCCGCTCCTTATTTCGCCGGCTTTTGCGCGGCGAAAAAATCTGCCATCAGCGCGATCTGTTGATCGGAATACCCCTTGGCAATCTGGTGCATGATCGTCGAAGCAGGTCCGCTACGGGCACCCGATTTGAACGCCGCCATCTGGTCGATGATGTAAGCGCGGTCACGCCCTGCCAGAGGAAATCCACCGGGCTGCGCATTGCCGTTGGTACCGTGGCAGTTGGCGCACTGGGCGGCAAGGTTGCGCCCCAGATTGCGGTCCTGCGCCTGCACCGGCAGCGCACTCAAGCCTGCCAGCAGCATTGCAAAGATGAGTTTCATGTCGTCTCCAATCGCTTTTATTGCCGGAACTCTCCGGAACATTTAATGTACCCGAAATTGGACGGCCAGTGAAATGCTTTGGCGTTCCATCGGCATGCCCGAAGGAAATAAGCCGGGGCACCAGCGGCGATGCCAGCCCGCGGATGAAAAACGGCCACCCGCAGGTGGCCGTTTTCACTAGGCGAGTGAACAAACCCGAAGCGGCCTCAGAGGACCTCCACCGGTTCATCCGTCTGCTTGCCATCCGACTTGGGTTCTTCGCCCTCGTGAATGGTGAGCTTGACCTTGGCATCATCGCCGGATCCCTCCAGGTCCACGGTGACCTTGCCTCCGGAAACCAGCTTGCCGAACAACAGTTCGTCGGCGAGTGCCTTGCGAATCGTTTCCTGGATCAGGCGGGACATCGGACGCGCGCCCATCAACGGATCGAACCCCTTGCCTGCCAGATGCTTGCGCAGGGCATCGGTGAAGATCGCTTCCACCTTCTTCTCATGCAGTTGCTGCTCCAGTTGCATCAGGAACTTGTCGACCACCCTCAGGATGATTTCCTCGTCCAGTGCCTTGAACGAAATGCTGGCATCAAGCCGGTTGCGGAACTCCGGTGTGAACATGCGCTTGATTTCCGCCATCTCGTCACCCGACTGCTTCGCGGTGGTAAAGCCGATCGTGCTCTTCTGCAAGGCTTCGGCACCGGCATTGGTGGTCATGATGATGATCACATTGCGGAAATCCGCCCTGCGGCCGTTGTTGTCCGTCAAGGTGCCGTGATCCATCACCTGCAACAGGATGTTGAAGATGTCCGGATGGGCCTTCTCGATCTCGTCCAGCAACAGCACGGCGTGCGGTTTTTTGGAGATCGCTTCGGTCAACAGGCCACCCTGGTCAAAACCGACATAGCCGGGCGGCGCGCCAATCAGGCGCGAAACGGCGTGGCGCTCCATGTATTCGGACATGTCAAATCGGATCAGCTCGATGCCCATCACGTAGGCCAGTTGACGCGCCACCTCGGTCTTGCCGACCCCGGTCGGGCCACTGAACAGGAAGGAACCAATCGGCTTGGTCGGGCTGCCCAGCCCGGAACGCGCCATCTTGATGGCGGCGGCCAGCGCCTCGATCGCCTTGTCCTGACCAAACACGACGTTCTTCAGGTCTCGATCCAGCGTCTGCAATTTGGAACGGTCATCACTCGAAACATTGTGCGGGGGAATGCGCGCAATCTTGGCGATGATTTCCTCGATATCGGTCTTTCCGATGATCTTCTTCTGCTTCGATTTCGGCAGGATGCGCTGCGCAGCCCCCGCTTCGTCGATGACGTCGATCGCCTTGTCCGGCAACTGACGGTCGTTGATGTAACGCGCCGACAGTTCGGCCGCCGTGCTGATGGCCGCTGCCGAATACTTGATGCCATGATGCTCTTCGAAGCGCGATTTGAGGCCACGCAGAATCTGCACGGTCTCGTCGACAGAAGGCTCGTTCACGTCAATCTTCTGGAAGCGGCGGGACAGCGCATGGTCCTTCTCAAACACACCGCGAAATTCGGTGTAGGTGGTCGCACCGATGCACTTGAGTTGCCCGCTCGACAGGGCCGGCTTGAGCAGATTCGACGCATCGAGCGTGCCCCCCGATGCAGCGCCGGCGCCGATCAGGGTGTGAATCTCGTCGATGAACAGAATCGCATTCGGGTTGTTGGTCAGCTTTTTCAGCACGCCCTTGAGTCGCTGCTCGAAGTCGCCGCGGTACTTGGTGCCCGCTAGCAAGGCGCCCATGTCAAGCGAATAGACAATGCTGTCCTTCAGAATCTCGGGCACTTCCCCTTCGACGATGCGCTTGGCCAGGCCTTCGGCAATCGCGGTCTTGCCCACACCAGCTTCACCGACCAGCAGCGGGTTGTTCTTGCGCCGGCGGCACAAGGTCTGGACCACGCGCTCGAGTTCGTGGTCGCGCCCGATCAGCGGGTCGATCTTGCCTTCCGCTGCCGATTTGTTCAGGTTCTGGGTGTAATTTTCCAGCGGGCTCGACTTGCCTTCCGATTCCTGCTCCTGATCCTGGTTTTCGTTGCCTGCCGCAGCCTTGTCCTTGTTTTCCGTCGGCTGCTTGGTGATGCCGTGGGAGATGAAGTTGACCACGTCCAGACGCGTGATTCCCTGCTGGTGCAGGTAATACACGGCATGGGAATCCTTCTCGCCGAAGATGGCGACCAGCACGTTCGCGCCGGTCACTTCCTTCTTGCCGTTGGAGGAAGACTGCACGTGCATGATTGCGCGCTGGATCACGCGTTGAAACCCGAGGGTCGGCTGGGTATCGACGTCGTCGGTGCCGGCTACGGTAGGCGTGTGCTCGGCAATGAACTGCGTCAGGTTCTTGCGCAGGTCCTCGATATTGGCACCGACGGCCCGCATGACTTCGGCCGCCGTTGGGTTGTCGAGCAGCGCCAGCAGCAAATGCTCCACGGTAATGAACTCATGGCGCTTTTGACGCGCATCCACAAACGCCATATGCAGGCTGACTTCCAACTCTTGCGCAATCATCTCATTCGCCTCAATTGATCCGAAACCGGTTTACTTGGATTACTTGGAATGCATCTCACTCTACACCAAGTCAGGGCCGCCGCAATGCCCCAAAAACAGCAGGAAATACGGTAACCTAGTCATTCTCTTCCATCGTGCACTGCAGCGGGTGCTGATGGGCGCGGGCATGCTCCAGAACCAGGTCAACCTTGGTCGTTGCCATGTCTTTGGGGTAGATGCCGCACACGCCCACGCCTTCCCGGTGCACTTTCAGCATCACCTGCGTGGCCTGCTCACGGCTCTTGCTGAAGAATTTCTGGATTGTCGACACCACGAATTCCATCGGGGTGTAGTCGTCATTGAGCAGCAGCACCTTGTACATCGGCGGCGGCTTGACTTTTGCCGTCCTTTCCTCGAGAAGCGTGCCCTGCCCAGGGTCAAATTTTGTTGCCATGCGTCGACAGATTCCTGCTCAAAATGCCAGATTGATCGTCCAAAAACACGGTTGACGGGACATCGAGACGGATCTTTTCGCCCCGATTCTCGTTCCCCCGGGTAAACACATTGTAGCGAAGCCAACGCGGGGTGCACGGCATCCCGATCCTCAAGGTGGAAATGGGGGGATACCCGGAAAAAACAACACCGCCCGGGGCAGGGACAATGGCGTTGTCAAAAAGCCTCAAAAAAGCTTGACTTCCCGTCACTAAGTACGTACAACAGCAACCGTTTGGTTGGTTCAAGCGGTTCCGGCACCTTGCAAGTTCGGGTGGCAGCGACAAAGCAACACCGGGGTCTTAAGTAGGGGACGGCCTTGAAACGCAAACGCTTTTTACGGCTTATGTCGTTCATTACTTAAATCTAGGAGCACTACAAATGGCAACCGGTACCGTCAAATGGTTCAATGACGCAAAAGGTTTTGGTTTCATCACCCCCGATGACGGCGGTGAAGATCTGTTTGCGCATTTTTCCGCAATCAACATGCAAGGTTTCAAGACCCTCAAGGAAGGCCAGAAAGTGAGCTTTGAAGTCACCCAGGGCCAAAAGGGCAAGCAGGCTTCGAACATCCAGAACGTCTGATCGTTAGCGTCCTGTACTCGGCCCCGCGTTTTCGCAAGAGAACGCGGGGCTTTTGCTTTCTGCTGCCGCCGTTGCGCAGCGCACCTGTTGATGAGCCATGCCTGGCACGCCTCCCATCCGCCTGATTGCATTCAACAAGCCTTTTGGTGTGATTTGCCAGTTCTCCCGCGAGGGCAAACACGCCACGCTGGCCGATTTCATTTCCGTTCCTGGCGTGTACCCGGCGGGAAGACTGGACACCGACAGCGAAGGCCTGCTGCTCCTCACCAACCATGGCCCACTGCAGCATCGCATCAGCCATCCGGCCAGCAAGCTGCCCAAGACTTACTGGGTACAAGTGGAGAATCTGCCTACCGCAGCCGCCTTGACACGCCTGGCCCGGGGCATCGACCTGGGCGATCACCGTACGCAGCCTTGCGAGGCGCGTCTGATCGCTGCGCCGCCCGATCTGTGGCCTCGCCATCCGCCGATCCGCACCCGCAAAGCCATCCCCACTGCCTGGATCGAGGTCGTCCTGCGCGAGGGCAAGAATCGCCAGGTGCGCCGCATGACGGCAGCCGTTGGCCACCCCACCCTGCGCCTGATTCGCGGCGCCACCGGCACGGTCACGCTGGCCGGGCTGGCACCGGGTGCCTGGCGCGACATCGACCCGGCCCAAATCGGTTACGCTACGGGGTGTGGCCCGGTTTCACCTGAATCGTCACCCGAACGACGGTCACCCCGGCAACGGTCACCCCAACCTACTAGGAGAGAAACTTGAAACTGTTCCTGACCCTGATCACAGCGGCTGCAGTCCTTGGCACCAGCTTCGGTGCATCCGCGGCCATCCCGACTTCTGCCTTGAGCTTCAGCCAGGACACCTCGGTCCAGACACAGGCCAAGTCAAAGAAGGCCAAGAAGAAATCCGGCAAGAAAAAGTCTGACGCTGCCAAGAAGTAAACCACCTTCGCAGTGGCCAACGGCCGGCCCTCACGTGGCCGGCCGTTTGTTTATGGCAGCCCAACCCGCAGCGCACCGCCACCGCGGTTTCGCGCGTGGGTCAGCCGTCTGCAGCTTCGGGCACAAGCGGCTTGCCCCTACAATCCCGCCATCCGCCAACCCATCGTGATGTCCATGCGCAACCTGTTCAAGCTCATCGTTTTCCTTTTGTTGGTGCCCGGTGCCTTCGCGCAGACGCCCGGCGGACAGCCGCCGCTGCCCACGGTGCAACTGCAAAGCGGCATGTACCTGATCAAGGCCGAAGTCGCCAACGACTTCAGCACCCGGATGCAGGGGCTGATGATGCGCGAGAAAATGGCCCCCAACGAGGGGATGCTGTTCATCTTCCCGACCGCCGAGACCCAATGCATGTGGATGAAAAACACGCTTCTGCCGCTGTCGGTCGCCTTCATCGACGAGCAGGGAACGATCCTCAACATCGAGGACATGAAGCCGCAGACGGAAAACAGCCATTGCAGCGTCAAGGCAGCGCGCTATGCCCTCGAAATGAACCAGGGCTGGTTCAAGGGCAAGAACATCAGGCCGGGAGCCAAAATCAGCGGCCTGGAGAAGGCCGGCAGCCCGCGCTAGACCGGCTGCGGCAGTCAGTGTGCCTCGATCGGCCCGATTCGGCCGGCCGGAATCAGCCTGTCAACTTCGCCTTCACCAGTGCCGAGACGCGCGTCATGTCGGCCCGGCCAGCCAGCCTGGCCTTGACCACGCCCATCACCTTGCCCATGACTTGCGGCCCGGTGCCACCCGCTTCGGCCACCGCTTGCGCGATCACTGCGGCGATCTCCGCCTCGTCCGCCTGCTGCGGCAGGTAAGCCGACAGCACATCCACTTCGAACTGTTCATTGGCGGCCAGGTCGAGCCGATTGGCGGCGGTGTACTGGCTGATCGAGTCGCGACGCTTCTTGATTTCCTTTTCGGCAATGCCGATCACATCGGCATCCGTCAGGTCGATGCGTTTGTCCACTTCCACCTGCTTCATGGCCGCCAGCAGCATGCGGATGGCCGATAGCCGCTGGCTGTCCTTGGCCCGCATGGCCGTCTTCATGTCTTCGGTAATGCGTTCTTTCAACGTCATGTTCTCTCCCTTGCGGTGTGAAGGCGCCTAAACGACAAAAGCCGCGCTGCACCCGATGGTGCGCGCGGCCTCACTACGTCGCAACCTTGCGAATCAGTACAGTTTGGGCGGCAGTTGCTGGCTCTTCAAGCGCTTGTAGGTACGCTTGACGGCGGCAGCATGCTTGCGCTTGCGCTCGGAAGTCGGCTTTTCGTAGAACTCACGCGCACGCAGCTCGGTCAGGAGACCGGTTTTTTCGATGGTGCGCTTGAAGCGCCGCATGGCAGCTTCGAAAGGCTCGTTTTCCTTGAGGCGAATACTCGGCATTGATTTCAGGCCTTGCTGTAAAAAAGGGGTTAAGGGGTGGGATGGAAAGCCTTTGATTATACGATCTTTTTATGGGGAAGGCAATTTCTTTGCCGAACTTCCGAACCAACCCAACGCCGGGCCCCCGGTTCGGGCACAATAGCGCCTCTTTCGCCCTCTTCAAAGGTAATTCCATGGAAATGACCGGCTCGCAAACCCTGCCGGTGTCCCGCCAGCTGGCATGGGATGCACTCAATGACCCTGACACGCTCAAAATCGCCATTACCGGCTGCGAAGAGCTGGTCCGCACCAGCGATACCGAATTCGCTACCACTGTGGTGGCCGCCGTCGGCCCTGTCAAGGCCAAATTCAAGGCCAAGCTGACGCTGGTGGATGTGGTGGCGCCCGAGTCCTACACCATCCGCTTTGACGGGCAAGGCGGCGTTGCCGGCTTCGGCAAGGGTGAGGCGAGCGTCAAACTCACCCCCGAAGGAGACAGCACCCGTCTGGACTACTCTGCCAAAGCATCGGTGGGCGGCAAGCTGGCGCAAATCGGTTCCCGCCTGGTCGATGCCACTGCCAAGAAAATGGCTGACGAGTTCTTTACCAAATTCAACGCGGAGTTGAAGCGTCGGCATGCACCGGCGGCGGTTCCGGACACCGCGCTTGCCGCCCCGAGCGCCCCCATGGCCCCTTACGCCGGCGACGCCAGCACGGGCACACTGGTGGCCATCGTCGTCGTGCTGCTGGCGGCCGTGGCCGGTGCAGGCTTTATCCTCGCCCGCCTTTGAAGCGTTCTTGAATACGGAGGAGCCAAGCCGATGAACGCGTTTTTTCCCCTGGGATGGGAGCACTACCTGGTGGGCGGCATCTTTCTGGGTCTGGGTGTCGCCCTGCTGTTCCTCACCACTGGCCTGATCGGTGGCATGAGCACCGTGTTCAGTTCCACCTGGTCGTACGTCTCGCAACGGCCGTTCTTCCAGCAGGCGCGCCTGACCAGCAGCCGGCAGTGGCGCCTGTGGTACGCCGCCGGTCTAATCATCGGCGCCCTGCTGTTTCTGTATGGCATTGAAGGCGGCCGCACCTTTGCAACCGCGATCTCGTGGTGGCAGTTGCTGATCGGCGGGTTCCTGGTCGGATTCGGCGCCCGCCTTTCCAATGGCTGCACCTCCGGTCACGGCATCTGCGGCATGGGCTCCCTGCAGGTGCCGTCGATCCTGGCCGTGCTGATCTTTCTTGCTACCGCCATGATCACTGCCAACATCGTCCTGCGCCTGGGAGGCCAATGATGAAACCGGCGTCCCTCTGGTTTGTGCTGCTTTCCGGCATCCTGTTCGGCTTTGGCCTGGCCTTCTCGACCATGGTCAAGCCTGAAGTCGTGCTGAGCTTCCTGCGCTTTACCGATATGGGGCTGTTGTTGGTGCTGGGCAGTGGTGTCATGGTGACCCTGCTCGCCTACCAGGTGCTGCCGCGCCTGATGAAGAAGCCCCTGCTGGAAAATGCCTTCGGCAAGCATCCTTCGGAACTGAATCGTGACACCCTCCTCGGCGCCGCCATCTTCGGCGTCGGCTGGGGCCTGTGCGGGGTGTGTCCCGGCCCGGCAATTGCCGGTCTGGGTGTCGGCAACTGGCCGCTCCTGATTGCTCTGGTCGGCATTTTCGCCGGTGCCTACGTGCAGGGCCGCTGGTTCGGCAAGCTGTCCTAGAAAAACAGCAGCCCGACCACGGCGCCGCCGGCGATGAACCAGAGCGGGTTGGGGTTGTAGCGCAGTGAAATCAGCACCACCGCGCTGCTGACCACCAGCGCATGGACCGACTGTCCGGCCGAACGCACCAGCAAAATGCCGCTGGTGAGGATCAGGCCCGCGGCCACCGGGGCCAGCGCCTTCTGCAAGGCAATGCGCCAGCTGGCCGCGCGAAAGCGCTCGATGTAGTGCGCCACAGCGAGGGTCAACAACGTGGAGGGCCCGCAGATACCGAGCATCGCCACCAGCGCCCCCGGCACACCAGCCGCCTTCCAGCCGATCACGCTGACAAACAGCACGTTCGGGCCGGGCGCCGCCTGCGCCAGGGCAAACAGCTCCGAGAATTCCTTCGAAGTGAGCCAGCCGCGCCCTTCCACCGCGAAACGATGCATCTCGGGCAGCAACACGTTGGCACCACCCACTGCCATCAGCGAAAGCAGCATGAACTGCAGGAGCAGCGCCTGATACACGTCGTCGGAATCGTGCATCAGCATTCCCGGTGCCAGGGTGTGAGGGCGCGGATCAATCTACCAGCCTCCCCGCGCCATCCACCACAAGCCGAGCCCGGTGAATACCGCCAGCACCGCCATCAACGGCGCGCCCGCCAGCTTCGCCGCCACCGTCCCGGCCGCCACGACGTAGACCGCCGCACGCTTGGGCTGGGCGCGCAGCATGCGTACCCCCATCGTCAGAATCAATCCGGCCGCGGCGGCAGCAATGCCCGCCATCATGCGGCGTACCCAGGGCAAGTCGGCATACTGGGCATAGACGCTCACCAGCATCAGCACCACCACCATCGGCGGCAGCAGGATCGCGACGAGGCAATTGATCACGCCGGCGATGCCGTGGTACCGATATCCCAGCATCACCACCAGGTTGACAATGTTCGGGCCGGGCAGGCTCTGGCCCAGGCTCAGCAACTCGGCGAACTCGGCCTCGGTGAGCCAGCGCTGCTTTTCCACCAGGGCACGCCGCGCAAACGGCAGCACACCACCAAAGCCGGACAGGCCGATCTTGAGAAAGGTGACAAACAGGGTCGCCTGGCTAGGGCGGGGAGTGGCGATGGGGGCGGCGGAGGTTGGCGCCGGCGAGCCTGATTCTTGCATGCCGCATTCTACCACCCGCCCCTCTCAACATGGCCAAGAGCCGCTCCCACCAAGGGTTTCCGGTCGATAGCCAGAGCCGCTCGCAATGCTCAGTTGCAGACCGTGCGCACCTGCTTGATATCGGTCAGGCCGCGCACCACCTTCTCGATGCCATCCTGTTTGAGCAGGCGCATGCCCTGCGCCGATGCCTCTGCCTGAATCGCGGCCACCTGCGCCCGCGTCTGGATCAGGCGGCGCACTGCCGCACCGTTGAGCAGCAGTTCATAGACGCCGGTACGCCCCTTGTAGCCGGAGTCTTCGCATGCCTTGCAACCGACCGGCTGGTACAGCGTCACAGGGCCGTCGGCAGTCCAGCGCTGTACCACTTCCTCCGCATCCAGCCCGGTGCCGGTGCAGTATTCGATGGCCAGTTCTGCCAGTTCTTCCTCACCCGCTACATGCCCGCTCTTGCAACTGCCACATAGCTTGCGCACCAGGCGCTGCGACAGCACGCCGAGCAGGGCATCGGCAAAGCTGAACGGCTCCAGCCCCAGATCAAGGAGGCGCGTGACGCTTTCCACCGCGCTGTTGGTGTGCAGGGTCGACAGCACCAGATGGCCGGTGAGCGAGGCTTCAACGCCGACACGGGCGGTCTCACCATCACGCATCTCGCCCACCATGATCACGTCCGGATCAGCCCGCATGAAGGCACGCAGGGCAGCGGCAAAATCCCAGCCGATCTTGTGCTGCATCTGCACCTGCCGCAAGCCTGGCTGGGTAATCTCGATCGGGTCTTCAGCCGTCCAGATCTTGCGTTCCGAATTGTTCATGTACGCCAGCAGCGAATGCAGCGTGGTGGTCTTGCCCGACCCGGTCGGCCCGCACACGAGGATCAGGCCGAACGACTTTTCGGCCAGGGCCTGGAGTTGCTGGCGCAAGGCCGGCTCGATATCCAGCTTGTCCAAAGGCACCGCCGACGCGCCGGCCAGCACGCGCATCACCACATCCTCCAGCCCGCCTGAGGTGGGTATGGTGGCAATGCGCAGCTCGATCTTGCGCCCGCCCGTCAGGGCAAACTCCAGCTTGCCGTCCTGCGGCTTGCGGCGCTCCGAGATATCGAGGTTCGACATGATCTTGATGCGCGAAATCAGGGCCGAGCGGAAATTGGCCGGCACCTGCATGTAGTCGCGCAGCACGCCATCACGCCGGAAGCGGATGCGCGAATTCTGCTTGCCCGGATAGGTTTCCACGTGAATGTCGGAGGCCCCGGTCTCGTAGGCATCGACGATCATCTTGTTGACGAACTGCACCAGGACCGTGTCACCATCGGAGACCTTTTCCTCCTCCACCGTCATGCTGGCGGTGGCACGGTCTTCGGCGAAGAGCTTTGACGCCAGCTCGCCGGCATCAATGGAGTTCTGCCTGCTGCTCTCAAAGGGCAGCATCTCCAGACCGCCGGCGCCTTTGCTTTCCTTCGCCGGCGGGGTGGCTGCGATGCCACCGATCGCCGGTGCCGACCATTCCACCCTCTCGCGCCGCTCTGCCGGCTCCTCCACAAACACCTGCTCGTGCGAGCGGGCATAGCTCTCCTGGATGCGTTTGCGCAGTTCGTCCGCCGCCGCCCGCACCGGCACCGGGCGCAGCGACGTCAGAAAGCGGATCTGCTTGAGCAGCTCGTGATCAAACGGCCGCTCCAGCGCCACCACGATGTCATGCTCGGTGCGATACAGCGGCAGCACGGCATGCTTCAAGGCAAAAGTGGGGGTCAGCAGGCGCACCGCGTTCAGGTCCACCTGATAGTTGTCCAGCGAAACCGCAGGGATACCCAGTTTCTTGGCCAGCACCTCGTCCATCTGATTGACAGAAACGATGCCCATGTCGATCAGGATCTGCCCGAGCGGCACATCCCGCTGGGATTTCTGGCGATTCAAGGCAAAACTGATCTGCGATTCCGAGGCCATGCCCAGTTGCACGATCGCCTCACCCAGGCGCATCACCGGCATGGATTCCTGATGCCTGAGCGCGCGCTCGAGCTCGTCACGCGTCACCACCTTCTGCTCGACCAGGAGATCACCCAGGCGCTGCGAGCGCATGCTGCTTTGTTCTTCGAGTGCGAATTGCACTTCGTCCGGTGTGGCGGAATCCTCGCGCACCAGGATTTCACCGATCAGCTCACCGGCACTGAAACTGGCCACCGCAGGCGCGGGCACGAACAACCGTTCCACCAACCCTTCACCGACGATCGGAAACAGGTAGAGCCCGAAAGGCGTCTGCTCGTGGCCCACGGTCTCCGCTTCCATTGCCTTGCCGTCAACAAATTGCAGCGAAAACGGCTGGCCCTGCCCCGGTGCAACGCGACGTTCCCCGACCAGCGCCGTGCTGCGCTCGTCGGGGATCAGTTCGATGGCCCGGACCAGGCGCACCTGCTTGACCGAGCGAAAATCAATGCGGCCCGCAACGGCAGATTGCTCATGGCGCAACAGGCACCAGCCTTGCCCCGGCATGAAGTGGGTGAGCAGGCCGGTGGCGGTACTGCCATTCTTGTAGACAATCTCGCATTGCTCGGCGCCCATGTGGATGGAGTCGGCCGCCGCCTGGAAGAAGGGTGGCATCGGCCAATCCAGGAACGTTCCCAGCACCTGCGTCTTGGCCATTCTGAAATCGTTTGCGCCCATCATCCACCTCTTGTTGACCACGTAGACACACACCCTGCCACGCCATGCACGGCATGGGGTGGCCATGTGCCTCCGCAAACTTCAGGCGGATTCACACACGAGATGATTGAACCGGATTGCGGACAAGGTTCATCGCCGAAACAGTGCACCCAAAGCGCCTTAATTCAGCCTCCGCTTCGAGCCCCGCTCAAGGGCCCAGCCCAGGCCGCGCCGTGGTCTCGGTTCAGGGTGCTGTTCAGGCCGGCGGTGCGTCCATCACCAGCTGGGTTTGCGTCACCACCGCACACAGCCTGCCTTCGGCCGAGCGGATGCTGGTTTGCCATACCTGCGTGGTACGGCCACGATGCAGCGCCACCGATTCCCCGGTCACAGTGGTGTTGACCTTGGCGCCGCCGATGAACTTGGTGGAGGAGTCCGTGGTGGTGGTGCGCTTGCCCTCGGCCAGGTTGATCAGCGTGCCCACCGCACCCAGGGTATCCGCGAAGGCCATGTAGGCGCCGCCATGCATGATGCCGCCGGCGGTACACAGGTCGGGGCGCACCAGCAGGGTGGCGACCACCTTCTCCGGCTCAAGTGAGACGATGCGCACACCCATGAGGCCGGGGAACAGGGAGTCGAGGCGCGCTTGCATGGCTTCTACCGGGGTCATCGCAGGGTCCTTTTCAATGGGTGTTTGCCAAAGGCTTTGATCGAAAGCAATACCTTAGCATTGCAGGTAATCTACGGGCCGCGCGCGGCGGCTGGCCACGCCACGTTGCGCTTATTGCACCCTACATCCGCATCATGACCGAGAACACCACCTCTGCCCCGCTGGCGCCCTACATTTCATTCGCCGAGTTTCAGGCAGGCCTGCCCGAGGGCCGCTTTCGCGTCATCGTCAACCCGGAGTTGGCCAAGCCCTTCATCGCCCATGCCGTGAACGTAATGCCGGTCACGCTCGCCATCGTCGGCTGCGGCCTCGGCGCGGCACTGGTCGGCTACACATTTACCGGGGTATGCCTCATCGCCGCCGGGGCGCTCTTCCGCCGCCGTGTGCTCGCCAGCGCCCCGCAGATTCTGCTGTACCTCGCCAGCCGCCGCCCCGCCACCTACGACATCGTGACCAGCCAGGG
>CAYUEG010000075.1:0-18176 GCA_964443245.1 uncultured Burkholderiales bacterium | reverse complement strand
AGGAGATTCACGCACGCACCCACACCGCCGTCAAGAGCATGATGAACGATGTCCGCATGGGTGCCTCCGTCACCCTGGATTCGTTCGAACCCCTGGTTGCAGAGATGACCTCTTCGATGCTGCGCAACAGCGGCGCCCTGTTGTCGCTCGGGCAGCTCAAGGATGTGGATGACTACACCTTCCAGCATTGCGTCAGCGTTTCCACGCTGATGATTGCGCTGTGCCGCCAGCTCGGGCTGGATGCGTCCCTGACCCATGAAGCCGCCCTCGGTGCCCTGTTGCACGATGTCGGCAAGATGAAGACGCCGCTGGAAGTGCTCAACAAGCCGGGCAAGTTCACCGATGCCGAATTTGCCATCATGAAGAAGCACCCGGTTGACGGCCATGCGATGCTGCTCGACACCCCGGGCATCGGCGAGATTCCGCTGGCGATCACGCTGCACCACCATGAACGGGTCGATGGCAGCGGCTATCCGCACAAGCTGGCGAAGGACGGCATTCCGTATACCGCACAGATGGCGGCGATTGTCGACGTCTACGATGCGATCTCGTCAGATCGCTGTTACCACAAGGGGATGCCGCCGCCGGAAGCGGTGCGCAAGATCTTCGAGTGGAGCCGCTTTCACTTCAACCCGGAACTGGTGCAGGCCTTTGTGCGCTGCATCGGCATCTACCCGGTAGGTGCCCTGGTGCGGCTGGAGAGCGACCGGCTTGCCGTGGTGACGGAGCAGAACGATGCCAACCTGATCCAGCCGACAGTCCGCGTGTTCTTCGACGCCAAGGTGAAGCGGCCGCTGGTACCTGAAACCGTGGACCTCGCCCGCTCCTTAGGACATGGCGGTGGCGACCGCATTGTCAGCCACGAAGACCCCGCCGTGTGGGGCGTCAACCCGGCAGCCCATCTGGGCTAGGGCGGGGCCGGGCTGGTCGAACCGCCCGCGCGGCAAGTGTCGCGCTATGATCAGGGAATGTCCGTTTTGTCATGGATCCGGTGGCGGCCAGGGCGCGCGCCCTGGCGGCAAGCGCTGGGCGCAGCCGCTGTCAGCTTCGCCGCCGGTGTGCTGGCCGCCCCCGCGGCGGGAGCCATTGCGCCGGCTTCGGCATCCGGGCCGGAGATTTCTGCGCCCACTGCGGATGCGGGGGCCGGCAGGGTGGTGCCACCGTCGACACGGGAAGCCACCCTCTCGGTAGCCAACCAGCCCGTGGTGACGTTTCGGGTGGCCTTCAACGGTGCCAACCCTGAGGAGCGCGTGGCGCGCGCCCATTCCCGCATGCATGAAGCGGCGGCGCGGGGGCTGGACGGCGACGTGGTGCTGGTCAACGTCGCGTTCGAAGGCCAGCGCGCCGTGGCGTTGCGGGTAGCCGATGTGGTGCTGTTCAATCTGGCGGAAGGGGATATCGACCGCGGTTCGGGCATCGACCTGGAAACGGCCGCCAAGGCCGCACGCGAACGTTATCTGGCGGCCCGCGCCACGCAACGTGAACAGGGGCGCTGGCCGGTGCTGCTGCGGGCAACCGCTTTGAGCATCGTCGGCACGCTGATCCTGGCGCTATTGCTGTGGGCAGTTTGGCGCGGTGCGGAGCGCATCAAGAACCGCTTTTCCCGTGACGGGGCACAGGAAGCCCGGCGCGGCCTGACGCATTACGTTTCCAGCGTGCTGGATCGGCTGACCCAGCTGGGTGCATTGTTCCTGAGCGCAGGCCTGGTGTTCGTCTGGCTCGATTTCGTGCTCTATGTCTTTCCCGCCACGCGCGCGGTGTCGCAGCGGCTGGGCTCGGTCCTGGCGGATGGGACCATGCGCATCGGGCAAGGCGCCGTGGAGGCCATTCCCGGGCTGATCGTGGTGGTCGTGATCCTGTTTCTGGCACAGACATTGGCGGAGGCATCGAATGCAGTCTTTCGTGCCATCGCGCGGCGCCAGTTGACGATTCCGCGCATCCACCCCGAGACCGCTTCTGCCACACGGCGCCTGGTGACGATGGGCATCTGGGCATTTGCCCTGGTCGCCGCGTACCCGTATTTGCCCGGGTCGAACAGCGATGTGTTCAAGGGCATTTCGGTGCTCATTGGCGCGATGATTACCTTGGGCTCGAGCGGCATCGTCAACCAGCTCATGAGCGGCCTGGTGCTGGTGTATTCGCGCGCCTTGCGCGTCGGCGATTACGTGGTGGTGGGCGAGCAGGAAGGCGTGGTCTCCGAAATCGGCACCCTGGCGACCAAGATCGTGACGATGCGCAACGAAGAGATCACGATTCCCAATGCGGTGCTGGTGGCCAACCCGATCCGCAATTACTCCAAGCTGTCAGAGGCACAGGGCACGATGATTTCGACCAAGGTCACCATCGGCTATGACGCGCCGTGGCGCCAGGTGCACGGCCTGCTGCTCGCCGCCGCCGGCCTGACCACCGGCCTGCGCAACCAGCCCGCGCCATTTGTCCTGCAGCGTGCCTTGTCAGACTTCTATGTGGAGTACGAGCTGTTCGCCAGCATCGACAGGCCGATCGAGCGCCCGCAGGTGCTGTCGGCGCTGCACGGGCACATTCAGGATGGCTTCGCGGCGGCCGGTGTGCAGATCATGTCGCCGCATTTCAACACGCAGCCGCTCGCCGCAGTGCTGCCACCGCACCAGGCCTGAGGCCAGGCGCCGTTCCCGCAGCCGGCGATTGGCCGGAAACCCTTGGTGGGAGCGGCTCTGCGGCCGATGCCAGACTAAAAGAGAATCACGCCGCGGGCATTTTTGCCCGCTTCGAGGTCGGCAAACGCCTGCGGCGCTTCGTCGATGGTGTAGGTGCGCGTCACCAGTTCATCGAGCTTGACCTTGCCCGATTTGTAGAGGCCGAGGATGCGCGGCGCATCCTCGCGCGGACGGGCCGAGCCGAAGTAGCTGCCCTTGAGGGTCTTCTCTTCGAAGGTCATGCTGGCGGTGCGAAAACTGGTCATGTCCTTCGGGCGGGCTACGCCGACCACGACTGCGGTGCCACCTTTGCGCAGCGCGCCATAGGCGGTCGCCACCAGGTCGCCCATGCCGACGCATTCGAACGCGTAATCGACACCGCCGCCGGTCAATTTCTTGAGGGTCTTGACGAGGTTCTCCTCGCCCTTGCTGTTGAGGGTGTGGGTGGCGCCCATCAGCTTGGCCAGTTCCAGCTTGAAATCATCGACATCGACCGCGACGATCATGCCGGCACCGGAGACCGCCGCACCCTGGATCGCCGACAGGCCGACGCCGCCGCAACCGAACACGGCGACGATCGCACCCGGTTCGACCCGTGCGGTGTTGGTCGCGGAGCAAAAGCCGGTCATCACGCCGCAACCCACCAGCGCGGCCTGCTTCAGAGGGGCATCCTGCGGGATCTTGATGATGCTGCGCGTCGACAGCGTGGCGTACTCGGCCATCACGCCGCAGCCGGAGAAGATGTTGAGCGGCTTGCCGGCGGCATCGGAGGTGCGCAGGTCCCCGGTAGGCAGGGTGTAGAGCGTTTTGGCGCCGACATCGCACAGGGCCGGCCGGCCGATGGTGCAGTAGTGGCACACCCCGCACATGGTGACAAAGCTCGAGAGCACATGGTCGCCGACGGCGAAATCGGTGACGCCGGGGCCGACTTCGACCACTACCCCCGCCCCCTCGTGGCCCAGAATCACCGGCGGCGGAAACGGAATGGTGCCGTTGGTGGCCGAGAGGTCGCTGTGGCACACGCCGCAGGCGGCCAGCTTGACCATCACCTCGCCGGTGCGCGGGGGCGCCACCTCGATGGTTTCGACGACAACCGGCTGGTTGTTCTCGCGGCAGATGACGGCCTTGGCGCGCATGACGGGTTCCCTTCAGTCCAGTGTGCTTGAGTGTGGGAAGATTGTGCCAGAAGCCTTCGCTTGCGCTGGATCAATCCTGCCTTGCCAATGGCGTGGGACCATGCAGGCCATAGCGCGGCTCCCGCGTGCCTTCGCACACCCCGATTTTTCCTGCAAACCGGCCCGTCCCCATGTCTGCCGTTCCTGCTTCTGCCACGCCCTCGCGCTTCGCGCGCTGGCGCACGCCCCTGGTGGTTCTCCTGCTTGCGCTGGCCGCCGTGGCCTTTTTCGGGCGCAACCTGTACCTCGGCAAGCCGGTCGAGGTGCTGGAAGTGGTCAAGACCGATCTGGTGCAGTCGGTGGTGGCCAGCGGCCGTGTGGTGACGCCGCAGCGTGTCTCCATCGGTGTCGAAGTCACCGGGCGGGTCGGCAGCATCCCGGTGAAGGAAGGCCAGAGCGTGACGCGCGGGCAAAGCCTGGTGATCCTGGAAGACAAGGATGAACGGGCCACGCTGGCGCAGGCCGCCGCCGCCGTGGCGCAAGCGGAAGCCAAAATTCGCCAGCTGCGCGAAGTCGGCTTGCCCACTGCCGAACAGAACGTCCTGCAGGCCGATGCCAACGTGCGCCAGTTGCGCCGCGTGGTGGAGCGCAACCGGGAGTTGCAGGCCAAGGGTTTCATCGGTCAGGCCGCGCTCGACGATTCCCAGCGCAACCTGGAAGTGGCAGAGAGCCAGTTGCGCACCGCACAGCTGCAGGTCCAGAGCAACCGCCCGAAGGGCAGCGAGGCCGCGCTGGCCTACACCGCACTGGAGCAGGCACGCGCCAACCTTGCGCTGGCGCAGGCACGTCTGGAGCAGCACACCGTGCGCGCGCCGGCAGACGGTGTCCTGATCGGCCGCAATGTCGAGCCGGGCACCATCGTCCAGCCTGGCAAGGAGTTGATGGTGCTGGCACCGAGCGGCGAAACCCAGCTGGTGGTGCAGATCGACGAGAAGAACCTCGCCAAACTGGCCCTCGGGCAAAAGGCCCTGGCAGCCGCCGATGCCTATGCCGGCCAGCGTTTCGGCGCGGAGCTCACCTACATCAACCCCGGTGTGGATGCGGCGCGCGGGGCAGTGGAAGTCAAGCTCAGGGTGCCGCAACCACCGCCCTACCTGCGCCAGGACATGACCGTCTCGGTCGATATCGAGGTGGCCCGGCGCAACGGCGCCATCGTGATGCCCACCGAGGCGCTGCGCGACGCCGCCGGCGCCCGGCCGTGGGTGCTGGCCGTGCGCGACGGCCATGCGGTGCAGGTCCATGTGAAGCCGGGTCTGCGCGGCGATGGCCGCATCGAAGTGCTGGAAGGTCTCGCGGCCGGCGACCGCCTGATCCCGCCGTCAAACGGCCTGGCGCGTGCCGGGCAGCGCGTGCGCGCCGATACCAAACCTGCGGGTGGCAAGTCTTAGGGCACGCGCGACGCCCGGGCCGCAGACGATGAACCGCTTCCTGCCTTTCGAGGCCATTGCCGCCTTCCGCTTCATGCGCAGCGGCCTGATGCAGACCTCGCTGATCATCATCGGCGTGGCGGTCGGCGTGGCCGTCATCGTGTTCATGTCGGCACTGTTGAGCGGGCTGCAGTCGAACCTCTTCAGGCGCACGCTCAACTCGGTGGCGCAAATCGTCATCTCGCCGCCGCAGGAGGCAGCACGCGCGTTGCGCAGCGAGTCGGACGCGCGCAACGCCGCGCTGGTACAGCCGAAAGCACAGCGACTGCGCTCGATCGACCAGTGGCAGAAGGTGCGTGAGCAGATCGAGCGTACCCGCGAGGTGACCGATGTCGCGCCGATCGTCTCCGGCCCCGGCTTTGCTGCCCGTGGCGACGCCAGCAATGCCGTGTCGCTGGCGGGCATCGAGCTGGAGAGCTACACGCGCATCACGCCGCTGGCCGACAAGCTCGTCACCGGCCAATTGAAGGTGGACAGCACCGACATCATGATCGGCATCGAGCTGGCCCGCGATCTGGGCGCGGCGGTGGGCGACAAGCTGCGCGTCACCACGGCCAAGGGCGGCTCGCTCACGCTGACTGTCACCGCCACGCTGGATTTTGGCAACAAGACCGTCAACCAGCGCAACGCCTACGTGGCGCTCAGGGTCGCGCAAAGCCTGCTCGATCTCGCCGGTGGCGTATCCACGATCAATGTCAACGTGCGCGATCCGTTCGCCGCCGAAGAAGTGGCGCAGCGCATCCAGGCCGAAACCGGCTTGCTGGCCGAAAGCTGGATCCGCACCAACGCGCAATTCTTCACCGCGCTGGCGGCACAGAGCATGTCGAGCGTGCTGATCCGCGTGTTTGTCGGCCTCACGGTGGCGCTGGGCATTGCCAGCGTGCTGGTGGTGTCGGTGGTGCAGAAGTCGAAGGAAATCGGCATCCTGCGGGCGATGGGTACCACCCGCGGCCAGGTGCTGCGCCTGTTTTTGCTGCAGGGCGCGGTCATGGGGCTGGCCGGTTCGCTGGCGGGCTCCTTCCTGGGTTGGCTGTTCCTGCAGGCCTGGCGCAGCATTGCGCGCAATCCGGATGGCACGGTGATGTTCATCATCGAGATGCCACCCTCGCTGTTCCTGTTTGCCGCGGCCGGCGCAACCCTGGTGGGTACGCTGGCGGCAGTCATGCCGGCACGGCGTGCCGCCCGCCTCGACCCGGCTGTGGCGATCCGGGGGTGAGGCAATGAGTGCTTCCGCCAACGCAACGCCGCCTGGCCCGAACCCGCCCACGCTGCTCGCGGATAAAAACGACACGCTGCGCTTGAGTGGGGTACGCAAATCCTATGGCATTGGCACGCCGGCGGAGGTGGAGGTCCTGCACGGCATCGACCTCACCTTAAAGCGCGGCGAGTTCGCCGCGCTGATCGGCCCTTCGGGCGGCGGCAAGAGCACGCTCCTCAACCTGATCGGCCTGCTCGATGCGCCGACTGGCGGCCAGCTCTTCATCGAAGGCGAGGAGACCAGTCATCTCGCCGATGAAGCCAAGACCCGCCTGCGTGGCCGCGCCATCGGCTTCGTGTTCCAGCACCATTACCTGCTGCCGGAGTTCACCGCAGTGGAGAACGTCATGATGCCGATGCTGGCCTTGCAGGGACGCCCTGGCGCGGCGATGCGCACGCGCGCCGAACAGCTGATCGAGGAGGTCGGCCTCACCCCCTGGCGCAACAACAAGGCAACCGACCTCTCCGGTGGACAGCAGCAGCGCGTAGCGATTGCGCGCGCCCTGGCGATGCAGCCGGCCCTGGTGCTTGCGGATGAACCCACCGGCAACCTGGACACCAAGTCTTCCGACGCAGCGTTTGAACTGCTGCGCCGGGTCAATCGCGCCAGTGGCACCACCTTCCTCATCGTCACGCACGATCCGCGCCTGGCGCAACGCTGCGACCGCATCATCGAGCTGGTGGACGGCCGCCTGACGTCCGACCGGCCCAACACGCCGCCCGCATCACCAGCACCCTGACGGGAGCCAGATTACTCGCTCGATGACGGCCACGCAGCGGCGCGATGACGGGCGCGCTATAGTCTTCGCCCTGCATTCTCATTTCCTTCCCGATTGATCACCGCCATGTCCACCATTGTTTCCCTGACCGCGCGCGCCGTGTTCGTGCCGATGACGCGCCCGCTGCACACTTCCACCGGCGCGATCACCCAGGTACCGCTGGTGCTGATCGACCTTGCCACCTCCACCGGTGCGGTGGGCCGCAGTTACCTGTTTTGCGTGACGCCATTGGCACTGAAGGCCCAGGTGGCGCTGCTCGATGACATGGCGTCCTTGATCACCGGTGCGCCCCTGGTGCCGTTCGACCTCGAGCAGATGCTGAACCGGCGCTTCACGCTCCTTGGCGGCACCGGCCTGGTTGGCATGGCAATCTCGGGGATCGATGCGGCGGCGTGGGATGCCAGGGCCATCGAGGCGGGCTTGCCACTGGCGCGCCTGCTGGGCGGCGAGGTCAAGCCGATCAGGGCCTACAACAGTTGCGGGCTTGGGTTGATGGGTCCGGAGAAGGTGGCGCGCGAAGCGGTGGAGCTGTTGCAGGGCGGCTTCCTGGCGCTCAAGCTGCGGCTGGGCTACGCGACGCTGGAAGAGGACATCGCTGCCGTCAAGGCGGTACAAGCAGTGATTCCGCCAGGCACCAGCCTGATGACCGACTACAACCAGGCGCTCGATCCGACCGAGGCGATCCGCCGCGGCCATGCGCTCGAAGCGTTTGGGTTGACCTGGATCGAGGAGCCGGTGAAGGCGGACGATCATGCCGGCTGTGCACGGGTCGCCGCGGCGCTGAAGACGCCGGTGCAGATCGGCGAGAACTACTGGGGCCCGCGCGACATGGCGCGTGCGGTGGCCGCCAACGCCAGCGATTACGTGATGCCGGATCTGGAGCGCATCGGCGGCGTGTCCGGCTGGCTGCGCGCAGCAGCGATTGCCGACGCGGCCGCCCTGCCGATGTCCACCCACCTGTTTCCCGAGGCGAGTGCGCACCTGATGTGCGTCACGCCCACCGCGCACTGGCTCGAGTATGTCGATTGGGCCAACCCGGTGCTGCAGACGCCTCTGGAGATTCGCGCAGGCCATGCCATCGTGCGCGATGCACCCGGCAGCGGCATCGTCTGGGACGAAGCTGCGGTCACGCGGTTTGCCTACGCCGGATAACCGGCCGCCAGCGGGCCTCCGGCAACGCGGAGGCCCCTGGACTGCCTGACTTAGTGCTTGTGCTCGCCCTGCTTGCCGTCATCACCGGCAGCGGGCGGCTGGCCGCCGTGCATGCCACCGTGCTGCATGTTGCCGTGGCGTGCCGCCATCTGGGCGTGCCGCTCGGCCATGCGGGCGTGGTTGGCTTCCATATTGCCGTGCTTGCCCTGCATGCGGCCTTGCATGCCCTGCATGCCGCCGTGCTGATGCTCGCCCTTGGCGCCTGCCGGACACTCCTTGCCTTCGCCGGGAGTGCAACCCTGATGCGAGCCGTTGCCGTGGGCATAGGCGGCCACACCGGCCGTTGCGAGGATGGCAGCGACGCCGACGACGATGAGATTGCGTTTCATGGATGGTTCCTTTCGAGAAAGTCATGATGGGATCAGGCCGCCCCGGTTCCCGGTGGCACCTGTGCGGTGCCAGTCAGCCGGTATCGTCCCTCCAGAACCAAGATTCGGCCGGCGGCGCAAATATCCAGCGCCGCTTTGTAACCAGCCGTTTCCGGTGCCGGCTAGGTGGGCCCCTGCGCGACGACCAACCCGACCGGCAGGGCAAAGCAGAAGCACGCGCCGCCACCTGGCGTGGCATCGGCCCACACCCTGCCACCGTGCCTCTCGACAATGCGCCGCACCATCGCCAGACCCACTCCCGTGCCGGTGAACTCCTTCTCCTGGTGCAGACGCTGGAACATGCCGAACAGCTTGTCGGCATAGGCCATGTCGAAACCGACACCGTTGTCACGCACGCTGTAGACCACCTCGGCACCTTCGATGGTGCTGCCAATCCGGATGCGCGGCGCGGCGACACTCGCACTGAACTTGACGGCATTGCCGATCAGATGGGTCCAGAGACGGCGAAACATCGTTGCATCGCCCATCACGCTGTGCAGCGGGCCAACCTCGAACTGTGCCTTGCCGGCGATGCTGCGCTCTGCCAGCAAGTGCGCCACCATCGCGGGCATGTCGACAACCTGGCGCAGTTGTTCGGCCCGGCCAAGGCGTGAATACTCCAGCAGCGCATCAATCAGCGCGGACATCTGCACCGCGTTCTTGCTGATCAGCCGCAAATCGCGGCGCCCGTCGGCAGGCAGGCGTTCCCCGTGGTCCGCCTCAAGAAAGCGTGCGTAGCCGTCCATGGCCCGCAACGGCGCCCTCAGGTCATGCGCCACGGTATAGCTGAAGGACTCCAGCTCCTGGTTGGCGGCGGCCAGTTCCCGGGCACGCCGCTCCAGGGTGCTCTGGTAGGCACGCGATGCCTCGATCAGCTGCGTTTGCGCATGGATCACCTCTTCGCGCATCAGGCGAATGCGCGCGGCCAGCGCCGCCGACAGGAGCACGACATCGAGCGCCAGGCCGAAATGCAGGCCAAAGGTGGTCAGCACGCTGACCGGCGCCAGGCCAAAGTTTTTCAGTGCGCCGATCAGGATGAAGATCAGCAGGGCAAACCAGGCCAGCAGGAAGTAGCGTGCCGGCCGGTATCCCTTGCCCAATGCGCCCAACGCCACAGACAGGATCAGCACCGCACCGATCGAGGCCAGCACGGACAGCACGCGCATGATCGCGCTGCTCCCCAGAGGCCAGCCCACTGCAGAAATGATCCCCAGCGCCAGGCACCCCCAGGCGACCGCCCGCGCCATGCGGTCGGCCCGCGGGGCGATCGCCGGCGTATCGAGAAAGGTGCACGCGAACAATGCGCCGAACACCAGCGCAAAACTCAGGAAAGTGGCCATGGCGCGGTTCGCCCACCACACCTGGTTGGGCCAGAGAAACTGAAACGCCAGGCCGTCGATGGTGAACAGGGCCAGGCCAAAGGACGTGATGTAGCCGACGTAGTAGAGATACACCCGGTCCCGCAGCGAGGCGTAGAGAATCAGGTTGTAGAGCGCCAGCGCGCCGACCAGGCCATAGAACAGGCCGAGCAACAGCAGCATGGATTCCTCGTGCTCGGCAAAGGCGGCCTCGGACCAGATCGTCATGGGCACCGCCAGCACGTTGGTGCTGGCAATGCGCAGGTAAACGGTCGTTTCCCCACCTGGGTTCAGGGCCAGGCGAAACACCTGGTTGCGGTGGCGGATCTGGCGCTCGGGCCATGGCAGTAGATCTCCCAGGTAGGCATGCTCGAACACGCGTGCTGAGCGCGCCACGTACAGGTCGGCACTGTCCAGGTTCGGTTGCGCCAGTTCCAGCAACACCGCCACCGGGCCCGTCTGCGGCGCGATGGTCAAGCGCAGCCAGAAGGCCGAATCGCTGTAGCTGAAATTCGGGTGCGCCGAGGTCACCGGCTTGAACGCGGCTGCGCGGGCCGGGCTGCTCACTTCGGCAATGCCCAGCATGCCGCCGGGATCCTCCAGCACATCGAGGTGGCGGCCGATCACCAGCCTGCCCTCTTTTTGCAACGGCACCAGATCGACCACCCGCTGGTTCAGCACCGGAGATGCGACTGCCGGTACGGGATTGGCGCCGGCACACGGCAGCATGACGCCCAGGCACACAAGCACCAAAAGTGTGCGCAAGAGACCGGTCAGGAAGGGAGGCAGCACTGCGGCGAAAAGAGGTGACATGACGCAATTTGCACGCAATTGCCGCAACAAATGCAGCATTTTCCCCAGTATAGGCCTCTTTTCCGACACTTTTGACCGGCGGCACACACCCGCAACACCGGCCGGGCCCGGGCTGGGATGCGGGCATCGAACCCCACGGTTTCTCCCCAATATTGGGGATGCGCAATTTGTGGCACCCCCCTAACATGACTACAGCATATTGCCGGCGCGCGTCCGGCCCAACCAGTCTGAGCTGATCATGAAAATTGCCTTTCTCCACTTGGGAACTGCCGTACCGGAAGCCGAAGTACGCCGCGTCGTGGCCGCCCTGCAGATACAGGTAACACGGGATTTCGCGCCATTCTGGAACGCCACCGCCACACTGCGCTTTCTTCCTGCGGCAGGCCTGCCCTTGCTCGAGCCAGGCGAGGACGTGTTTGCCGTTTGCGACCATCCCGCGCAGGCGGCCCAGGTCCTACCTGGCCTGGATCGGGCCATCGATCCGGCGCGCGCCCTGCACACGCTGCATACGCAACTGGATGGGCGGCCCAACCCGGCGTGGAGCGTGGAGGCCAGCCACACCCTGCTGTGTCTGGTGTCTTCCCAATTGCGGCCCTCGGTGGTGCCACCGCGTCTGGTTGCCACACCCCGCTTCGGTTACCGCATTGACGGCGTGGCGGTATCCGAATTCGCCTATCCGGAATGGGTCGATTCCATGCGCACGCGGGCCACGCCGTACGAGCCGCAGCATCGGCCGGAAGATGCCTTTGCCACGTTGCGCGAGATCATGGCGCGCCGCATGCTGGAGCAGACGGCTTCCCCCCTTGGTACCAAGCCTGTCCGCCGACGCCATGTCTGAAGAAAAGCGCGGGAAGATCGCGCGCGCCTTGCTCGTAACGGGCCATCCCTTGCCCACCCTGAATACGCTGCGCGAAGACCAAAGCGAGGCCTACGACCGCGCCATCGCCCGTGTGCGTGCCGGTCTCGGCCTCGGGGCACCGGAACCCGCACGGCAACCGGCGCCGAAAGCGGGGGAAGCAGAAGCAGGGACAACAGAAACAGGGGCAGCAGGGGACGCACCAGCCGATGCCGGGCAGCAGGGACGGCGCCCCGACGCGGGCAGCGCCGAGCCCGCTGGCACCGGCGGTTCGGGCCGCTAGCGGCAAGCCCTCACCTGCCAAACGGCGTGCTGCGAGCACCTTCCCGCGCGCGGCGCCCACCCTGCAGCAGGCGGTCCTTGCTGGTATCGTGGTGCCTTTCCACCACGCATCGTGCTCCCCATGAATCACATCCTTCGCTTCCTCAGCGCCGCGTTTGGCCTGGTATCGATGGCCGCCTTCGCCCAGACGCCGCTTACCATCGTCATGACCTTCCCGGCCGGCTCCGGTGTCGACATCGTCGGCCGCCTCCTGCAGGATTCGATGCAAAAGAGCCTGGGCACCAACCTGGTCTTCGAATACCGGCCAGGGGCTGCCGGCAACATCGCCTCCGAGTATGTGGCGCGCGCCAAACCGGATGGTTACACCGTCCTCTTCGGCACCGGCGCCACCCATGGTGTCAATGCGGCCCTGTACAAGAAACTGCCTTTTGATGTGGAGGCCGACTTCACGCCGGTCTCGACGATTGTGGATGTGTCCAACGTGCTGACCATCAATCCGGCCGTGGTGGACGTCAAATCGGTACGCGAACTGATCGACCTGGTGCGCGCCAATCCCGGCAAGTACAACTATGCCTCCACCGGCAACGGCACCGGCACGCACCTGGCCATGGCCGAGTTCGTCGCCCGCACCGGCCTGACCATGACCCATGTCCCCTACAAGGGCGGGCCGGACGCCGTGGCCTCGGTCGTCAAGGGCGACGTGTGCTGCTACATGAGCCAGGTGCAGGCCATGCTGCCACACTACAAGGCCGGCAAGGTGCGCCTGCTCGGCGTCACCACCAAGGACCGCGTCTCCGCGATTCCGGAGGTACCGACCATTGCCGAAGCGGGCGTACCCGGCTTCGAGAACTACACCTGGTTCGGCCTGTTCGGGCCGAAGAACATGGACCCGGTGATGGTGAACCGCATCAACGCGGCAGTGAAGGCCGCGCTGGAAACGCCGGCGATCCGCCAGCGCCTGATCGAGACCGGCAACACGCCGCGCCACGAAACGCCCGAGCAGTTCAAGGCGACCGTCAAGCGCGATCGTGCCAAGTGGGCCGACGTCGTCAAGCTCTCTGGCGCCACCATCGACTAAGCGCTGGTGAAGCAGGCCACGCACGCGCCGTGGCCTGGCTCACTTCCGCTGCCCATCCACCCCATCCAACGCTTCGCATAAAAGGAGACACCGTGTCATCGAGCCCCGTCATCGACGTCCACACCCACATGCTTTCCCATGAATGGGTCAAGGCCCTGAAGGCCAATGGCGCACCGCGCTATGAGGTCAAGGAAGTGCGTGGCGGCCTGCACGCCATTCACCTCGATGGCGCGCCCTTCATGACGCCGGTGCCGCCGATGTTCGATTACGACGCCCGTATCCGCATGATGGACAACGCCGGCATCGACGTCTCGATCATCTCGCTCACCTGCCCGAACGTGTTCTGGGGCGGCGAGAAAGTCTCTTCCCAAACTGCGGCGATGATGAACGACACGTTTTCGGCGGCGCAGAAGAAATACGCCGGCCGGATTCGCTGGTTCGCGACCCTGCCGTGGCAGTACCCGGCCAAGGCGGTAGCGGAGTTGAAGCGCGCACACAAGCTGGGCGCGGTGGGCGTGATGGTACTGGCCAACATTGACGGCAAGCACCTTACCGACCCCGAGTTTGCGCCGGTGTGGCAGGCGATCGACAAGCTGGCGCTGCCGGTCCTCGTGCACCCGACCGCCCCGCCCGGCGTGGCCGAGATGGACATGGAGCGCTTCCAGCTCACCGCCTCGATCGGCTTCACCTTCGATACCTCGCTGGCCGTGGCGCGGATGATCTACGACGGCTTCCTTGATCGCTATCCGAACCTGAAGATCATCGCCTCGCACGGCGGCGGCGCGCTGCCCTACCTGATCGGGCGCATGGACCAGTGCTTCCACCACATTCCGGCCTGCAAGGAAAAGATCGAACTCGAACCTTCCGACTACCTGCGCCGCATTTATGTCGATAGCGTGGTGTTCCGCGCTGACGTGCTCGACATGTGCGTGCGCAATGTGGGCAGCATGAATGTGCTGTACGGTTCCGACTATCCGCACACCATCGGCGATGTCTACAACACGCTGGCCCTGGTCGATGGTCTGCCGACCGGGGTGCGCGAGCGGGTGCGCGGCCACAACGCCCAGCGCATCTTCCGGCTGTAACGACGCCGGGGCCCCTTCCCGCATGCTGACCCTGTACAACAACGCCTACTCGACCTGCAGCCAGAAGGTGCGGCTGGTGCTGGCGGAGAAGGGGCTGACATGGGAAGACCGCCAGATCATCTTCAAAGACAACGAGCATCTCACGCCTGAGTACCTGAAGCTGAATCCGAATGGCGTGGTGCCGACCCTGATCCATGACGGTCATGTCATCCTCGACTCTTCGGTGATCATGGAGTACCTGGATGAGGTGTTCCCCGAGCCGGTGATGGCTCCGCGCGATGCGGTCGGCCGCGCGCAATTGCGCAAATGGCTGCGCTACTTTGAAGAAGTGGCGACGCCGGCGGTGCGGCCGCCGTCATTCAACCAGGCCTTTTTGCCGCGCTTCGAGAATTTGAGTGACAGCGCTTTTGACGCGGCGGCAGAAGCGCGGCCGCTGCGCAAGCACTTCTACCGGCGCATGGGCAAGACGGGCTTTAACGATACCGACCTCACCATTGCCTATGACGGGTTTCGCCAGACGGCCCAGCGCATGGACGAGGCGCTCGGTGCGCAGCCCTGGCTCACCAGCGACGAACGCCCGTCGATTGCCGACTGCTGCGTTGCTCCCCTGTTTGACCGCATGGATGATCTGGGGCTGGCCTCGCTGTGGCAATCCAGCCCGCGCGTGGCCGATTGGCTCGCACGATTTCGAGCCCGCCCATCGTGGCCCACAACGTTCTATGCCGGCGCCCGGCTCTCCGATACACTCAAGCAACTGCACCTGCGCAAGCGATCACCGGAAGATATCGTGACGTGCTGATCACCCCCAGTTGAAGGCGCCACCCGATCCGTGAGAACCGGCGACCCGACTGACAACACCGAGGAGACGACATGACATCCTGGCAATACACCAAAGGACTGCACGACCTGGGCAACGGCTGCCACGCCTGGCTGCTGCCGGACGGTACCTGGGGCTACAGCAACGCCGGCCTGATTTCCGACGGCGGTGAGGCGCTGCTGGTCGATACCCTGTTCGACCTCACGCTGACGCGCGAAATGCTTGACGGCATCAAGAAGGCGCTGCCGGCCACCACGACCATTGGCACCCTGGTCAACACCCATGCCAACGGTGACCATACCTTCGGCAACCAGCTGGTGAGCGGCGCACGCATCATCGCCAGCCGCGGTTGCGCCGAGGAGATGGCCCTGCGGCCGCCGGAAGAATTTGTCCACATGATGAAGAACTGGCGTGACATGGGCGAAGCCGGTGCCTTCATGCACGAGATGATGGGGTCGCGCTTCGACTTTGAAGGCATCGTCTACACCCCGCCGACCGAAACGTTTGATCGCGACATGTCGGTGCGCGTCGGCTCCAAGGAAGTACGGCTGGTCAACGTCGGGCCGGCGCACACGCGTGGCGACGTGCTGGCCTATGTGCCGGGCGATCGCACCGTGTTTACCGGTGACATCCTGTTTGTCGGCGGCCACCCGGCCGTCTGGGCGGGGCCAGTATCAAACTGGATCAAGGCCTGCGACCTGATGCTCTCCTGGGATGTGGAGACCGTCGTCCCGGGCCACGGCCCGATCACCGACAAGAGCGGCGTTCGAGCCCTGAAACACTACCTTGAATTCCTGCAGACGGAAGCGCGCAAGCGCTTCGATGCCGGCATGAGCGATGAGGAGGCCGCGCGCGACATCAACTTCGACGCCTTTCGCGACTGGACCGACGGCGAGCGCATTTTCATCAACGTCAACGCCATGTACCGTGAATTCACCGGAGACACCGGGCGGCCAAACGTGCCGCGCATCTTCGGCCTGATGGCGCGTCATCACAAGGAGCAGGTGGCCAAGGGCATGCATTGCCCGCATTGCTCGCCTGGCCACTGAGCGGGGAGAGACTGCATGAAACTGGTCACGTTTGATCTTGCCACCGGTGCGCGCCACATCGGTGCGCTGTTGCCCGGTGAGAGCCGGATTGTCGATTTCACCGCCGGCACCAGCGCGGCGTGGGCGCGCGACATGCTCGCCCTGATCGACGGCGGCGAAGCGGCCCTGGACCAGGCGCGCAAGGCGCTGGCCGAAGCACGCATCGTGCATGCGCCGGCCGACGTCAAGCTTGCCGCGCCCTTGCCGGAACCGCGCCAGATGCGCGATTTCCTCTGCTTCGAGAAGCATTTGCGCCAGGCCCGTACGCAACGCCACCTGTTCGGCATTACCGGCTACCCGACCGACCCGGCCAAGGTGGATGTGCCGCGCGTCTGGTACGAAGAGCCGGTGTACTACAAGTGCAACCGCTTCGCCGTGGTCGGCACCGGGCATGACGTGGTCTGCCCCGCCTACTGCAAGATGCTCGACTACGAGCTGGAGTTCGGCATCGTGCTGGGCAAACGCGGCAAGAACATTGCGCGCGACAAGGCGCGTGAATACATCTTCGGTTATCTCATCTTCAACGACTTTTCCGCACGCGACCAGCAGATGCGCGAGATGCAGGCCCAGCTCGGGCCCACCAAGGGCAAGGACTTCGATACCGCCAACGTGCTCGGCCCGTGGCTGGTCACGGCGGACGAAATCCCGGACCCTTACACCTTGACCATGACCGCAAAGGTCAACGGTGTGGAGTGGTCACGCGGCTCGTCCGGCGAGATGCACCACAAGTTCGAAGACATCCTCGCCCACGTTTCGCGCGATGAAACCGTCTACCCGGGCGAATTCTTCGGCTCCGGCACCGTCGGCTCCGGCTGCGGCCTGGAGCAGGGCCGCTTTCTTTCCATCGGCGATACCGTCGAACTCGAAGTCACCGGCCTGGGCCGACTGGTGAATCGCGTCGTTGCCAGCCCCGCCACCACATAACCTTTTGGAGAACCCATCATGACCCGCAGAGCCGCTCTGGGAGCCATTCTTGGCTCTATCTTCGCCTTGTCAGCCACCAGCCCCGCCTTCTCGCAGGAGGCGTTCCCCAACCGCCCGGTGCAGCTCATCATGCCGTTCGGCCCTGGCGGCTCGGACGCGATGTTCCGTGCCTTTGCCGCCTCCATGAGCAACGTGATGAAGCAGCAGTTCGTGGTGATCAACCGCGAAGGCGCATCCGGGCGCATCGGCACGGCACAAGTGGCAGCCGCCAAACCGGACGGTTACACCCTGCTGGTAGGGCCGACCACGCCGATCACCAACCTGCCGTACACGATGAAGGATTTGCCGTATCAATTCGACTCGTTCGACTACGTGTGCCAGGTGTTCGTCAACCCCTTCACCATCACCGTGCGCACCGATTCGCCCTACAAGAGCCTGAAGGACATCCTCGATGCCGCACGGGCCAACCCCGGCAAGCTCAACTACGGCCATGCCGGCGTGTTTACCGGCCCGCACATCAATGTCGAGACGCTTTCCAAACAGGCCAACGTGAAGATGCAGGACCTGCCGTTCCGCGGTGATGCGGCGATGCTGCTGCGGCTGCTGGGCGGCGATCTCGATTTTGCGGTCAACTCCACCGGTGCGATTTCAACCCGGCCGGACGTGCGCCCGATCGCCGTGTTCTGGGATCGCCGCCACCCCGCGCTGCCGAACGTGCCCACCGTCACCGAGCTGGGCTACCCCAGCTCCCCGCCTGGCTATCAGGGGGTTTTTGCCCCGAAGGGAACGCCCAGGCCGGTGATGGAAGCCCTGGAGAAAGGCTGCGAGGCGGCGTCGGCCGATGAGGCCCTCAAGGGCCACGCCACGCGCCAGGGCGTGCCGCTGGTGTTTCTCAAGGGTGCCGAGTTCGCCGCACTGGCCAAGGCCGATCACGAGCTCAAGGGCCGGATTCACAAGGAGCTCGGCCTGAAGGCGGAGTAGC
>CAYUEG010000074.1:0-18220 GCA_964443245.1 uncultured Burkholderiales bacterium | reverse complement strand
TGACCGACTTGCACTGATCGCCGACGAGGTTCTCGGCGGTGATGCCAACGGTCCACCCAAGCCGGGCCGCTTGCGCCACGATCTGGTCGGTCGTGTGGACCGCCTTGGGGCGTCTGATTTTCGGGATCGCCGCCATCTCTTCGGCGTCTTCAAATAGTTTCATGCCAAACGGAATGGCGCGCAGCTTGAGGACCCGTTCCAGCTCGACAGCGAGACGAGGCAAGTCAAGCGCAGTGGTGGAATCCGGATTCACGGTGTCGGTCATCGGGTGCTCTCCTGTATGCGCAATTGCGCCGGTTCCTTCGATCTTATCGCAGGCCATGGCACCCCAAAATCGTGCTACTTTGCCGCCATGTCCACCGTTGATCTGCCTGCAGTCATTGATCTGGAAGCCTCGGGTTTCGGGCGCGGAAGTTATCCCATCGAGGTCGGTTTTGTGATGCCGGACGGCGCCAGCTTCTGCAGTCTGATCGCGCCTGTGCCGGGCTGGACGCATTGGGATCCGAAGGCTGAAGCGCTGCACCACATCACCCCGGCGATCCTCGCGGCGCACGGCAAGCCAGCCGCCGAAGTGGCTCAGATATTGAATCAACGACTCAGGGGTTGCGTGGTGTATTCCGACGGTTGGGCCAACGATTTCTCCTGGCTTGGACGACTGTTCAACGAAGTGGACATGACGCCCGCCTTCAGACTGGAAAACTTGCGAGCGCTGCTGAGCGAAGCAGAGGCGGCACACTGGCATGAAGCCAAGGCCGCCGTGCTTGCTGCGACGCCTCAAGCACGGCACCGAGCCAGTATTGATGCCCGGGTCATCCAGCAGACAGTGGCACGGGTACGCGGACAGGTCGTGCAGGCACACTGAAACCTCCGCTTTGCCCTGCTGATCACCCGGCGTACTTGACGGCAACGCCCGGGTCGCGGATAGTTGTACTGACGCTTCAGCATCCCTGATTCCATGTCAAAACGCCTTGTGCCATCCACCTCCGCCAAACGTGCCAGACGGACAGGCAGGCCACCTCCCAAACCCTCCATCGCGTTGCGCGCACACCAGCCCGGCGACATCGGCTGGGTGGTCTCGCGCCACGGTGCCCTGTACGCCCAGGAGTACGGCTGGGATGTCAGCTTTGAAGCCCTGGTGGCGCGGATCGCCGCCGATTTCATCGACAAGTTCAAACCGGGGATGGAGCGTGCCTGGATCGCCGAGCTTGACGGGGAGCGTGTGGGCGCCATCTTCATCGTGCGCAAATCGCGCACCACTGCCAAGCTGCGCATGCTGCTGATCGAGCCCAAGGCGCGCGGCTTGGGGCTGGGCAAGCGCCTGGTGGCAGAAGCCATCGCCTTTGCGCGCGCCGCCGGTTATCGCAAGATTACGCTCTGGACCCATGACATCCTGGTCGCGGCGCGCGGCATCTACCAACAGGCCGGATTCAAGCTGGTTTCGAGCGAACCCAATCGGGCGTTTGGCAAACGCCTCACGACAGAAGTCTGGGAACTGACGCTCTGAACGACGGCCAAGACCGCCAGTCTCGGGCGTTGCGGCACGCAGGATTTACATAACTTTACGCCGCCCACACAAACCTGCAATAGCGGCAGGCCATGATGCATTCCATCGGGAATCCCCCCGAGATCACGACAGAGGAATCGATCATGACTGACACCAACACCACATCTCCCGTTCCTGCCTCCGGTCCCTCGGAGCCCGCCCGCAGCTGCGATCGCGACCATCATCACCGGCGTGGCGGATTCTTCAAGGGCCTGTTCGCAGGCGCCCTCCTATTCGCCGTCGTTGCCGGCGGGGCCTATGTCGGCAGCAGCCATGCCCACCCCGGCGCTGCGGGTCGTCACGCCATGTGGCATGGCAATCTCGATGCAGACGGCTCGGCCAAGCGCATCAACGCCATGGTCGGCTGGGTGCTTTCCGATATCGATGCCACGGCTGATCAGAAGAGCAAGATCGGCAGCATCGCGCAAGCTGCCCTCAAGGATCTGTTGCCGCTGCGCGACGAACACAAGGCCGCTCGCGCCAGGGTGGCCGAGCTTCTCGCGGCGGCCACGGTTGACCGTCACGCCATCGAAGCATTGCGCGCCAACGAGTTCAAACTGGCCGAATCCGCGTCGAAACGATTGACCCAGGCCATCGCGGATGCCGCCGAGGTGCTGGAGCCAGCACAGCGCGCCAAGCTCGCCGAGAAAATGAAGCAGCGAATGGACCGCCGTGGTTGAAGCGACACCTGAGCCGGCGTCCGGGCCGGCCTCCCGGTACACTTCAACGATGCCACAGCAACTACTCATGATCGAAGATGATCGCCGGCTGGCAGGCATGGTGGTGGAGTACCTGACCCACTCCGGTTTTGACGTTGCCCACGCCGAAAGCGCCGCCGATGGACTGGCCTGGCTCCATAGCAACACGGCGGACCTGGTACTGCTTGACCTGATGCTGCCGGATGGCGATGGCCTCGACGTCTGCCGCTCCTTGCGGCAGACGTCGGATGTGCCGGTCATCATGCTCACCGCCAAAGGCGATGCGACCGACCGTGTGGTCGGACTGGAGATCGGTGCCGACGACTACCTGCCGAAGCCGTTCGAGCCGCGTGAGCTGCTGGCCCGGGTACGCGCCGTGCTGAGACGGCGCAGCGGACCTCTCGCCAAGGCCGGCAACGCGGCGGCGCTGCGCTTCGGGCGCCTGGAGATTGACGCCGATGCGCGTCTGGTCCAACTGGACGGTGACCCCTGTGACCTGACGTCGCGCCAGTTTGACCTGTTGCTGGCCATGGCGCAACGTCCCGGGCGCGTACTGTCGCGCGAGCAGTTGATGGACCTGGTCAAGGGCGAACCGCTCGAAGCCTTTGATCGTTCCATCGACGTCCACATCGCCCGGATCCGCGCCGTGATTGAAGATGACCCGAAGGCGCCACGACGGATCGTGACGGTCCGTGGCTCCGGCTACGTGTTTGCCAAATCACAGGACGCCTGACGGCGGCCCCACCCACAGCCCGGCCCGGTTCGATGTTCCATCGCCATCACTCACGCCTGCATGCAGGGCGGCGTTTTGCCAAGCGCCTGTACTTTCGCATCTGGCTGGCCGTATTGGCGAGCCTCCTGGTGGCCGGCATGCTGGCAGGGGCGGCCTGGAAATGGCATGGCGCCGAATGGCCACGCGAGATCGTGCTCACGGACGCCCAGGGCAACCGGGCCGGTTCCGCGCGCATCGAATATGAAGCAAAGCCGGGGACAGTCAGGGTCGAACTGAATGATGGTCAGGTGCTGTTCGCGCGCTGGCAGCGTGATGCCGCCTCGGGTGAGCAGCCGCGCTGGCCGAATACGCTGCGATTCGGCTTTGCCGGCTGGTTGCTGCTGATCGCACTGGCGGTGGGTGTCGGCGCCTATCCGGTGGTACGGCGTCTGACGCGCCGCCTGGAACAGCTCCAGGCCGGCGTCGATGCACTCGGTGCCGGCAACCTCGCGGCGCGTGTGCCGGTACGCGGACAAGACGAAATCGCCTGGCTGGCAGAGCGCTTCAACCACACCGCAGCGCAAATCGAAACCCTGGTGCACTCGCACAAAGCATTGCTGGCGAACGCGTCACATGAACTGCGCTCGCCGCTGGCCCGCATCCGCATGGCCATCGAAATGCTGGGAGACAGCGGCGCCGCGCCGGCGCGCGCAGAAATCGCCCGCAACATCACCGAGCTGGACCAGCTGATCGAGGAAATCCTGCTGGCTTCGCGACTTGATGCCCGTGCCGCGCCGGCCGAGCCCTTCGAGCAGGTGGATCTGACCGCCCTGGCAGCAGAGGAATGCGCCCGCAGCGGTGCCCAGTTTGACACCGAGGGCGTGGTCACGCTCTCCGGCAGCGCACGCCTGTTGCGACGCCTGACGCGCAACCTGATCGAAAACGCATTGCGCTATGGTGCGCCCGGGATCGCGCCGGAAGTATCGCTCAAACGTCAGGGCGACGTGGTTGAGCTGGCGGTATGCGATGCCGGCCCCGGGGTACCGGAAGCAGAACGCGAGCGGATTTTCGAGCCGTTTTACCGGGTCAAAGGGGCCAGTGAAGCGCAGGGCAGCAACGGCCTGGGCCTGGCGCTGGTGCGCGCCATCGCCCGTGAGCACCAGGGTACTGTGCGCTGCGAAGCACGGCCCGGTGGCGGAGCATGCTTTCGCGTGCGCCTGCCGGTGCTAGGCGGATGAGCGACGCGCAGCCAGAACCCTGGAAAGCAGCAGCACCGGCGCCAGACTGACCAGCACGATCGCCAAGCACGGCCAGGCGGCTTCGCCGAGGCGTTCGTCCTTGGCCAGCGTGTAAGCCGCCGTCGCCAGGGTATCGAAGTTGAACGGGCGTACCGCCAGGGTGGCGGGCAGCTCCTTCATCGCATCGACAAACACCAGCAGCAGGGCCACCGCCAGGCTCTTGGCAATCATCGGCATGTGAACACGCCACAGGGTCTGCAATGGAGAATAGCCGGCGCTGCGGGCAGCATCGTCCATTGAGGGTGTGACGCGCGCCAGTCCCGATTCGACATTGGTGAACGCCACCGCCAGAAAGCGCACCACGTAGGCAAACACCAGCGCAGCGATGCTGCCGGTCAGCAACAGGCCGGTGCTGATACCGAATCGCGCACGCATGAAGGCATCCAATGTGTTGTCAATCAGGCCCAGCGGAATCAGCACGCCCACCGCAATGACCGCGCCCGGCACGCCGTAACCCAAGGCCGCAACCCGCGCCGTCCATTCCAGCCGGCGGTCCAGCCGCACTGCATAGCCGATGATCAACGCTGCCAGCAGCGCCGCCAGCGCTGCGGCGGTGGCAACGGTCACACTGTTTACCGCGTAGTGCAGGAACCGGCCCCACTCCACAAGCTCGGTTTCCTTCAGGCCCACCCGCAACAGAATCGCGACGGGCAACACAAAACCAAGCAATACCGGGGTCGCCCCCAGCACGATCCCCATGCCGCGCCACCAGCCATGCCAGCGAAACACGGCGCCGCCTGACCGGCTGGCCGAGGAGAGATAGCGTGCGCGGCCGCGCTGCACCCGTTCCAGCCAGAGCAACAGCAGGGTGCAGCCCAGGAGCATGCAGGCCAGACGCGCCGCGGCTGCCTTGTCGCCAAGGCCAAACCATGCCTTGTAGATGCCGGTGGTGAAGGTATCGACGCCAAAGTACGACACTGCGCCAAAGTCGGCCAGGGTTTCCATCAGTGCCAGCAGCACGCCGCCCGCAATAGCCGGCCGCGCCAAGGGGAGCATTACCCGCACAAACGCCGTGCCGGGCGAGAGACCAAGGGTGCGTGCCGCTTCAAACTGGTTGGCCCCACCACTGGCAAACGCCGCCCGTACCGGCAGGTACACATAGGGATACAGCACCAGCACAAACATCAGCGCCGCGCCCGGCAGGGAACGCACCTCGGGAAACCAGTAGCCACGCGCCTTCCATTCCAGACCGTCGACCCCGATCAAGGTGCGCAAGCCGGTTTGCAGGGGGCCGGAAAACTGCAGGAAATCCGTGTAGGCATAGGCCATCACGTAGGCAGGGATGGCCAGTGGCAGGGCCAGCAACCAGGCCACGGTGCTGCGCCCCGGAAATTCACACATCACCGTAAGCCAGGCCGAGCCCACGCCTACCAGTGTGACCCCAATGGCGACCAGCAGCACCAGCAGCAGGGAATTGCCGACGTAGGTGGCCAGCCCGGTTTCGACCAAATGGGCCCAGGCACCACCGGTTGCGACCGCTGGCGCCCACGCGCCCAGGGCAATCGCCAGCACCGCAGCCAGGGGCAGCATGACCAAGGCCACGCACAGCAGGGCCGGCAGGCCAACAGGTTTGAGCGATCCGTTGAGGGTCATGGGTCCTAAATCACCGCAGTTGCAGGCGTGCGGTGAGCGGAACGGCCACGGCATCGGGCAGGCAGCCCCCGCCCCGAGGCCAGCCGTATAATTCGCAACACCGGTCAAATGCAAATGCGAATTATATTCAATTGAGTCTGGCTTGAGCGCAACCCAATCGTCCCCCCCGCTGCTGACGCTGGAAAACGTCGGTGTTGCCTATGGCCGCACCGAGGCCGTACATGACGTCTCGTTCCACCTCAATCCCGGCGAAATTGGCTGCCTTTTGGGCCCCTCGGGATGCGGCAAGACCACCGCCCTGCGTGCCATCGCCGGCTTTGAACCACTGACGCACGGCACGATTACCCTGCTCGGAAAGGTGATCGCCACTGCCACCGAAAGCCAGCCCCCGGAACAGCGCGGCATCGGCATGGTGTTTCAGGATTACGCGCTGTTCCCGCATCTGACGGTACAGCGCAACATCGAATTCGGCTTGCGCGAAACCGATGCGGCCGCGCGCACGCGCCGCATCGGCGAGATGCTCGAGCTGACCGGCCTGGCGGCGATGGCCCACAAATATCCGCATGAACTTTCCGGAGGCCAACAGCAGCGCGTGGCACTGGCCCGTGCCCTGGCGCGTGAACCCAAACTGCTGTTGCTCGATGAGCCGTTTTCCAGTCTGGACACCGAGCTGCGCGAGCGGCTGTCGCTCGAATTGCGCGAATTGATCAAGGCACACGGCACTACCGCCCTGATGGTGACGCACGACCAGCACGAGGCATTCGCCATTGCTGACGTGGTCGGCCTCATGCACGAAGGCGAGATTGCCCAGTGGGACAACGCCTACAACCTCTACCACCGGCCGGCCAGCCGCTTTGTGGCTGATTTCATCGGCCAGGGCGTGTTCCTGCCGGGCAAGGTCCTCAATGACCACCAGGTGTCGATCGAGCTCGGGGATCTGGCCGGCGAGGTCCCCATGCCCTGCCACCAGGGCTGTGCCGCGTGTGGCAAGGGCTGTTCGGTGGATGTGCTGCTGCGGCCGGACGATGTGATCCACGACGATGATTCGCCGCTGCAGGCCGAAGTGCTGCGCAAGTCGTTTCGGGGTGCGCAGTTCCTGTACGCGTTGCGGCTGCCGAGCGGCCGCGAGGTGCTGGCGCTGGTACCTTCACACCATAACCACGCGATTGGCGAAAAGATCGGCATTCGTCTGGAAGTCGATCACGTCGTCGCCTTCCAGCAAGCCTAGACACTGCGGAAGGCTTCCCTGCGCCACCGGCGGGGACCACCTTCAGTTCTTCAGACTGAACACCACTCGCACCGAAGCCACAAACTCCTTGCCGCGCAGGCCCGCGGGAATCTGCACGAACGGCTTCGCCTTGTTGATGGTCAGGCTGGCCTGTTCATCCAGAATCTTGTGCCCGGAGGAGGTGACGACTTCCACGGCGGCAATCCTGCCATCGACACCGATACGCATGCGCACCGTGGCCACTCCCTCCCAGTTGTTCTGCATCGCCTCATTGGGGTAGCGCTTGTACTTGGCTGCCACCTGTGCCAATTGGGATTGATAGGCGTTGACCAGTTCCGCCTCCGAAGGATCGGCGGATGAAGGTCCTGCCGGAGCCGCCGCCTTGGCCGGCTCGCGCACCTCGGCCACGGGTGCGGCTGGCGCGGGTGCGGGTGGCCTTGCTTCCGCAACCGCCGCGGGAGGTGGTGGAGTACTTGGCGCGACGGGCGCCGGGGCCGGCACCGGAGCGGCTGTCTTGGCCGGCGCCTTGTCAGCGACCGGTTTGGGCAAGGGCGGCGGGGCCGCTGCCGGCTTGGGTGCAGGCGGCGGCTCGGCCACCTTGGGCGGCGGCGCTTCCTGCACGGGCGCGGGCGGCGCAGGTTCGGGCGGACGGGGAGCCTCCGCCTGGCGCAAGGTCGCTGAAAAGCGAACCGGCGGGGGCGGTGCTTCCGGCACTTTGGGGGAGGTAACCAACAGCACCGCATGAAAAACGACAGATGCACCAATACACAGGTGCAGCAAGCGCTCGCCTTGGAGCATGCCGTGGGGTTGAACCAGAGTCATGCCAAAAATATAGCACTCCGTACTCGCGGCCTTGTGCGCCAATCGCCTTCTTAATAGCTATATGGTCTGTAGAAATACGTTATTATTTCCAAAAGCTATTTTGCACGCAGTACGATCACAAGGCCAATGTCATGAATTTCCAGCAATTGCGCTCCGTCCAGGAGGCGGTGCGTCAGAACCTCAACCTGACCCAGGTGGCGCTGGCCCTGCACACTTCGCAGCCCGGGGTGTCCAAACAGATTCGCGAGCTTGAGGAAGAACTCGGCGTCCAGATCTTTATCCGCAACGGCAAGCGGCTGACCGGCCTCACCCCGCCGGGCAAGGCCGTGGTCGGCTGGATTGAACGCGTCCTTGCCGAACAGCAAAACCTGAAGCGCACGGCCGCCGATTTCGCCGACGAGAAAAGCGGCCAGCTGGTGATTGCCACCACCCATACGCAGGCGCGCTACTCCCTGCCGCGCGCCGTCAGCGAGTTCAAGCAGCGCTACCCTGCGGTGCAACTGGGGATCATGCAGGGCAACCCTTCGCAAATCGCGCAGTGGGTGCTGGAAGGCAAGGCGGACGTTGCAATTGCGACCGAATCGATTGCCCAGCAGGAGGGCCTGGTCGCATTGCCCTGCCATCGCTGGCACCACATTGCGATTACCCGTCCCGGGCATCCGTTGCTCAAGGTCAAATCCCCCACACTGCACGATCTGGCGCGCTACCCGATCATCACCTACGACGGTGCCTTTGCCGGGCGCGCCTCGATCAACCAGGCCTTCGCTGCGGCCGGCATCGAACCGAACGTCGTCCTCTCGGCCGTCGATTCGGACGTCATCAAGACCTATGTGGAGCTCGACCTGGGCATTGGTCTGCTTGCCAGCATCGCCTTTGACGCCCGCCGTGATGCGCAACTGCGCAAAGTCGATACCGGCCACCTGTTCGCCGAAAAGGTGACCCATCTGGCACTGCGCAAGGGGGCATACCTGCGCGGCTTCATGTACGACTTCATCACGCTGTTCGCACCGACGGTCAACCGCGAAATGGTGCAGCGGGCGATGAAGCGCGCCAGATAAGGCGCGCCACCGCACTGCCGGACGCATCTGCCAGAAATTCAGGTAGTCTTACGCCCTTCGAATCCTACCCCCTCCCTTTTGTTCAGGAGTTGTCCATGAAACTGTTCAGCCGCCTGCCCCGCCTGGTAACGGCGATGGCCCTGGCCTCCGGCCTGGCACTTGCCGGTGCCGGCCCTGTGCACGCACAGGAATTCAAGCTGGCGATGAGTTCGCCGCCGAGCTCGATTGACCCGCACTTCTTCAACCTGTTTTCCAACATCAACGTCTCGGACCACATGTTCGAGACCCTGGTAAAGATGAACCCGGACAGCCAGCCCATTCCGGGCCTGGCCGAATCGTGGCGCCTGGTGGACGACACGACCTGGGAATTCAAGTTGCGCCGGGGCGTCAAGTTCCATGACGGTTCCGACTTCACTGCGGAAGACGTGGCCTGGTCGATTGATCGCATCCCGCTGATCGCCAACAGCCCCGGCCGCTTCGATGCCTATACCAAGGCCATCGTGTCCAAGCAGATTGTCGATTCGCACACGATCCGCTTCAAGACCGCCTCGCCCTATCCGCTCATGCTGCCCGATCTCACCGCTGTCTTTATCGTGAGCAAAAAGGCCACCGCCGGCCCGCTGCCCCAGGGCCTGGCCAGCGAGGAATTCTCTTCCGGGAAGGGTGCTGTCGGCACCGGCCCATTCAAGTTCGTGCGCTTCCAGCGCGACGACCGCGTTGAACTGGAACGCTTTGAAGGCTACTGGGGCACCAAACCGGCGTGGAGCAAAGTCACCCTGCGCTTCATCGCGGCCGATCCGACCCGCGTGGCCGCCCTGCTCTCGGGTGATGTGGATGCCATCGAGAACGTGCCGACCGCCGACCTGAAGCGGATTCGCGAGAACCAGAACCTGAACTTCTTCTCCAAGGTCTCGCACCGGATGATCTATTTCAACCTGGACCAGCGCGAAAAATCGCCCTTTGTGGCAGACGCCGATGGCAAACCGCTGGACAAGAACCCGCTCCGGGATGCCCGCGTGCGCAAAGCCCTGTCACTGGCGGTAAACCGCGAGGCCATCAAGGACCGCCTGATGGAAGGCCTGTCACTACCGACAGCCAATCTGGTGCCCTCGACCCTGTTTGGGCATAACCCGACCCTGAAACCGGCCTACGATGCCGATCAGGCCAAGAAGCTCCTGGCCGAGGCGGGCTACCCGAACGGCTTTTCGATCACCTTCCATGGCCCCAACAACCGCTATGTGAATGACGACCAGATCATGCAGACCATCGCACAGATGTGGGCGCGCATTGGCGTCAAGACGCGTGTCGACGCCATGCCGCTGGCAGTCTACTTCGGCCGTGCCAGCAAGAAGGAATTTTCCGTCACGCTGGTCGGCTGGGGTGCCCAGACCGGTGAAGCTTCGTCGCCGCTGCGCGCGCTGGTGGCCTGCGAGAACAAGGAAAAAGGTTTCGGCGCGCTCAACTACCCCTCCTACTGCAATCCGAAGATGGATGCGTTGATGGAAGAAGGCTTGCGCACGGTGGACGACAAGAAGCGTCTGGCGCTGTTTCAGGAGGCCGTCAAGATCGTGGTGGACGATGCCGTGCTGGTGCCGGTCCATCACCAGGTTACGACATGGGCAGCCAAACGCAACATCGACTACACCGGCCGCACCGACGAGCGCACCTACGCGCACGCGTTCTTTCCGAAGCGATAAACTGCCTTTCAGGCAGCGCAACAGCATCAGGGTCGGCTGGCTACAAGGTCCGCCACCCTGCCAGAAACGGCGGGCCGCAATGTCCGCCGTTTTTTGTTGCCCCAACACCTTTCATCGTGGAGATTTCGCATGCGACTCAGGGATAAATCGATCATTGTGACCGGCGCCGGTTCGGGCATCGGCGTGGGCATCGCCACCCGCTTTGCCGAAGAAGGCGCCTGCGTGATCGTCAACGACATCAACACCAGAGGCGGCGAAGAAACGGTAGCCGCCATCCGCAAGGCCGGCGGCAAGGCCGCCTTCCAGCATGCCGACGTGACTCTGGCTGATGGCTGGAAAGCGTTGGTGGGAGCGGCTCTTCGGGAGTTCGGCGGGCTTGACGGTGTAGTGAATAACGCCGGCTGGACGCACGTGAATCGCCCCTTCAGTGAAGTCACCGAAGCCGACTTCGATCGTTGCTACAACGTCAACGTCAAAAGCATTTACTGGTCGGCCCAGCATGCGCTCGCGCAGTTTCGCAAGCAGGGCAAGGAGCGCGGCGGTTGCCTGGTCAACATTGCCTCCACGGCGGGGGTCCGCCCACGCCCTGGCCTCACGGTGTACAACTCCAGCAAGGGCGCCGTGATCACCATGAGCAAATCGATGGCCGCCGAATTTGCGCCGGAGAATGTGCGCGTCAATTGCGTCAACCCGGTATTCAACCCGGATACCGCCCTGTCCTCAGCCTTTGCCGGCGGTCCGGTGGATGAAGCGCGGCGCGAGAAGTTTCGCGCCACCATCCCAATGGGGCGCTTCTCGACGGCACTGGATGTGGCCAACGCCTGCCTCTATCTGGCATCACCCGATGCCAGCTTTGTTACCGGGGTCTGCATCGAAGTCGATGGCGGGCGCTGCGTGTAACGCCCCGCCCGCGATCCATTCGGGAGAACACCATGCTGATGTCTGGCGACGATTACCGCGCCTCGCTGCGCAAATACAGGCCAACCGTGTACGTCGATGGCCGCAAGGTCGAATCGGTCGCTGACGAGCCCGCTCTTGCACCAGGCATCAACGCCATCGCCATGACCTACGATCTGGCACTCAACGAGGAGGTCGCTCCCGTGATGCGCGCCGAGGTGGGTGGCCGCACCGTCAACCGCATGCTGGGCATCCCCACCAGTTCGCAGGATCTGCTCAACAAGCTCGAAGCGGTGCGCCTGGTGTGCCAGGAAACCGGCTGTGCCCAGCGCTATCTCGGGGGCGATGCACTCACCGGCATCTACCAGGCCACCTTGCGTTGCGATGCCGAAGCCGGCACGAAATACCACGACACGCTCAAGGCCTACATCGAGCATGTGTATGACAACGACCTGACGCTGGGTGTCGCGATGACCGACGCCAAGGGCGACCGCTCGGTACGCCCCTACGCCCAGGCCAATGCTGACAGCTACCTGCATATCGTCGAGCGCCGCAGTGACGGCATCGTGATTTCGGGCGTCAAGGCTATTGTCACCGGCGCGCCCTACATGCATGAGCTGCTCGTCATGCCCTGCCGCAACATGACCGAACTCGACCGCGATTTTGCGGTGTGTTGCGCGGTGCCGATCGACGCAAAGGGGCTCACCATCGTCGCGCGCCCGGCCGGTCGCCCGGGCGAGTCAGCCGCCAAGTTCAGCGCCAAGTTCGGCCAGAGCACCGGGGTGTGCCTGTTCGAGAACGTATTCGTCCCATGGGATCGCGTATTCCTCGCCGGCGAGTGGCAACACTCGGGGCACCTGACCTACTCCTACGCTACCCACCATCGCCACACCTGTATCGCCGCCCGCGCCGGCTTCGGCGACTTGCTGATCGGCGCCGGCGCCCTGATGACCGAAGCCAACGGCATTGACCTCGACCGCGCCGACAATCTGCGCGACCAGATGGTCGATCTGATCAAGATCGTCGAAGGCTTCTACGCCTGCGGCATTGCGGCATCGGTATACGGGACCGCCGATGAATCGGGTGTCGTCACACCTGATGGCGTCTTCGCCAATATCGGCAAGTTGCTGCTGGCGACACAGATTTACGACATGCACCGGATTGCGCATCACGTATCGGGCGGGCTCATCGTCACCCTGCCTGGCCCGGACGAAGACCACAACCCCGCCACGGCGGGCCGCCTGTCGGAAGTCCTCTCAGCACGCTCCGACATCCCGTACGAGAAGCGCATCGAGGCCGCACGCCTCGTCGAAGACCTCACGGCTTCGTATCAAGCCGGCTGGTACTCGGTCATCAGTTTGCATGGCGGCGGCTCGCCCGAGGCGATGAAGATGGAAATCTTCCGCCGCTATCCGCTTGGCAACAAGGTTGATCTGGTCGAACGGCTGCTGGATCGCGGCATTCTGGCTGACGAAACCCGCAAGATCACCCGCAACCGGCAACCGGGCAGGTGCTGCGTGACCGGTTGCACGGTGCCCGAAGCCCCGCAAATGGTGCGCCTGGCGCCGGCTATTCAGGGACGGCTTGAAACGCCCAGAAAGGTGGGAGTTGCTTGATGCCCCGCACCAAAATGAACCAGCGCCCACTCAGTTGGTACCCCTCCCCTGTCTAACCAAGGATTCGTGATCATGCCGCTCGCACGCAGAAGTGCCTTACTTGCCATCTTTGGCGCAACGCTGTTGTCAACGCTTACGTCAACCAGCGCAGGAGCGCAGGAATGGCCCAGCCGTCCCCTGAAGATCATCGTCCCGTTTCCGGCAGGCGGCAATACCGACGCCGTTGCCCGCATGGTCGCCACCCGCTTGCAGGAAATATTGGGTCAGGGCGTGACGGTGGAAAACAAGGCTGGGGGCGGTGGCGTCATTGCCACCGATTTCGTCGCCAAGGCGGCGCCGGATGGCTATACCCTGTTGATGTCTTCCACCGGCCCGCACACAGTGATGCCGGCGATGATGCCCAAGATTCCTTACGACGCCGTCAAGGACCTGATTCCGATCAGCAACGTGGCAAGCAACGCCCAGGTGCTGCTGGTCCATCCTTCCTTTCCGGCCAAAACGGTGCCGGAGCTGATTGCCCTGCTCAAGAAGGAGCCGGGCAAGTACGCGTTTGGCTCCGGCGGCGTGGCCAGCACCACCCACATGTCCGGCGAGCTGTTCAAATCCATGGCGGGTGTCAACATGATCCATGTGCCGTTCAAGGGTGGCGCACCGCTCGCCGTTGCCTCGATTGGCGGCGATGTGCCGATCTCGTTCAACAACATGTTTGATGCGCTGCCGCACATTCGCTCCGGAAAGTTGCGCGGTCTCGCCGTGACCAGCGCCACGCGTCAGGCCCAATTGCCAGACTTGCCGACGCTGGCAGAACTGGGATTGACCGGCTATGAATCCGGCCCGTGGAATGGCCTCGTCGCCCCGGCCAGAACACCTCCGGAAATCATTGCGCGCCTCGCCACCGCAGTGCAACGGATCGTGCGCGAACCGGCGTTTCAGGCCCGCATGCAGGACATCGGCTCGGTCCCGATCGGCGATACACCGGAGCAATTCCGGGCATATGTCAACGTGGAGCTGGCGCGCTGGAGCAAGGTCGTCAGGGAATCCGGCGCCAAACTCGAATAACCCCTCGACAACACACCATGCATACCCAGGTAGGAATTGTGGGCGCCGGCCCGGCCGGCTTGCTGCTGTCGCACATGCTGCATCTTGCAGGCGTCGAATCAGTGGTCATCGAACGCGGCAACCGCGACCATGTTGGTACGCGCCTGCGTGCAGGCGGGCTGGAACACGGCACCGTTGCACTGCTCGACAAAGTCGGGCTCGGCGAACGCTTGCACAAGATCGGCTTGATCGTCAATCGAACCGACTTTCGTTTCGACAACCAGGGTCACCGGGTCGATTTCAAGGCAGCCACCGGGCACGCCTTCACGATCTACCCGCAGTACGAGATCGTCACCGATTTGCTCGATGCTGCCGCTGCAGCGGGCCGCGAGATCTGGTTCGACACCACCGTGAAACGCATCTCCGGCATCGACACGGCGCGCCCGTCGATTCACTATGAGCGCAACGGCGAAACGCACGAACTGACCTGCGACTTCATCGCCGGCTGCGATGGCTATCACGGGGTATGCCGCCAGGCCTTTCCGCCGGGTGCGCTCAAGGTCTACGAAGAGAACTATCCCTTTGGCTGGCTCGGCATCCTTGCCGATGTGGCGCCGCCCTCGCTGGAAGTGGCGTACAGCTGCCACGACCGCGGCTTTGCCATGAGCAGCTTTCGGGCACCGGAAGTCAGCCGCCTCTACCTGCAATGCCCGCCCGATGACAAGGCCGAGAACTGGTCTGACGACCGCATCTGGAGCGAATTGCGCACCCGGCTCGACGTACCGGACCGGCCGCCGGTGGTCGAAGGGAAGATCACGCAGAAGAGCGTGACCGCCATGAAGAACTTCGTGATCGAGCCGATGCAGTTCGGCCAGTTGTTCATGGCCGGCGATGCCGCGCATATTGTGCCGCCCACCGGCGCCAAAGGCCTTAACTCGGCAATGGCCGACATCAGCGTGCTGGCCCCGGCGTTCATCGACTTCTACAAAACCGGCAAGCGCGACCGCCTCGACCGCTATTCCACCACCGCACTGGCGCGGGTCTGGCAAGTGCAGCGCTTCTCCGCCGACATGTGCATCCTGCTGCATCGCTTTCCCGGCGGCAACGAATTCACCTGGCGCGCCCAGCGCGAGCGCCTCAAATACATGACGAGCGACCCTACCGGGATTCGCACCTACGCCGAGAGCTTTGTCGGGCTGCCGATCGATCTTTGACGCTGTCGTGCAGTATCAGGAAACCGTTGGTGGGTGGGGTTCTTGGGCCTTTTCATCACACTTGCCCCCTCACCTTGACCAGCCTGCGGCGACATCGCGCAGCCGCCCCGCGAGCCTAGCCTTCAAGCCATTTCAGGATCGGCTGCCACTGCTCCAGGTCCTGCGCCACCCGATTCGGATTCAGATCGAATAAGGTCAGGCCGCGCGCGGCTAGTTGCACGTAGTTCTGCGTGTTGCGCAGGTTGCCCAGCACCGGCAACCCGAGCCCTTCGAGAAAGCGCTGCAGTTCGTCGTAGGAGCGGGTACGCGTATCGACGCGCATGCCGACCACGCCCACCAGCGCATCGCTCTGGCGCACCGCCTTGTCATCGGCCAGCGCCTCCAGAAAGCTGCGCGTCGCCAGAATGTCGAGCATCGAAGCCTGCAGCGGCACAATCACCCGGTTGGCGCTCTTGATCACGGTATCGAGGAGCTTGTTTGACAGGCCCGCCGGCGTGTCAATCACGGCATGCGTGGTGCCCTTGGGCAGTTTGGCCGGTTTGCCGGCTTCAATGTCCCAGCTCTTGATTGGCGCCACCTGCGCAGGACGCAGCTTGAGCCATTCGCGCGCCGACTGCTGCTTGTCCACATCGCCCAGCATCACCGCTTTGCCCTGATTGGCGAAATAGCCCGCAAGATTGGTGGCAATGGTGGATTTGCCGACCCCACCCTTGGGATTCATGACGACCGTGACGTGAGCCATAGTTGCCCTCTGAACGTTAGAATGTCGGGTTGCGCCGTCGGCGTATGAGTCAACGCTGTACTGATGCGGCGAACGGCAGTTTTATCACACTATGATCCGCCTTCAAAACCTGACCCTGATCCGCGGCACCAAGCCGCTGCTGCAGGGCGTCGACGTCGCCATCAACCCGGGCGAACGTGTCGGCCTGATCGGCGCCAACGGCTCCGGCAAGTCGAGCCTGTTTGCCCTGATGATGGGGCGCCTGGGCGCCGACGGCGGTGATTTCGACATACCCAAGCATTGGCGCATGGCCCACGTGGCACAGGAAACGCCGGCGCTGGATCGCACTGCGGTCGATTATGTCATTGATGGCGATACGACCTTGCGCGGCCTGGAGGCCGAACTGGCAGCGCTGGAAGCCCAGGACGAAGCGCATGACGATCATGCGCATGGTGAGCGAATTGGTGAGCTGCACGGTCTGCTGGCCGATGCCGATGCCTATACCGTTCGCTCACGCGCCGAACAGTTGCTGACCGGCCTGGGCTTTTCCCAGGAGCAGATGCTGCAGTCAGTGGCGCAGTTTTCCGGCGGCTGGCGCATGCGCCTCAACCTGGGCCAGGCTCTGATGTGCCCGTCCGACCTGCTGCTGCTGGACGAGCCGACCAACCACCTGGATCTGGACGCCATCATCTGGCTGGAAGAATGGCTCAAGCGCTATACCGGCACGCTGATCATCGTCTCGCACGACCGGGACTTCCTCGACGGCGTGGTCAACGTGATCGTGCACATCGATCAGTGCAAGCTCAAGCGCTACGGCGGCAACTACTCCCAGTTCGAGACCCAGCGCGCGATGAACCTGGTGCTGAACCAGGCCACTTACGAAAAGCAGAAGCGCGAACGCGACCACCTGCAATCGTTCATCGACCGCTTCAAGGCCAAGGCTTCGAAGGCCAAGCAGGCGCAAAGCCGCATGAAGATGCTGGCCAAGATGGAGGACCTGGCGCCGGTGCATGCCTCGTCACCGTTCTCGTTCGAATTCCGGGAACCCGCGAGCAGCCCGAATCCGCTGCTGGTGCTCGATGCGGCCGAGGCTGGCTATACGCTGGACGGCGGCAGCCGCAAGACCATCGTCTCGGGCATCAATTTTTCGCTGCAGAACGAACAGCGCATCGGCCTGTTGGGTGTGAACGGCGCCGGCAAATCGACCCTGATCAAGACCATTGCGGGCGAGCTGCCGCTGGTCAACGGCGTGGCGCACTTCGGCAAGGGGCTGGTGATCGGCTACTTTGCCCAGCATCAGGTGGAGATGCTGCGCCATGACGAGTCACCGCTCTGGCACATGGTCAAGCTGGCCCCCAACGTGCGCGAGCAGGAATTGCGCAACTTCCTCGGTGGCTTCAACTTTCCCGGCGACATGGTCACCAGTTCGATCAAGCCGTTTTCAGGTGGCGAGAAAGCGCGCCTCGCACTGGCGCTGATTGCCTGGCAACGCCCCAACCTGCTGCTGCTGGACGAGCCCACCAATCACCTCGATCTGGAAACGCGCGAGGCCCTCACCGTGGCCCTCGCGCAGTTCGAAGGCACGCTGGTGCTGGTGTCGCATGACCGGCATCTGCTGCGCGCCACCACGGACCAATTCATGATCGTGGCCGATGGCTCCCTCCAGGAGTTTGACGGCGACCTCGACGATTACCGCGATTGGCTGTTCAAGACCAAGCTCGCCAAGCCGGAGGACAAGGCTGCGCCTGCCGTCAAGCTACCTGCCAAGGTGGTGGAGCGGCCGGTCGCCAAGGCGGAAGCCACCCCCACTCTGACCGCGGCACAAAGGCAGGAGCAGAAACGCCGCGAGGCGGAACTGCGCCAGCAGCGCGCTTCGCAAACCAAGCCGCTGGAAGCCCGCATCAAGCGACTGGACGAGCAAATCGCCAAGCTCTCGGCACGCAAGAAGACGATCGACGCGCAGATGGCAGACCCCGCTATCTACGACGAGGCCAACAAGGACAAGCTGAAAGACCTGGTGATCGACCAGGCCTATGTGGCCAAGGAACTGGATCAGCTCGAGGCCGAATGGCTGGAGAAGCAGGC
>CAYUEG010000073.1:0-18541 GCA_964443245.1 uncultured Burkholderiales bacterium | reverse complement strand
GCGGTTTCGAAATGGCGCCGCACGCGCTGGCGGTGGCCGTTCAGCACGGTTTCAAACGCCGGCCAGTCGGCACAGCCCATCGATTCAGCCAGCCTGGCGCGCGCGTCGTCTGCCTTGGGCAACATGTGCGTCTGCTGGTCTTCGGCGTACTGCAGGCGGTGCTCGACGCGGCGCAGGAAGTCGTAGGCGGCTGCCAGTTCCGCCACGGTTTCTTCCGGCAACAGGCCAATGCCGGCCATGGTGCGCAGCGTGGGCACGGTGGCGCGGGTTTGCAGCCGGGCATCGCGCCCGCCGCGGATCATCTGCAGGGCCTGGGCGATGAATTCCACCTCGCGGATGCCGCCGGGCCCCAGCTTCACATGGTCGTCCAGCTCGCGCCGTGCCACTTCGCGCTTGATCTCGGCGTGCAGGCCCTTCAAGGATTCGATCGCGCCGAAATCGAGGTAACGCCGGTAGACGAAGGGCGTCACCGTCTTCATCAGTTCCTCGATGCGGTCGCCGGTGAGGATGCGCCCCTTGATCCAGGCGTAGCGTTCCCAATCACGGCCGTGCGCCACCAGGTAGTTTTCCAGGGCATCGAAGCTCATCGCCAGCGGGCCGTCGCCCCAGGGCCGCAGGCGCATGTCGACGCGAAACACGTAGCCGTCGGCATCGACATCGCTCAACAGGCGGATCAGCCGCTTGCCCAGCTCGTTGAAGTACTGGTTGTTGCTCACTTCCACCACGCCGCCGCGCGTCTGCCCTTCCTCCGGGTAAAGGAAGATGAGGTCGATGTCGGAAGAAACGTTGAGCTCGCCGCCGCCCAGCTTGCCCATGCCGGCAATATGCAGTTGCTGCGGCAGTTGCTGCGCGGCGCCGGATTCACCGTAGGGCACGCCGAAGCGTTCGGTCATGCCGGCAACACAGCTTGCCAGCCCGGCGCGAATGGTTTCGTCGGCCAGGGCGCTGAAGGTGGCCGTAACCTCTTCCAGGCTCGCCGTGCCGGCGAGGTCGCGCTCCATCACCGTGAGCATGACATCGCGGCGCAGCTCGCGCATCACGCGTGCGAGGGTGTGTTCATTGGCGTGGCCTAAGCGTTCGGCCATGGCGGCAGCGGTAAAAGGCTGGCTGCACCACCGGGCCAGATGCGCATCCAGGCCGGGGGCGGCTGCCAGCCGGCCCCGCGCATAGCCGCTGAAACGGGTACAGACGAAGGAATAAGTCATTGTTTCGAAGTGTAAATGCCGGTCTTCTGCAGGGCGGCACGCGGCGTTATGAGGGGTCGCGTATGCTACATTGGATGACTCATGGCTGCGTCTTTTCTCTCCCACGTCAGCTCCTGGTCGGCGCGCGTGATGCAGTTGGTGCGCGGCACCCTCATCTGGACCGAACGCCTCGCCTGGACCCTGTTCTTCGCATTCGCCTTGCTGTTCCTGGCGTTGCGTTACGTGATCCTGCCGGGTGTGGAGGACCGGCGCGCCGATGTCGAAGCAGCTTTGTCGAAGGCCAGCGGCCTCACCGTCAAGATCGGCAGCATCAGTGCCGGTTGGGATGGGCTGCATCCGGATCTGGATTTGCGCGAAGTCTCGGTCTTCGACAAGGCGGGGCGGCGTGCCCTCACGCTGCCTCTGGTCTCGATCACCCTGTCCTGGACCTCGATCCCTTTCGGTGAACTGCGCCTGCATGAACTGGAGATAGCCGAAGCCGACCTCGACATCCGGCGCGATCGCAATGGTGTGCTGTCGATCGGCGGGCTGGAGATGAAGGACGATCCGCAATCCGGCCCGGTGTCGGACTGGATCCTCGGCCAGCGCCGCATCCTGATCCGCGATTCGCGCCTGCGCTGGAATGACGACAAGCGCGGCGCACCGGAGCTGGCCTTGAGCCGCGTGCAACTGCTGGCGCAGAACAACGGCACGCGGCACCGCATTGCCCTCAAGGCCACCCCGCCGCGTGAACTGGCCTCGCTGCTCGACATCCGCGCCGATCTGCACGGGCGGTCACTCAACGACCTGAAGCAGTGGCGTGGCGACATCTACGCCGATCTGCCGACGGTGGATCTGGCGGCGTGGCGGGCGTGGGTCGACTACCCGGCCGATGTGCGCAAGGGCGCGGGCAGCCTGCGGGCCTGGCTCGGCTTCGAAGGGGACCGCCTGGCGCGCTTTACTGCCGACGTCGGCCTGCGCGATGCCGAGGTGCGCCTGGGACGCGATCTGGAAACGATGGTGCTCGACGATGTGAGTGGCCGCGTCGGCGCGCGCGAACTGGTGACCGGCGGGCAGGGCTTTGGCTTTCTGCGCTTTGGCGACAAGAAGGTCACCGGCTTTGAAGTGACCGGGCGCCAGATACGGCTGACGACCAACCAGGGCGTGCGTCTGGCACCAGCCGATTTCACCATGCGCACCACCGCGCCGCGCACCGGTGGTGCCGCCGGGGCCGCCGCTGGTGTCACTGCGGTGCCGGGCGAAATCGATCTTGCTGCCAATGCGCTGGATCTGGAGCCGATCGTCAAGATTGCCGAACTCCTGCCGCTTGATGCGGCATTGCGCAAGGTGCTGGCAGACCTCGACCCGCGTGGCGTGGTGCACGACTTCAGCATCAAGTGGAAGGGTGACTTCGAGAAACCGGTGGGCTATGCGGTGCGCGGACGGTTTTCCAATCTCAGCCTGAATGCGTACCAGCAGATTCCGGGTTTCTTCAATCTCACCGGCTCGGTGGATGCCACCGAGAAAGGCGGTTCGGTTTACCTGGCCAGCCGCGACGCGGCCTTCCTGCTTCCCAAGGTGTTCGAGGAGCCTCGGCTCGGTCTGTCCTCGCTCGACATGCAGGCGACCTGGGGCTGGCACACGGGCCAGTTCGAATTCAAGATCGACCAGTTGCAGTTTGGCAATCAGGATGCAGCCGGCAATGCCACCGCCCTGTATCGCGTGGTACCGGGTACGCCGGGGTACCTTGACGTATCCGGGCGCCTGACCCGCGGCGATGCCAAGGCGGTTCACCGCTACATGCCGCTGACCCTGTCGAAGAATCTGCGCGATTGGGTCAAGGGGGCTGTCGAGGCAGGGCGTTCTTCCGATGTGCGCTTCAAGCACAAGGGCAACATTTACGACTTCCCGTTCACCGATCCGAAGCAGGGGGAGTTTCAGGTGGCCATCAAGCTGGAGGAGGGGCGCCTCTTTTATGCCGACAGCTGGCCGCGGGCCGAAAGCATCAAGGGCGACCTGGTGTTCGAGCGTGACGGCATGAGCTTTCGCAGCGCGGCGGGCGGCGAGATGCTGGGTGCCAAGTTTGGCAAGGTCGATCTGGTGTTGCCCCACTTTGATGTGGCGGTGCCGCAACTGACGATCGCCGGCGTGGTGACAGGCCAGACGCCGGATTTCCTGCGCTTCATTGCGGCCAGCCCGGTGGATCGCTACATCGACGGCTTCACGCGCGGCATGCAGGCCAGTGGGGCGGGCCGGCTGGACCTGAAGCTCGTGTTGCCGTTGGGCGAACTGGCCAAGACGACGGTCGCGGGCCAGTACCAGATGACCAACAATCAGATCCGCATCGACACGGATCTGCCGCAGCTTTCCCGCGTCAATGGCGTGATCGGGTTTACCGAGAAAGGCGTCGATTTGCGCGGCATTCGAGGTGACGCAGTGGGCGGCTCGTTCACGGTGGCCGGCGGCACCCGGGCCGATGCGACGCTGCAGGTGACAGCGCAAGGGACCTACACGGTGCCCGGTGTGGAAGGCTGGCTGCAGGACCCGATCTTCCGCTCGATGAGCGGGGGCTCAAACTGGCGCGGCACAGTGACGGTGAACGCACGCGGCGGCGAGGTGGTGGTCGAATCGAACCTGGCGGGTGTGGCGATCGACCTGCCGGCCCCGGTGGGCAAGCGCGCTGCCGAGGTCCTGCCGCTGCGCTTCGTCAAGACGCCCGGTGCGGCAGCCGGCGAAGATGAATGGAACCTCTCGCTCGGGCGGGTGGTCACGGCGCGGGTGCAGCGCCGCACCGAGAATGGTGCGATGCGGGTGGTACGGGCTGCTGCGGGCATCAACGAGGCACAGCCGGCCTTGCCGCCCACGGGTCTGGCGGTGGCCGCATCGGCCCCCAGCATCGATGTGGATGACTGGCGCAAGCGCGCCCTCGACACCCGCCCAGCCGGCGGCGCCGATGCCAGCGTGGCAGGCTTGCCGGCACCCTGGCAATTCCAGATCCGCACGGAGCGCCTCAGCGCCTATGGCAACCAGCTCAATCAGGTGCGGCTGAACCTGGTGCAGGAGCCGGCCAGTTGGGCGGCCACGCTGGCCTCTGCCGAGGCCAACGGTTCACTTGCCTTTCGCCCGGCCAGCGGCAATACCCAGGGGCGGTTTCTGGCGCGCATGCGCAACCTCACCATCCCGGCGCATGCGGCCAAGGCCGATGACACGCCGCTCGACCGCGTCGCGCAGGAAATGCCGGGCGTCGACATTGCAGTCGAGGAGTTTCAGGTTGGTGAGAAGAAGCTCGGCAAGCTCGAGTTCGTTGCCAACAATGTGGCGCGCGAGTGGCGCATCCAGAAAGTCAGTGTGGCAAATCCTGACGGAACGCTCAGCGGCAACGGTGCGTGGCGGCCGGCCACCACGCCGGGAGCGCGGCGGCAGATCGGCCTGGTGTTCACCCTGGATGTTGTCGATGCCGGCAAGCTGCTTGACCGTCTGGGGTTCAAGGAGACCGTCAAGGCCGGGGCCGGCAAGATCGAGGGCAACATCGGCTGGGAGGGCGCGCCGCTGTCGATCGACTATGCCTCGCTGCGTGGCGATATGGCCATCAACATCGAAAAGGGCCAGTTCCTGAAGGCCGAGCCCGGGGTGGGCAAACTCCTGGGCATCATGAGCCTGCAGGCATTGCCGCGCCGCCTGGCGCTGGATTTCCGCGACGTGTTCAGCGAGGGCTTTGCGTTCGACCGCGTGTCGGCGTCCAGCAAGATCGAGCGCGGCATCCTGTCGACGCGCGACTTTCGCATGACCAGCGTGTCCGCCGCAGTGCTGATGGAAGGCGAGACCGATCTGGCACGCGAAACCCAGAACCTCAAGGTGACGGTGCTGCCCGATCTGTCCGGCGGCATGACCTCGGTGATCGGCGTCATCACCGGCGCCATCAATCCGGCCGGTGCGTTGATCGCCTATCTGGCGCAGCGCGTCCTGAAGGACCCGATTTCGAAAGCGTTTTCGTTCGAGTACGCGATCACGGGCAACTGGGCCGATCCGCAGGTGGCGCGGGTGCAGACCTTGCCGGTAGGGCAGGCGCCGGATACGACCAAGCCGGTGCCAGCACCCGCCGCTCCGCTCGCGCCGCCGTCGACACCAGCAACGCCCGCTACCCCGCCCGCCTCAGTGCCCCCTGCAGTACCGGCGGCGACAGCCAACCGCTAGGAGACGTACAGGATGATGCCCATGCATGAGCGTTACAAGATCGCCGCGATCCAGACCGTATCGAGCCCCAACGTGCAGGAAAACCTGGCCGCCGCCGGGCGCCTGATTGCCGATGCCGCCGATCAGGGCGCCCGGCTGGTGGTCCTGCCGGAGTACTTTTGCATCATGGGCTTGAAGGACACCGACAAGGTGGACGCACGTGAGCCTTTCGGCGCCGGGCCGATCCAGACCTTTCTGGCTGAAACGGCAGTGCGCCACGGCATCTGGATTGTCGGCGGCACCCTCCCGATCGATTGCGGCTCGAGTGAAAAGATCCTCAATACCTCGCTGGTGTTTGATGATGCCGGCAAGTGCGTGGCCCGGTACGACAAGATCCACCTGTTCGGGTTTCGCAAGACCCACGATGACGGCCGCGTCGAGGCGTTTGATGAATCGCGCACCATCGTGCACGGCCAGAATGCCCCGGTGGCGGTCGATTCACCGTTTGGCCGGATCGGCCTGTCGGTGTGCTATGACCTGCGCTTTCCCGAGCTGTATCGCGCACTGGGCCATTGCGAGCTGATGCTGGTGCCGTCGGCGTTTACCGCGACCACCGGAAAGGCGCACTGGGAGCCGCTGTTACGCGCACGGGCGATCGAGAACCTGTGCTATGTGCTGGCGCCGGCGCAGGGCGGCAAGCATGCCAGCGGGCGCCGTACCCACGGCCATTCGATGCTGGTCGACCCCTGGGGGAAGATCATCGCTGAGCGTAGCGAAGAAGGCGAAGGCGTGGTGATCGGCGAAGTCAATCGTGCGCTGATCGCAGAGTGCCGCGCCTCCCTGCCGGCACTGGCGCACCGCACGCTCTAGCCGCCGTCCGCCAGGGCTCTCGTCCGCCAGGGCAGCAAGCCATCGGCATGGCAAGTCTTATGCCGGTGCGGTACCCACCCGTTCAAGCGCCGCGTGGATGGCCGTGACGCGTGCCGCCTTCACGGCCGCCTGAATCTGCGCCGGGTTCGTGTGCTGGCGCGCGACCGCGCCGGCATCGACGGCCAGACCGGCCTGCAGGGCGGCGTTGAGCCGGCGTGCCAGGAGGGAACGGGCCGCAGGTTCCGTGACTGCAGGGGCGTAGAGATGCGCGACGGCAATCAGGGAAAGAAAGCGCGCCGATTGCCGCCAGGCATCGGCGTGATAAAGCAGATCGGTGGTGGCAGCCGCATCGAGCCCGGTGCCGCGTTCCAGTTCGGCGCGACATCGGCTGTAGAGCAGGGCCAGGTCGCGTGCATCGTTGGGCACCCGGATGCGCTGGCACAGGGACGTGATGCGTGCCTCGTCACTGGTCCCCATCATGACGGCGAAGCGCGCCGCCAGCGAGAGATCCAGGCCGCCGGCTTGCTCCAGAGCCACCATGTGCGGCGCGTCGGGGGCAAACGGCGCGAGCTCGGGCAGGATGCGTGCAAGCGCGTCGCAGCTGTCGAGCGCGACGAACATGCGCACCGGATGCCGCTCGGCCAGGCCGCGTGCCAGTTCCTGCCACACCCGCTCGGGGACCAGATGGTCCACCTCGCCATGGTGGGCCATCTGGCGCATCAGTTGCAGTGTCTCGGGCGCGATCCGGAAGGCGAAGCGTGCCACAAACCGGGCTGCGCGCAGGATGCGCACCGGGTCTTCGACAAAGGCTTCACCGACATGGCGCAGCACGCCGGCCTTGAGGTCGTCGGCGCCGCGATAGGGGTCGATCAGTTGCCCGGCATCGTCAATCGCCATCGCATTGATGGTGAAGTCGCGGCGCGCCAGATCCTGCTCCAGCGTGACATCAGGTGCCGCATAGAAGGCAAAGCCGCGGTAGCCGGGGCCGGTCTTGCGTTCGGTACGTGCCAGTGCGTATTCTTCGTGGGTCACCGGGTGCAGGAACACCGGAAAATCCCGGCCGACCGGCTTGAAACCCTTGTCCACCAACGCTTCTGGCGTGGCGCCGACGACCACGTAATCGCGGTCCGCCACCGGCAGCCCGAGCAGCTCATCGCGCACCGAGCCGCCGACGCGATAGATCTTCATGCGTATTTGCTGTCGTAGCGCGCCTGAGGATGGCCTTCGGCCTGCGCCAGTTGCGCAAGCTTCACCAATGCCGGCGCAGCCAGCATGCGCTGGGCGTAGGCGGCGGCTGCCCCTTCCAGCGCAACGCCGTAGGTTTGCAGGCGGAACACCACCGGCGCGAACATGGCATCGGCCACCGAGAACGCGCCAAACAGGAACGGCCCGCCGGAGCGTTCCGTGCAATCACGCCAGATGGCCGAGACGCGCGCAATATCTGCCGCGACACCTTCGGCCATGCCCTTGCCGGGATAGCGGTTGCGGATGTTCATCGGCATGTGGGTGCGCAGGGCCGAGAAGCCCGAGTGCATCTCCGCGCTGATGGCGCGCGCATGGGCGCGCGCGGCCACATCGGCGGGCCAGAGTGCCTTGTCGGGAAACTTCTCCGCCAGGTACTCGCAGATGGCCAGTGAATCCCAGATGCGCAGCGCGGCACCGTTGACCGTATCCATCAGCACCGGCACGGTGCCGGTAGGCGAGTGACGGGCGATCTGTGCCGCGGTATCCGGCTCGCCCAGCCAGATCTGCACTTCCTCAAATGGAATGCCGGCCTGCGTCAGCAGCACCCAGGGGCGCATCGACCAGGATGAGTAGTTCTTGTTGCCGATGACAAGCTTGAGCATGGGGAACCTGCGACGAGTAAAGCTGCGATCAGCGTCCGGCGCGGTCGCGCAGCTGCATGTAGCGCGCGCGGGGCGACTGACCTGCCAGGTAGCTTGGCACAATGGCTTCCATCGCGGCGGGATGCACGCCCAGTTCCGGCGCGGTCTCCGCCAGACCCGGGCCGGGCACGGTATTGTCGACTTTGGTCGAATCGAGGTTGTCGCGCGACAGCAATTGCACCGGTGCCAGCTCAAGCAGGAAGGCCTGCAGGTAGGCCAGGCTGTCCGGCAGGCTGATCACCGGACGCACATGGCCACTGACGGTGCCGGCGTACTGCACCAGCTCCTTCAGGGTGTACACCGTGGGCCCGGCAACCGCGTAGGTCTTGCCGAAGGCGCGCGGCTCGTCCAGGGCGTTGACAAATGCCTGCGCCAGATCTTCGACCCAGACCGGTTGCAGCTTGGCGTCAGCACGCCCCAATGCCACCAGGGGTGCGAGGGCCTGCATCTTGGCAAACAGGTTGATGAACTTGTCGTTCTGACCGAACACCACCGAGGGGCGAAAAATCGTCACGGCCGCTTTGGCTCCCAGCGCTTCGCGCACCGCAGCCTCTCCTGCCGCCTTGGAGCGCAGATACATGGAGGGCCCGTTGGCATCGGCGCCAAGCGAACTCATGTGCAACAGGCGCGGCACGCCGGCTGCTGCCACTGCCTCCGCGACCTTGCGCGCCAGGTCGACATGGACCGTGCGGAAGCGGTTGCCATAGGGCGTGCCGGTATCGCTGTGCAGGATGCCGGTCAGGTTGATCACGGCATCCATGCCGCGGACCAGGCTGGCCAGTGCGGCCGGATCGTGCACATCGGCCTGCACCACGTCGACCGTCGGCAGTGTGATCAGGTGTTTGGCGCGCTCGCGCCGGCGGGTGGGCACCACCACGCGCTTGCCTTTGGCGGAAAGCCGGGCGACGATGGACGAACCGACAAAACCACTGCCGCCGATAACGAGAACATTGCGTGAAGTCATGATGAGGCCGGAGGTGTGAGAGGAGCGGGGTGGGAGATGCGGCTGGGCACTTCAGGTCGTACGGATGAGAGGGCAGCTGTGCAAGCCCGCAAGCGAAAGCAGCGTGGGGAAGTGCCCGCAGGTGCGTCATTTTATCGCCGTGCGGCCAGGCTCGTGGCCCCGTGCGGTGGCCGAGCGGGGCTCAGGGCGTATCCGAGGCTTTCTCGCTGTCCTTGCGCGGCGGGATCGGGGTCAGCCGTTCCTTGAGCGATTGCGGCTTGCCGGAAAACAGCGCCGAGTAGTAGGTGGCGTTGCTCATGACTTTCTTGACGTAATCACGCGTCTCGTTGAACGGGATCGATTCGGCGAACACCGCCGCTTCCATCAGCTTGACGTCGCGCCAGCGGCGCGGGCGGCCCGGCCCCGCGTTGTAGGCAGCCGAGGCCAGCACCGGATGGTTGTACAGCTCGTCATGCACGATCTTCAGATACGTGGTGCCCAGCGTGATGTTGGTGTCGAGGTCGTTCACCTGGCCATGGTGGTAATCCTTCAGGCCGATTTTCTTGGCGACCCAGCGCGCCGTGGCCGGCATCAGCTGCATCAGGCCGGAGGCGCCGACGGTCGATTTGGCGCTGGTGATGAAGCGGCTCTCCTGGCGCATCAGGCCATATACCCACGCATCATCCAGACCCAGTTCCTTGGCTTTCGGGCGTACCTGTTCGGCATGCGGGGAGAGGAAGCGCAGCGAGAAGTCATGCAGTTGCACCGTCTTGTCGGCAGTGTTGATGGCGCGGTCCGGCAAATCGTTCTGCTGCGCCAGAGTGGCTGCCGCCAGGAGCTGCTTGTCATCCATGCCGCGGATGGTCCAGATCCATTCGCGATTGGCTTCGGTGCGCAGGCCCATGCGGTACAGGGCGAGGGCGCGCTTGAAGCCCGGACGGGCCGCAGCCGCGGCAATGTCCTCCTTGCTCGGCTTGAACCCTACTGGCGGAATCACCGTTGGTTTGCCGAGGTCTTCGGCGGCCAGTTGGCCATAGAAGTTGAACTCCCCGGAGATGGATTCCATCAGGGTGCGCGCGTCATCCGGCTTGCCGGTTTCGCGCAGGGCACGGGCCAGCCAGTAGGTCCAGGCGGCATCGCGCCGGGTGGCCGGCGTCATGTCTCGGATGGCGCGCAGCACCAGTTTCCAGTCGCCCGCTCGCAGGGCGGCGCGCGTCATCCACTGCAGGTATTCGTCGGAGAGCTGGATGTCCGGCACTTCGCTGAACCATTCATCGGCCTCCGGCATCAGGCGGCGGGCGGCGTGATAGCCGATCTGCGCCCAGCCCCACTGGTGCTCGGTTTCGTTGAACGGCTTCTTGCCGTTGCGGGTCCACCAGGCGGCGGCCTCGCGCGGATCTTCCCTGGCCCAGCGGCCCAGGGCGATCAGGACCAGTTCGCGCTGGGCGCGGGTGCGCCCGTCGATGCCCCGTTTGAGGAAGCGCTCGGCTTGTCCGTACGCCGATTCAAACTGGCGCAGGTCCAGCGCCTGGCTATCAGGCAGATAGTCGGCGGCACGCCGCGCCGCCGCCGGCAGGCCGGCATCGGCCAGGGCACGGATGCGTTCCCAGACATGGCGGTCCAGAATGCGGCTGTCGCGCAGCAGCGCTTCCGAAAGCGTGACGCATCCCTCGGAGAGTTCGCGCGGCGCGAGCCAGATTGCGAGGGCTTCGCGGCCGGCGGCCTCATCTCCCCTGGCGTGGCGGCGCAACAGGGTGTAGCAGGTGATGTCAGGGTCGTCGGAGGTGATGCGGGCCCGCTCGGCGTCAAAGGCTTCCCAGGCCTGGCGGCGCGCCAGCGAGCGCGCCAGATCGATCCGCACGCGTTCGGCAAGGTAGCTGTTGTCGTAGTTGCGCAGGAAGTCGGCCTGCGCGGCTTCCGCCGCGTCACCCTTGAGTGACAGCAGCTGCCAATACGGGCCGTACATTTCGAGCGGATGACCGAAGAATTGTTCGGACAGCGCAATCAGCCTTTCGCGTTGCCCGACGCGCACCGCTTCACGGGCAGCGAGGAAGGCCTCTTCCGCCGAGAGGTTGGCGGCTTTCCTCGGATTGCTCCAGACCGGCGCGGAATGCGGGAAGGCAAGGGCCGCTGCCAGCAGCGCAAACAGCGCCGGCGTGCGCCACGCGGCGCCTGCAACACGGCGGAACCAGTGCACAGCCGCGCCTGGTGCTGCTGCAGAAGAGGAGGGCCGACGGGTTGTTATCATTGCGATCGAGCTTAGCATAACGCTCCTGACTCACTTTAAGCTGACATCCCTTGACCGATTTGGTTCCCCCTCAGGCGCCTGCTGCGCTCGCCGAACAGCGCCGGCAGTGGCGCATTGACCTCCTCAAGCGACGGCGCGACATGCCTGCGCAGGAGCGCGAAACCGCCGATCGCGCGCTTCACCGCCAATTGCAGGAAGTACTGCGCACCCTGTCGACAGGTGTGGTCGGGTTGTACTGGCCGATCCAGGCCGAGTTTGATGCGCGCCCCGCTGTGGTGGAGTGGCTGAGCCAGGGTCCAGGCCGGAGGGCCGCCATGCCGGTGGTGGTGGCGCGCGATGCGCCGCTGCGCTTTCGTCAGTGGGGGCCGGATTCGGTCATGCAACCGGCTGGATTCGGTACTTCGATACCCGCAGACGGGGATTGGGTACAACCGACTGCGCTGGTGATTCCGCTGGTCGGCTTCGATGCCGCAGGCTACCGGTTAGGCTATGGCGGCGGCTACTACGATCGCACCCTGGCCTCCCTTGCGCCGTGCCCGCAGACCTGGGGCGTCGGCTATGCCTGCTGCCGGCTGGATTCGATCATGCCGCAGCAGTTCGATCTGAAGCTGGATCGCATTCTGGTCGGACCGTGAAGGGCGCCGCTCCCGGGCCGGTGGGCCGTGCGACCACTTCACCTAGGCGGTATGATAAAATCTCAAGCTTAAACGCTTGTTTCTAAAACGAAAAATGCTTCATTGCCGGGTCGCTCTGGTGATCTTGCCCGGCAGCATGAGGCGCGCATCTGCAAGCGCTTCAGCGGTTTTATCCATTCGCAACCATCCCAGGTGATGCCATGACTTCCAATACCTTTGCGCCCGCCAAGAAAATCAGCTCCTTCCATCCGCCGCAGCGCACCCTGATGGGCCCGGGCCCTTCCGAAATCAACCCGCGCGTGCTGGCAGCATCGTCGCTGCCCTCGATCGGCTACCTTGACCCGATCTTTGTCGACATGATGGACGAGCTCAAGCAATTGCTGCGCTATGCCTACCAGACCAAGAACCAGCTGACCTTCCCGCTCTCCGGCCCCGGTTCGGTTGGCATGGAATCGTGCTTCGTCAACATGGTCGAACCGGGTGAAAAGGTGATCGTGATGCGCAATGGCGTGTTCGGTGGCCGCATGATCGAAAACGTGCAGCGCGTTGGCGGCACCGCCATCGTGGTCGAAGACGAGTGGGGCGAACCGTGCGATCCGCAAAAGCTCGAAGATGCGCTCAAGAAGAACCGTGATGCCAAGCTGGTCGCGTTCATCCATGCCGAAACCTCGACCGGCGCGCAATCGGACGCCAAGACCCTGGTCTCGGTGGCTCACCAGTACGGCGCGCTGACCATCGTCGATGCCGTCACTTCCCTCGCCGGCACGCCGGTCAAGGTGGACGAGTGGGGGATCGACGCGATCTACTCGGGCAGCCAGAAATGCCTGTCCTGCGTACCGGGGCTCTCGCCGGTTTCGTACAACGACGCCGTGATCGAGAAGGTCAAGCAGCGCAAGGACACCAGCACCGGCCACACGCGGGTGCAAAGCTGGTTCATGGACCTGAACCTGGTGCTCGGCTACTGGGGCGACACGACCCGTACCTATCACCACACGGCACCGATCAACAGCCTGTTCGCGCTGCATGAAGCGCTGCTGATGCTCAAGGAAGAAGGCCTGGAGAATTCCTGGGCCCGCCACATGCGGCATCACCTGGCGTTCAAGGCCGGCCTCGAGGCGATGGGCCTGTCCTTCCTGGTCAAGGAAGCCTACCGCCTGCCGCAGATGAACGCAGTGCGCATCCCGGAATCGCTGCAGGCGCGCGAGGCAGAGGTGCGCAAGACCCTGCTCAACGAGTTCAACCTGGAGATCGGCGCCGGCCTCGGCCCGCTGGCCGGGAAGATCTGGCGCTTCGGACTGATGGGGTACTCGTGCAAGCCGGAAAATGTGATGCTGTGCCTGTCCGCACTCGGTTCGGTGCTGATGGACATGGGACATCCGGTCAAGGTCGGCCAGGCCGAGGCGGCAGCCCACTCTGCCTACGCCTCCATGCATGCCTCGGCGGCACAGGCCAAATTGCGCGCCGCCGCGTAACGACCAGACTTTCGACGACCCGATGGCGCACGAGACCGGCTCCGCGCCGCCACCGGCGCCAACTGGCGGCGGCCGGGTCGTGCTGTTTGCCGACATCGCCGGCAGCACCAAGCTGTACGAGGTGCTGGGTGACACCGAAGCCAAGCGCATCATCGATGAAACCCTGATTGCCCTGACGGCGTTGACGCGGCGTCATGGCGGGCGCGTCATCAAGACCATCGGTGACGAGGTGATGTGCCTGTTCGAGACGCCCGAGCGTGGCGTCAATGCCGCGATCGACATGCAGGTCAAGGTCGATTCCCTGCCGCTGGTGGGCGGCGCCAAGCGCCGCATCCGCATCGGTTTCCACGCGGGGGCGGTGATTGAAGAAGGTGGCGATGTGTTTGGCGATACCGTCAACATCGCCGCCCGCATGTCGGCGATTGCCAAGGGCATGCAGATCATGACCACCAGGTCGACCGTCGATGCGCTGCCGCGGCATTTGCGCGGCATGACGCGTGACATCGCCGCCGTATCGGTGCGCGGCAAGGCCGACGACCTGAATGTCTGCGAAGTGCTGTGGCAGGACGAGAACGACATGACCATGACGGTGGCGGCAGTGTCGATTCGTGACGTCAACCCGGACCTGGCCCATCACCTGGTGCTGCGGCACGGGCAAAAGGAGCTGGTCGTGGACGTGCGCCGCCCGTCGGTGGCGCTGGGGCGCGATCCGGGCAGCGATCTGGTGGTCACCGACGTGAAGGCCTCCCGCCACCATGCCCGCATCGAAAAGCGGCGTGACAAGTTTTTTCTGGCGGACCAGAGCACCAATGGCACCTTTGTGCGTTTCGCCGGTGAGGCGGAGGTCGCGCTGCGCCGCGAGGAGATCATGTTGCGCGGTGCGGGGCGCATCCTGTTCGGGCACAGCGAGATCGAAGGCGCCCCCGACGTGGTCGAATTCGTCGTCAAGAACTGAGCGCAAACCGGGTTCGGGGCGCTGATCCGATGTCCTCGCTGGAAGGTGCGCGCGTGTTGCCTTCCGGCAATCTGCAGGCGGTCCGCGCCGGCGGGTGTGTGCTGAACGTGTATATTTCCTGACCCATGGCCGAACCCTCGATGCCGCCGCCCACTTCCACGCAGACGCTGACGCGCGGCGAGTTGTCGGCCGAACTGAAGCGCCAGGCGCAGGATTTGTTCGAGCGCACCGAGATCAAGCGCACCCAGGTGCTCAACCTCGGCCGTGCGCACATGGAGGAAATGAAGGCCGCGATCACGCAGGAGGCGCAACTGCGCAAGGCGCGCGACCTGGCGGTGCAACGCGCACTCAAGGTACAGGCCGAGCGGGAACAGGCAGAAGAAGCGGTCAAGCTGGCGCAGAGCCAGTTGGCACAGTTGCGGGCGCGGCTGACGGAAACCCAGTTGCGGATCCAGACGGCCGGCTCGGCACCAGTGGTGGGCGCGGTCGTGCCACCGGCCGACCGGGCCAGACTGGCGGAAGAAGCCCAGCGCGCCGCCCAGGAAACCGCCGAGATTGAGGCCAGGGTCGCCGAGTTGAAACGGCAAAAGGAGCAGATGCAGCGTGAACGCGATGCGCTCCAGGCCAGTGTCGCCGAAGCTGAACGTGAAATCGAGGCCTCGCGTACGGCAGCAGCGGCAGCGCGGGCGGCAGCCCAGGCGGCGGCCCAGGCAGCCGCCGCTGCGGGTCCTGCGGTGGTCCCCGCGCCCGCCATGCCAGCAAATGCGGTCGCCAATGCGCTGGAACCCGAAAAGCTGGGGGTGACGCAGACCCTGCGGGCATTGGCACAGACGTATGTGCCGGAGGCTGGACATGAGCGGTCGCCGGATCTTGGTTCGGGACCCGGACGCGCCGAGACCGAACTGAATCGAACCGAAGCGGCCGTCACGGCGGAGCGGGCCAAGGTGGTGGAAGCTGCCAAGAAGCTTGAAGAAGCCGTGCGGGCCCGGTTGGCCACCGAGCAACGGGTGCGCGGTGAAGCGCAGAAGCTGGCCGCGGTGGAAGCCGAGATCGAAAAGGCCGGCAAAGCCCTGGTGTTGCTGCAAGAGGAGCTCAAGCGCGAGCAGGGCCGCAGCAAGGAGCTGGAACAGCAGCTTGATGTGTCGCGTGCCAGTCGCGCAGAGCTGGATGCACGGCTGATCGAGAGCGCGGCAGAGCAGAACCGCCTGAAGCAGGCCGTTCAGCAAGCCCAGACCCAGGCAGAAAGCGCCCGTCAGGCACAAGTGCTGGTCGAGCAAGAGGCACGGGAAGCCGAGAATGCATTGCGTGAGGCGCGGCTTGCAGTGGAGGCGATGCGCGGTCAGCTGGCGGATGCAACGCGTCAGGCAGATGGACTGAAAGTCGAACTTGCCGATGCACTGGCCGGCGTCTCGGCGTTCGAGCGGGACCTTGCCCGCGAACAGGCTGCACTGGAAGCGTCCCGTACTGACCTGGAAGCCACGCGGGCTGAACAAGCGCGCCTGATCGCGGCATTGCAGGCGGTGCGCTCCGAATGTGACCGCTTGCGTGAGGAGCATGCAGCTGCGCAGGCCGATGCGGACGACTTGAGCGGGCAGTTGCAGCAGGCGATTGCGGCGGCCCAATCAGACGCCCAGGCACTGTCGGCACGCCAGGCCGAGGCTGAGCAGCAGCGGCAGAATCTGGCGGCCGTGTTGGCGCAGGGCGCAGCACTGGCGGCGGAGCTTGCCCGCGAGGGTGCGGCCCGTCAGGCTTCCCAGGCAGAATTGATCTCCTTGCAGGAGCGCAGGGAAGCCCACGAGGCCGAACTCGAGCATGCCCGCAGCCTCGGCGCGGCGGTTGAACGGGAGCTCGATGCCCTGCATGCACGCCGGCCGGAGCGGCAGGCGTTGCTCGAAAGTGCGCAGGCGGCACTGGCTGAACTGGACCAGAAGATTGCGACCCTTGCGGCAACGCGCCAGGAGCGCGAGGCGCAGATCGCCGAGGCGGCAGAACTGAACGCCGGCCTGCTCGATCAGGTCCGAGTACAGGAAGAAGAGCGCGAGCGTTTGAGACAGATGCTCGACAACGAGCGTGCCCGGCAGGCCGGTTTCCAGGCTGACATCGCGGCGCAGCGGCAGCAGTTGGCAGAAGGCTTGGCGGAGCTGGAGCAGTTGCGCCATGGTCTGATGAGCGCAGAGGAAGAGGCACGTACCCTGCGCGCATCGGCGGCAGAATTGACCGCACGCAACGACGCCGAACGGGCCGCGCTGGCCACTCTGGAACGCGACGCGGCAAACGCGGCGGCGCAGGTGGTGGCGCAAACGGCCCTCCACAAGGAAGAACTTGCAGCGCTCGAGGCGCAACGTACCCAGCTCCTGACGGCACTGCGCAGCGAGCGCGAATCTGCCGAAGCGCAGCAGGCCGCCGAGAAGGCGCAACTTGCGCAGCTCATGGAATCGCTGGCCGCTGATCGCGCAGCCGTGGCGGCAGCCCGGGCCGAGCGCGCCGAATTGGCCGAAATGGCCAAGGCGTTTGCCCTGGCAAGCGAGCAGCGTGATGCCTTGCAGACGCAGACCCAAGTCGTGCAGGCCGAGCTTGCGCAGGCGCAACAGGCCCTGGAGGAGATGCAAGCACGATTCGGGCGCACAAGGCTCATGATCGAGAGCGAAGACGATGAACGGGCCCACCTGGAAACCCTGCTCGGCATGTCGCGCAACGAACGGCTTGGCCTGGAACGCGACGTAGAGGAGGCGCGCCTGGCCGCCGAGCAGGCGCGCGCAACCCTGGCCGAGGCGAAGGCCGCCGCCGCAGCAGTACAGAGCCAGATCGCGGCCCTGGTCCTGCCTGACCTCCATGCAGCAGAAGCCGAACATGCGGCAGCGCGCGAGCGCCTGGCAGCCCTGGAGCAATCGCGCGCCGATACCATCGTCCGGGAAGGACAGGCCGGGGCGGAATTGGCCGCCGCACAGCGGCTGCTTGCCGACACCATCGCTCAGGAGGGTGAGGTCAAGGCGGAGTTGTCCGCACTGGAAATCCGGCTTGCCGCCGCGAAGGCGGAGGTCGCCGAAGGGCGTGCCCAGGCGGACGCGATGGAGCAGGAGCGGGCCGCGTTACGTGCCGATCTGCTTGCCCGACAGGAAACATTGGAGGCTCAGCGCGCGCAACAGCGCGCACTTGAGGCCGAAATCAAGGAACAGGAAAGCCAGGCCGCATTGCAGCGACAGCGCGCCGCAGAGCTGGCAGACGAAATCGCCTCTGCCGAGGAGGGCGCGGCGGCGGCGATCCGGCGCCTGGAGGAAGCGCGTGCGCAGCAGCAGGCGGCGCTGCAATCTGCGGAACAGGAAGTGTCCCTCGCCGCCCTGCGGCGGGCCGCAGCAGAAGAGGACAGCACCAGGCGCGCGCTGGAAGCAGAGGTGGAGCAGGCACGGGCCCGCGCGGCCGAGGCGCTGGCCTTGCTCAACCGCGAGCAGGCGGAAGCCGCTTCGGTTGCACGGCAACTCGAAGGCTTGCAGGTTCGCCAGGCCGCAGAGCTGGAAAGCGTCACCCGCTTGACGTCCGAATCGACGGCGCGCCAGGCAGCGCTGCGCGGCTTGCGTGAAGAGGTGGATGAGTGTGAACGCAACATTGCCACGGCATCCGCGGCGCTGGCGGAGCTGGATCGGCAGAGTGATGTCTTGCATGCCCGGCTGGCAGGGCGAGAGGCCGACGTTGCCAGTTTGCGTCAACAGGCGGACGCGCTTGAAGCCCGGTTCGACGAGCAGTCTGCCCTGCTGGCCGCGCGCAAGGCGGATTGGCAGGACATGCAGCCTCAGCAGCCGGCTGCCCGCAGCCGCTGGGGCTGGGGCGGGGTTGGGGTGGCGGCGGCGGCGTTGATCGCTGCGGTGTATGTCGTGCCGCGCTTCTGGCCGGTGCCGGAGGGCGGGAGTGGCGCTGCGGCGCCGGCCGCCCCTGCGACACTACGAGCTTCCCCGGCGGCAGGCGAAACGCCGCTGTTCATGCCGGACACCAATGCCCGGCGCGACCTCACGCTCAGCTACGAGCTCAAGGCGCCGCCCAAGGCCGCGCCGCAGGCCCCGCCGAAGAGCCCTTAGGCCGCCCGGGCCGGCGCCGCCGGTGCGCGAAACGCCTCCAGCAGTTGCGCCTGCTTGTTGCGCGCCGCGGCGAGGTGGCGCTCCTTGACGTGCCCGTAACCGCGG
>CAYUEG010000072.1:0-18666 GCA_964443245.1 uncultured Burkholderiales bacterium | reverse complement strand
TTGAAGGGTAAGGGTAACGGTGAGGGCCGCCAGGGCGGCAGCGAAGATGCGTTGCATGGTGTTGTCTCCAGGATCCAGGGTGAGTTGGCGGGCCGCTCTGGCGGCGGCTATGCCGGCGTGAACAGGGGGTCAGGTTTCGTCGACGATCGGGTTGCGCAGAATGCCGAGCTTTTCGATTTCCACTTCACACACGTCGCCGTGCTTCATGAAGATCGGCGGCTTGCGGCTCCAGCCCACGCCGCCCGGTGTGCCGGTCACGATCACGTCACCCGGTTCCAGATGCCAGACGGTCGAGCAATAGTTGATCAGCGTCGGGATCTTGAAGATCAGCATCGAGGTGTTGGAAGACTGCATTACCTTGCCGTTGAGGCGCACCTCAAGCTTGAGGTTGTTGGGGTCGCCAAGCTCGTCAGGCGTGACCATGTAGGGGCCGAACGGGCCGGTGCCGACGAAGTTCTTGCCCGCGGCGATCTGCTTGGCGTGGAACTGGTATTCGCGGATGCTGGCGTCGTTGTAGAGCGCGTAACCAGCGATGTGATTCATCGCTTCACTCTCGGGAATGTGGCGCCCGCCCTTGCCGATGATGACGGCCATCTCGCCTTCCCAATCGAGCTCCACCGAGCACTTGGGGCGGATGATCGGCTCGTTGTGGCCGATCTGCGATTGCCAGTAGCGCATGAAGATCGGCGGGTGGGCGGAGAGCTCGCGCTGCAGGCCGGCGGCCACCACTTCCTGATGGTGGTCGAGGTAATTGCGCACCAGCAGAATGATTTTTTCCGCCTTGGGGATCACCGGCAGGTACCTGATTTCGCCGAGCGGAATCGTCGCCTGCTTGCCCTTGATGACGTCTTCACGGCGGGCGTAGTCCGGGCTGGCAATGAAGGCCTGCAGGGTGGCGTAGGCGGTTTCCTTGCCGAGGTCGATGATGGCAGCGCCGGCGCCTTCGCCAATCTGTGCGCCCCAGGATTCGCGGCCCTTGTGGATGAATGACAGCAGTTTCATTTTTTGCAGCTCCTTGAAAAATCGGTTCGAAAGATCAGTACGCGCAGTGCAATAAATTCAAATCTCAGTTCCACGGGCCGAGGTAGGCCTCGCCCAGGTAGGTGTCGGATTGTGCGTCGAGGGCGAGCGGCCACCGGGTGTTGTCGATCTTGCGGCGCAGTTCGGCCGGGCGCGGCCGGCCATCCCAGCCGACTTGCTCCATGCCGTAATAGAGCTGCACGGCGTGGCCGTCCGGGTCGATGGCAAAGGCGCAGTAATCGATGCCGGGGAACAGCTCCGGCGGCAAATACTTGATGGTGACGCCTTCCTGCTTGAGGAAGGTCACCGCATCCTTCAGTTGCGCGTAGTCGCCGACCTGCATGCCGAGCGAAAACACCGTGGTGCCCGGGTGCAGGCCCAGTTCGGCACGCAGCGCCACGGGGTACAGGGCAATCGAATGGTGCTCGGTGTTGGCGCGCAGGAAGACGCAGCGATGCCCGTTCCACGTGACCTCTTCGGTCACCATGAGGCCGAGCACATCACGATAGAAAGGCAAGGATTGTTCAATGTCCTTGACGAAGATGCGCACCGGCCCGACGCGGACGATCTTGAACGGCCGCCCGAGCAGCACGCCGCCGACGTCGTAGCGCTCTTCGCGCGGCTCGTGCTGTTGCCAGCCGGTTGCAGGATTGACCCCCTTGGCAAGACCGGCCTTCACTTCGGCATACTCCGAGCGATGTGGCAGGGGGGGCGGCTGCGTATGGCGCGTCTCGTGCATGGCGAGCGGTTTGCTCACGCCCTCCCAGCCGATCTGCTCGATACCGTAAAAGATTTCGTTGACATGGCCGTCCGGATCGAACGGATAGGCATTCCAGTTCGAGCCGGGCAGGTCGCGCCCGGAACGATGAATCCGCAAGCCGAGCTGCTTGAAATACGCGAAGCCCTCGACCACCTCGCGCAGGCTGCCGACCTGCCAGGTGATCTGGTTGGTCGTCACTTCCGGAAACTCGTTGGGGAACTTGTAATTGGCCGAGAGCGCCTTGCGCGGGAAAAACACGAAGGAGTGATGCTCGGTGCCATGTCGGGAGAAGTAGCCGACGACCGGCCCCACCTCAGCCAGTTCTTCGGGCCGGAAGCGCGGTGTCAGGTCCAGTTTGTCGGTGATGCGAAAGCCGAGCAGGCCTTCGTAGAAGCGGCGCGTGACTTCAGGGTCGGCGACATTGATGCCGAAATGTCCAAGGCGGCGCACCTTGAACGGCCTGGCCATCCGCACGCCACCGACGGTATAGGTGGTGGCGCCCGGGTTGGCGGATGCAGGGGATGAACTGCGGGGTTCCATGCGGGGTCTCCTTGGAGCAGGCGGGCTTAGCCGGGGGTGCGCCCGGTGGACCGTTTGTAATCGGCGAGGGACTGCACCTTGCCCATCGCCGCTTCCACATTCTCTGCGGTGCGGCTGGTGTGATCGCGCAACAGCGCCACGGCTTCTGCCGATTTGCGCCCGATCACCGCTTCCATGATGCGGCGGTGTTCTGCCGCCTTGTGGCGCGGCTCCTTGCGGTAGCGCATCGAGAGCCGGCGGTAGCGCTCCGCCTGATCGAACAGGCCGGACACCATGGTCAGCAGCTTCGGGGACGTGCAGGCAGACAGGAGCGCCATGTGAAACTCCTTGTGGCGCAGCGACCAGTCCGCATTGAGGGTCAGCGGGCCACCGCCGTTGACGGTGGCCGCGGCCTGCGCCGCAGTTTGGGCTTTCTCCTCGATCTTGACCAGCCAATGCAGGCTCGAGACGATGCGTGCCTCCCATTCATGGTCACCCACCTGCATCGATTCTTCGAGTGCCTCGATATCGAGCATCAGGCGCAGGCGCGTGACATCGCGCAGGTCTGCCACCGAGACGGGGGCGGCCCAGAATCCGCGCCTGTCGTCGGCGCGCACCAGGCCTTCGGTCACCAGGCGGTTGAGGGCTTCACGCAGGGGGCTGCTGGAGTAACCAAGTTCGCGCTGCAGGGATTCGATCTTGAGCTTTTCGCCGGGCTCGAACTCGCAGCGCAGGATCTTGCCGCGCAGGGCTTGATACGCAAGCTCCGAGAGCGGAAGGTCGGCAAGGGCTGGTGCAAGGGATGGAGTAGTGGCGGGCATGGTGCCTTGAAGCGAGGAAGGGCAGGGTTGCAGTCACCAGCTGGGGTTGGCAGAAGGGCAGTGGAAGCGGAAGTAGCCGGCTGGTGCGGCATTTTATGCACAAAAATAACTTTTATGCAATTAAAAAGGTGGTGTGCAAAAAACGCCGCGCGGTCCGGAGCACGTCGCTGCTTTTCCGGTTCCGCGCCGCCGCTTTCCGGGGGCGAGACGCATGCCGGCTCGGGCATAATCGAAGCTTCTGTTGCGCGGGAGGGCGTCATGAAGCTGGTTTTCGCTGTGTTGTGTGCCGTTCTGGTGGCGGCATGCGGTGACAAGGTGCCCGAATCAAAAGCGGCCAAGGAGCTCGGCAACGTCCCCAAGCAAACCATGGACAAGGCGGTGACAGGGGTTGAAGCCGGGATGGCCCAGGGTACCGAGCGCAACAAGGACGCTGACGAGAAAAAATGAGCCAGTTTGGAGCCTGACATGGAAAAGCCACGCCGCGGCCTCTTGAATCCGGATCTGCGCAAACGCGGGGTCTATCTCCTGCCCAACTCGATCACGCTGGCAGCGCTGTTCTGCTCGTTTTACGCGATCGTGCAGGGCATGAACGGCCTGTTTGAGCAGGCAGCCATTTTCATTTTCTATGCCATGGTGCTCGACGGCATGGATGGCCGGGTGGCGCGCATGACGCACACCCAGTCCGAGTTCGGTGAGCAGCTTGACAGCCTGGCCGACATGGTCAGCTTCGGTGCCGCACCGGCGCTCATCATGTACGAGTGGGCCCTGAAAGACCTCGGGCGCGCCGGCTGGGTGGCGGCCTTCATCTACTGCGCCGGGGCGGCGATGCGCCTGGCGCGCTTCAATACCAACATCGGCATTGTCGATCGCCGTTACTTTCAGGGCATTCCCAGCCCGGCTGCAGCGGCACTGGTGGCCGGCTTCATCTGGGTGATGGTCGATACCGGCCTGCCGGAAACCGAGGAAAGCGTGCGCACGGTGGCCTGGGTGGCGTGGGGCATCACGGTGTTTGCCGGCGTCTCCATGGTGACCAACCTGCCGTTCTACAGCTTCAAGGAATTCAACGCCCGGCGCTCGGTGCCCTTCGTGGTGCTGCCCGGGCTGGTATTGGCCGGCTACGCTGCCGTGGCGCTCAATCCGCCCTGGGCGCTGTTCATCCTGTTCTGTGCCTACGGCCTGTCTGGCTATGTAATCTGGGTCTGGAACGCGATGCGCGGCAAGCGCACCGAGCTGCTCAAGCCGCCGCCGCCGGCGTAGTTTCGCCGTCTGCGCTGGCGCCTTCGAGCGCCACGGCAATTCGCACCAGTTCCGACAGCGAGCGTGCCTGCGTCTTCTCCATCACGCGGGCGCGGTGGATCTCCACAGTGCGGCTGGAGAGGTTCAGCTCTGCCGCAATCACCTTGTTGAGCTTGCCGGCCGCCACCAGCGTGAACACCTGGCGTTCGCGCGGGGTCAGACGGGCCACCCGTTGCCCGGCCTGTTCGACCGTGAGGCCGGAGCGGGCCGTGCGGCCGCGTGCCACCGCCTGGCGGATACGCTCGATGAGGGCGTTGTCGGCAAATGGCTTCTCCACAAAATCAAAGGCGCCCAGCTTCATCGCCTGGACTGCCAGCGGCACATCGCCGTGCCCCGTCATGATGATCACCGGCACACCGCTCTCGGCCACCACCGGATGCGCCAGCACCTCCATGCCGGAGAGCCCCGGCATGCGGATATCGAGGATCAGGCAATCGGCCAGCTTCCATTCACGCGCCGCCAGCAGCGCTTCGCCGGAGGCATAGCCCAAGGTGGCAAAGCCGGCCGTCTTGAGCAGCATGCCGAGGGCGGCACGGACCGGCGCGTCGTCGTCAACCATGGCAACCAGACTCATGCGTCGTCTCCGGGCTCGATTGGCAGCGTCAGGACGAAACGGGCGCCGCCCTCAAAGGCGGGATCAAGATCCAGCGCACCACCGGCGTTGCGGGCGATCGTGCGGGCGAGGGAAAGGCCGATACCCATGCCATCCGGCTTGGTGGTAAAGAAGGGGTGAAACAACTGGTCGCGCAGGCCGGGCGGCACCCCCGTGCCATTGTCGGTGACCGTAAGGATGGCCTCGGCCCCGGCGCGCCAGGTTTTGATCTCGACGGAGAGCGGGCCGCGCGCCGGATCGCCGGCTTCCAGCGCATTGCGCAGCAGGTTGAACACCACCTGCTCAAGCTGCACCGGGTCGGCCAGCACCTCGCAGGCATCGGCGCCCTCGGTGAGGCGGATCACCGCGTTGCGGCGCCGGGCGTCCGGCTGCGCCAGCGCGATCGATTCACGCGCGATGCGGTGCAGGGAAACGCGCTCGGCGGTGAGGTCGCTGTCGCGCATGAAGTGGCGCAGGCGGTCGGTGATGGCGGCGGCCCGTTCGGCCTGGCCCAGAATGCCTTGTATTGCTTCGCGCAGATCCGGTGTGGCCACGCGGTCGGCCGCTACCATTGCCTCGCAGGCACGGGCGTAGGCGGTGATCGCCGCCAGCGGCTGGTTCACTTCATGTGCGATGGCGGTGGCCAGCTCGCCCATGCTGCCGACACGCGCCACATGGGCCAGCTGCTGCAGGTGCATGCTGGCCGCTTCTTCTGCACGGCGGCGCTGCAACTCCGCTGCTGCCCGATTGGCGAATATGTGGAACAAGGGATTGGAAAACACCTTGTCTTCCATCCGCTTGTTGTCGAAGAAGGCGATGTGGCCAATCACATGCTCTTGAGCCGAATCGAAGATCGGCACACCGAAATAGCTTTCGTTGCCGTACTCGGCGCTCTGCGGGAACGTGTGCGCCAGACCCTCGGCGTAGAACGAGGTGCGGCGCCCGCGCACCGTGGTTTCGCACGGGGTGCCGGCCAGGGCGTACTCGACATTCGGCACCAGCTGCGCATTCTTGCAGCGCGCGAGCGTGCGCAGGCGGGTGACCGGATGGTCGACGCATTCGGTAATGAACACATCATCCAGGCCCAGGCCTTGCGCGACATGCGAGACCATCGACGAAAAGAAGTCGTCACCGGTGCGTGCAGCCGTCGCGTCAACAATCCACCACAACAGGCGGTTTGCATCACCAGCCAGCCCTTCGGGGACCCGAATCGGTGGCGGAGCGGGGTTGGCCTGGACGGTCGGCGTCATGGCGAAAGCTTAACGCCTGGCGCCGGAAAACCCATGCGGGATAGTACTTACCCGGTTGATGCACCGCCGCCGCCGGTGCAACTGAAGGGCCTTGCGCTTTTCGGCAAAAGCCGCTACATTCCTCGCATGGCTCTCCATTCCCTCCTCGCCATCGCGTCAATCCCCGCTCTGCCCTGCGGCGGCCTGCTTCTGCCTGGCCTGCTGCTGCGCCCCGCGCGCTAAATACCCCACTCCACAATTCGGGCAGGACCCAAGCGCATAGAGTGCCGCAAGGTCTCTTGGTTCGCCCGAACGCATCTGCGCTTCCCCATCTGATCGTTTACCGCATCCGCATTCATTACCAGGAGCAACACCATGGCCGCAGCCCCTCAATCCCCAGACCGTTTGATCATTTTTGACACCACCTTGCGTGACGGCGAGCAAAGTCCCGGCGCCTCGATGACCAAGGAAGAGAAGCTGCGCATCGCGCGCCTGCTCGAGAAGATGAAGGTCGACGTGATCGAAGCCGGCTTTCCCGCCTCTTCCAACGGCGATTTCGAGGCGGTCAAGGCGATCGCCAACACCATCAAGGATTCCACCATTGCCGGCCTGTGCCGCGCCAACGACCGCGATATCCAGCGCGGTATTGATGCCTTGAAGGGCGCCAAGTCCTGGCGCATCCATACCTTCATCGCCACCAGCGCACTGCACATGGAAAAGAAGTTGCGCATGAGCCCCGACGAGGTGTTCGAGCAGGCCAAGCTCTCGGTGCGCTATGCCCGCAACGCCTGTCCGGACGTCGAGTTCTCGCCGGAAGACGGTTACCGCTCGGACATGGACTTTCTCTGCCGCATCCTGGAGGCAGTGATCAAGGAAGGCGCCACGACCATCAACGTACCGGACACGGTGGGCTACGCGGTGCCCGAGTTGTACGGCGAATTCTTCAAGACCCTGCGCAACCGCATCCCCAACAGCGACAAGGCAATCTGGTCGGCGCATTGCCATAACGATCTGGGCATGGCGGTCGCCAATTCGCTCGCTGCCGTCACCATGGGCGGGGTGCGCCAGGTCGAGTGCACCATCAACGGCCTGGGAGAGCGTGCCGGCAATACCTCGCTGGAAGAGATCGTCATGGCGGTGAAGACGCGCAAGGATTTTTTCAAGCTCCAGACGCGCATCGATGCCAGCCAGATCGTACCGATCTCGCGCCTGGTATCGCAGATCACCGGTTTCGTGGTGCAACCCAACAAGGCGGTCGTGGGTGCCAATGCCTTCGCCCACGCCTCCGGCATTCACCAGGACGGCGTGCTCAAGGCGCGCGACACCTACGAGATCATGCGTGCCGAAGACGTGGGCTGGAGCGCCAACAAGATCGTGCTGGGCAAGCTCTCGGGCCGCAATGCATTCCGCCAGCGTCTGGAGCAGCTCGGCATCGAGCTCGATTCCGAAACCCAGCTCAACGAAGCCTTTGCCAAGTTCAAGGATCTGGCCGACAAGAAGGCCGACATCTTCGATGAAGACATCCAGATGCTGTTTGCCGACCATAACGACGACGAGACCGGCGAACACTACAAGCTGATTGCGATGAAGCAGGGTTCGGAAATGGGCGAGGCCCCGCACGCGGCCATCACCCTGACGGCGGGCGGCACCGAGCACAAGGCGCAGGCCCACGGCTCCGGCCCGGTTGATGCCACGTTCAAGGCAATCGAATCGATTGCAAAGAGCGAGGCCGAACTGATGCTCTATTCGGTCAATGCGGTCACGCAGGGCACCGATTCCCAGGGGGAAGTGACGGTGCGCCTGGCCAAGGCCGGACGCATCGTCAACGGCGTGGGAGCCGACACGGACGTGATCGTGGCGTCCGCCAAGGCCTATGTATCCGCGCTCAACAAGTTGTTCGACAAGAGCGAGCGCTTCAACCCGCAAACCAGCGGCAACGTCTAGCCGGTTTGCCACCCGCACCCGGCATCGGGGTCATCCTCCGAGAGCGGGCCAGCCCCGTTGCCCGGCCACGAGCCGGGCAACGGGGGGATCTGTTGCATCGGGGCGGCTCGGCGGTCACCGGGTTGGCACGCTTCTGGCGTATCCTCTCGTGCATCTTTGCCAATTCATTCCGGAGTTTCCGAATCATGCTCAAACGCACCATTGCCGCGCTGGTTGCCACGCTTGTTGGCGCACTATCCCTGACCATGGCGGCCCCCGCTGCGGCGCAAGCCGATTATCCGAACAAGCCGATTCGTCTGGTGGTCGGCTTTGCCGCCGGCGGGATATCGGACGTTCTCGCACGGGCGCTGGCGGCCCGGTTGTCGGCCGATCTCGGCCAGCAGGTGATTGTCGAGAACAAGCAGGGGGCCGGTACCACCATCGCCTCCGAATTCATCGCCAAGGCAGCGCCCGATGGTTACACCCTGTTCCTGCAGGACATCACCACCCACGCCATCAACGCCACCCTGTACCAGAAGCTGCCGTACGATTCGATCAAGGATTTCACCACCATCGGTCTGGTGGCATCGACCCCCTTGATGCTGGTGGTCAACGCTGCGACACCGGCACGTGACCTGCGCGAGCTGGTGGCGCTGGTCAAGGCCAGCCCCGGCAAGTATTCCTACGCCTCGTCCGGCATCGGCGCCATCACCCATCTGGCCGGGGAGATGATGAAGACCCGCGGCGGCATCGATGCGGTGCACGTGCCCTACAAAGGCAGTGCACCGGCGACACAGGCCATTCTGGGCAACGAGGTGACCTACACATTCTCGACCATGCCGCCGGCCATCGCCAATGTGAAGGCGGGCAAGCTGCGCGCGATCGCCGTGACGACACCCAAACGGTCGAGCGCGACGCCCGAGGTTCCCACCATGATCGAGGCCGGCATGCCCGGGTTCGATATCGTGCTTTACAGCGGCATCATCGGCCCGCCCGGCATGAACCCGGCACTGGTCCGGCGCATCAACGCCATGTTTGCAAAGGTGGTGGCGGACCCGGCGATCAAGACGGTCTACGGCAACATCGGTGCCGAGCCCATCGTCGAGAGCCCGGAGTTTTTCGCCGACATGCTGGGCAAGGAAATTGCCAAGCTGGGCCCGGTGGTGCGCGCCTCCGGAGCGAAGGCAGAGTAAGCATGGCACAGAAGCCGCTGCTGCCGCAGCACAACCGCTACGACTATGTTCCCCTGCCGGAGCGCAAGGACTACTCGTGGCCGGCGGGCAAACGTCTCGCCTTCACCATCACCACCAACGTGGAGTGGTTTGCCTTTGGTGCCGGCCTGGGTCATGACCCGGCCAAGACCGGCGAACCGCAAACCCATCGCAACTACTCCTGGCGGGATTACGGCAACCGCATCGGCATCTGGCGCCTGTTTGATCTTCTCGACGAACTGAAGCTGCCAGCCGGGCACAACACCAATACGCTGGTGTATGAGTACGCGCCGCAGATCACCGATGCGATTCGCAAACGCGGCGACGAAATCGTGGCGCATGGCCGCAGCAATGCGGAGAACCTGCGCGGGCTGTGGCAGCCCGATGAAGAGCGCATCCTCACCGAGGTGACCGATACCATCCGGCGGCATGAAGGCGCGGCGCCCAGGGGCTGGATGGGTTCGGGGGCCTACGAGACGGCCAACACGCCGGACCTGCTGAAGGAACTGGGCTACACCTACCTGATGGATTGGCCAATGGATGACCAGCCGGTGTGGATGCGCACCCGGGCCGGCCCGATCCTTTCGATTCCGTACCCGATTGAGTTGAACGATTCGCAGCACGTGATCCACCGCAAGGGCGACGCGATTGATTTCTGCGACATGATCGTCGAGCAATTTGACGAAATGATCGAACAGAGCGTGCGCCATCCACTGGTGATGAATGTCTCGGTGCATCCCTACGTGTTCGGACAGCCCTTCCGCCTGCGCATGCTGCGCCGAGCCTTGCAGCATTGCGTCGGCCACGCACAGTCAGATAAGGTGTGGTGGGTACGGCCCTGCGACATCGCCGATCACTGCCTGACACTGCCGGCCGGCGTGATTCCGGGTAGCATCTGAGCCCACCGGTGCGGGATTGCCCGCGCAGGAGACGAGGAGACCGCATGACCACCAGAAAAGCAGCCCGCCCGGCCAAGGCGGCAACCGCGCGCCCGACCACCGCACCCAAGGCAGCTTCCGCCAGCAAACCTGTGCGCATCAGCGATGCCGAGCGTGAGGCGCGGGTCAACCTCGCTGCCTGCTACCGGCTGGTGGCGCACTACGGCTGGAGCGACCTGATCTACACGCACATTTCCCTGCGCGTGCCGGGTACGAAGGACCATTACCTGCTCAACCCGTTCGGCTTCATGTTCGACGAGATCACCGCTTCCAGCCTGATCAAGATCGACCTGGAAGGCAATCTGGTGGAGCCGTCGCCGCACCGCATTCATCGCGCCGGCTTCGTCATTCACAGCGCCATCCATGCAGCGAGGCCGGACGCACATTGCGTGATTCATTCGCACACCCGTGCCGGCATGGCGGTTTCCATGATGAAGCGCGGGCTGATGCCGCTCTCGCAGCATGCGATGCTGTTCTACGGCAAGGTGGCGTACCACGACAGTGAAGGCTTTGCGCTGGATCTGGACGAACGCAAACGCCTCGCCGATGACATGGGTGACAAGCCGGTGATGATCCTCCGAAACCACGGCACGCTGGTGGCCGGCGAAACCGTCGGTCAGGCGTTTTCGATGATGTGGCACCTGGAAAAGGCCATGCAGGCGCAGGTGGACGCCCTGGCCAGCGGCCTGACGCTCACCATGCCTTCAAAAGATGTGGCCAAGGCGATTGCCAAGCGTGGCTTCTCGAACGCCAAGATCGCCGAGTACACCGATGGGGCCAGCCCCCTGGGGCGCCTCGAATGGCCGGGGCTGCTGCGCATGCTGGACCGGATCGATCCGTCGTTCCGCGACTGAGGTCGGCGAAATGGAGGGCAGGCCGGAGAGGCGCTTCTGGAGCGCTTCTCCGGCTTGGACCCAGCCAAAACCGTTGGTACAAGCCATTCGCAGGGTGGCGAACCGTGCGAACGGGTTTGGCAATGCTGAACGCTACTCCGTACGGATGTTCTTGTCGGCGATCAGCTTGGCATAGCGCTTCTTTTCGGCCGCAATCAGCGCCACGAACTGCGCTTGGCTCATCGCGCGTGGCAGGGCGCCTTGCGAGATGAACTTCTCGCGCGTCTCCGGTTCGCTGACGATGTCGCGCACGTCGGCGGCAATCTTGTCGATGATGGCTTGTGGCGTGCCGGCCGGCGCGAGCAGCCCGATCCACGAGCCGGTGTCGTAGCCGGGCAGGGCCGCCTCGGCGACGGTCGGCAGATCAGGCAGGGCGGGGGAACGCGCACTGCTGGTCACGGCCATGCCGCGCAACTTGCCGGATTTCACGTGGCCTGCGGCCTCGAGCACGGTGGTGAAGAGGATGTTGACATGTCCGGCGATCAGGTCGGTGACCGCCGGGCCGCCGCCCTTGTAGGGCACGTGCAGCATCTTGATGCCGGCCATGTCTTCGAAGATCTCGGCGGCCAGATGGGGTGCACCGCCGGCGCCGGATGAGGCGAACGTGACCTTGCCCGGTTCGGCCTTGGCCATCGCGATGACGTCTTTCGGCGTCTTCGCGGCCAGGCCCGGGTAGGCCAGCATCACCAGTGGCAGGTCGGCCACAAAATTGATCGGCGTGAACGCGGTTTCATGATCGTAGGGCAGCTTCTTGTACAGCGAATTGTTGATCGCAATCGTGCCGACATTGCCCATGATGAAGGTGTAGCCGTCAGGCTTGGCCTTGGCGGCCGCTTCCATGCCGACAATGCCGGCTGCGCCGCCGCGGTTTTCCACCACGACGGACTGGCCCCACTTGGCAGTGAGGCGTTGCGCGATCAGGCGCGCGCCGACATCGGTGCCGCCGCCCGGCGGAAATGGCACGATCATGGTGACGGTGCGATTCGGGTAAGGCTGGGCATGCGCCAATGGCATGCTCAACATCGCCATGACACCCAGGGGCCATACCGCACAGAGCGAAGTACAAAGCGTGAATCTCCTCAGCAAAGCCTGCATGATCATCTCCTTTAGTGAATTTCAGGCTCGCCGTCCTGTTTCTGCATCTGGTCGGGCTCGAGGAAGTCGAAGTCGCAGCCCTTGTCGGCCTGCTGGATGTGCTTCAGGTACAGCACGCCGTAGCCGCGCGTGAACTTGGGCGCCGGCGCTTTCCAGGCCGCCTTGCGTTGGGCCATCTCGTCGTCGCTGATCAGCACGTCGATGCGGCGCGCTTCGATGTCGAGCGAGATCATGTCGCCGTCTTTCACCAGCGCGAGCGGCCCGCCCACGTGCGACTCGGGCGTCACGTGCAGCACGCAGGCGCCGTAGCTGGTGCCGCTCATGCGCGCATCGGAAATGCGCAGCATGTCGCGCACGCCTTTCTTGAGGATCTTCTGCGGGATCGGCAGCTGGCCCCACTCGGGCATGCCCGGTGCGCCCTGCGGGCCGGCGCTTTGCAGGATGATGGCGCAGTTCTCGTCGATATCCAGGTTCGGATCATCGATGCGCGCGTTCATGTCGTTATAGTCCTTGAACACGACTGCGCGGCCCTGATGCTTGTAGAACTTCGGCTCCATCGCCGCCGGCTTGATGATGGCGCCGGCCGGGGCAAGGTTGCCGCGCAGCACCGCGAGGCCGTCTTTGGCGACCAGCGGGTTGGAACGCGGGCGAATCACGTCGGCGTTGTGCACTTGCGCACCGGCGATGTTCTCGGCCAGCGTTTTCATGTTGCATTGCTTCACGCTGGTATCGAGCAGGTCCCCCAATTGCACGAGCAGGGCGCGCAGGCCGCCGGCGTAATAGAAGTCCTCCATCAGAAACGCGCCCGACGGCCGCAGGTTGGCCAGCACCGGGGTCTTGCGCGCCAGGGCGTCAAAGCGGTCGATCGTCAGGTTGATGCCGGCGCGTTTGGCCATTGCCACCAGATGCACGATCGAGTTGGTCGAGCCGCCCAGTCCCAGGACCGTGGTGACGGCGTTGTCGAACGACGCGGCGGTCAAAAAGTCGGTCGGCTTGATGTCGTCCCAGACCATCTCGACGATCGCCTTGCCGGTGAGCGTGGCCATTTGCGCGTGGCGCGAGTCGGGCGCGGGGATCGACGCCGCGCCGGGCAGGGTGAAGCCCAGCACTTCGACGGCGCTGGTCATGGTGCTGGCGGTGCCCATCGTCATGCAATGGCCGGGGGAGCGGGCGATGCCGTCTTCCACATCCTGCCAATCGCCTTCGGTGATGTTGCCGGCGCGCAGTTCAGCCCAGTATTTCCAGGTGTCGGAGCCCGAACCCAGATACTTGCCCTTGTAGTCGCCGCGCAGCATCGGGCCGGCCGGCATGAAGATGGTCGGCAGGTTCATCGCCAGCGCGCCCATGATCAGCGCCGGGGTGGTCTTGTCGCAGCCGCCCATCAGCACGCAGCCGTCGGCCGGGTAGGAGCGCAGCAGCTCTTCGGTCTCCATTGCCAGCAGGTTGCGATAGAGCATGGTGGTCGGCTTTTGCATCGGCTCGGAGAGCGAGATCGCCGGCATCTCGACCGGGAACCCGCCGGCCTGCCAGATGCCGCGCTTGATCTCTTCAACCCGCTGCTTGAAGTGGGTGTGGCAGGGGTTGATGTCGCTCCAGGTGTTGATGATGGCGATCACCGGCTTGCCCTGGTAGTCGCTGCGGTGGTAGCCCATCTGCGCGGTACGCGAACGGTGGCCGAACGAGCGCATGTCTTTCACGCCGTACCAGCGATGGCTGCGCAGTTCTTCGGGCTTTTTGCGGGCTTTGGCAGTGCTCATGCGGGTCCTTGCAGGTTGGTGAGGGTGGTTATGTTACCGGTTACGTTGTGCGGTCCGCTTCGGCTGGCGAGGAGCAGGTTTGGTGCGGTGGCGGCGGCGCGGGTTGCCGTGCATACTCTCACATTCGTCCACAGACCAACCTTTCTGCACCATGCCCCGGATTCTCGTCCTCAACGCCAATACCACCACCGCCGTGACCGAACTCGTGGTCCACCATGTGCGCGATGTGCTCGGAGCCAATGTCGCATTGATTCCCGCCACCGCGCGCCTGGGGGCGCGCTACATCTCGACGGAAACCGCGTACGCGATTGCCGGACATTCGGCACTCGATTGCCTCGCGCAGCGTTGCGCCGAAACCCCCAATGGCTTTGACGCGGTGCTGCTCGCCTGCTTTGGTGACCCCGGTCTGTTTGCGCTGCGCGAGCTCAGCCCGGTGCCGGTGGTGGGCCTGGCCGAGGCGGCGATGCGGGAGGCGGCGCAAAGTGGCCGTTACTCGATTGTGACCGGCGGTCTGCTGTGGAAGCCGATGCTGGGGCGCCTCGCCCAGGCGCTGGGGTTGGGCGATTCGATTGCCAGCATCCGCCCGATCACTCTGACCGGTGATCAGGTGGCGGCTGATCCCGAAGGCGCGCTGAAGTTTCTGGCGGCCGAAGCGCAGGCGGCAGCGGATCAGGATGGCGCGCAGGCGGTAATCCTGGGTGGCGCGGCCTTGGCCGGGCTGGCGGCGCGGATTGCGCCTCTGGTATCGGTGCCGGTGATCGACAACGTACATGCCGGCGCGCGCGCGGCATTGCGACTGGCCCTCGAGGCGAAAAAGCCGTGGCCAAGCCGTGCGGCAGACAAGGCGCCAGCCCCCAGCATTGGCCTCAATCCGGAGCTGGCGCGCGTCCTCCCCTGAGGCAGCGGGCAAAGCCCGCCGCACTGAGGGTGCTTACTTCGTCATCGTGATCGACGAGAAGTTCTGGAACCAGTTCTGCGCCTGCACGAAACCCTTGACCTTGGAGGACATGGCGCGCGCGTTCACATCATGCGTGACGGTCAGGAACAGGTCTTCGCCGACGATTTTTTCGTGAAGCTTTTGCAGCGCCGCGGTCTGTTCCTTCGGATCAAACGTGTTGCGTGCCTGGCTCAGCATGGCGTCCATCTCCTTGCTCGCATAGTGGCCCCAGTTGGTGCCCTTGGGGGATACCAGGTCGGACTGGAAGTGGCGCGTGAAGGCGGTGAACGGATCCTGCACGAAGTAGGAGTAGTTGAGTGCCACGCCACCGCGCGATGCCGGATCTTTTGAACCGGCGCGCCATGCAGCCAGCAGCGTATTCCACTCCATCACTTCGAAGTTGACCTTGATGCCGACTTCGCCAAGGTTCTGCTGCAGATATTCATTCATCGGCAGCGGCTGCATCATGCCGGAGCCGGAAGAAGGGATCACGACCTTGAGTACCAGCGGCTTGGCGCTGGTGTAGCCCGCTTCGGCCAGCAGGGCGCGCGCGGCGGCGGGATCGAACTTGACGGGGGTCGCCTTGCCGAACCAGGCGTGGCCGGGCGGCATGAAGCCCTTGGCCGGGATCGACAACCCGCCGAGCAGCTTGTTCAGGCCTTCGCGGTCGATCGCCAGGTTCATGGCCTTGCGTACTTTCGCATCGAGGAAGGGCGAGCCCTCAGCCATCGAGTAATGCCAGACCCAGCTGTGCGGGTAGGCGTTGGTGACGATCTGGAAGCCCGCGCCCTTGAGGCTGGCCACGGTGTCGGGCGCGGGTGCCTCGATCCAGTCGACCTGACCCGAGCGCAGTGCGGCAGTGCGGGTGTTGGCTTCCGGCAGGGGGACCAGAACCAGTTTGTCGAGTTTCGGAATGCGGGTCTTGTCCCAGTAATTCTTGTTCGGCACCATTTCGGCGCGCTCGCGCGGCGTGAACGAGGTCAGCTTCCAGGGCCCGGTCCCGGAAGGGGATTTGGCATAGGCATCCCAGCTTTTGCCGAGCTTTTCCCAATGCGCCGGGGACGACATCGCGATCCACGAGAGCTGGTAGGGCAAAAATGCGTCGGGTTCCTTGGTGGTGATCTCGAGCGTGGTCTTGTTGATCGCGCGATAGGCGGCGATCGACGGGATGCGGGTGCGGCCCTGCGCTGCCTGTTTCGGATCGTACTGTGGCGATTTGTCGTTGAGCAGCTTGTCGAGGTTCCACACGGCGGCTTCAGCGGTGAACTCGGAGCCATCATGGAACTTCGCGCCCTCACGGATCTTGAAGGTCCACTTGGATTTGTCCTTGGCATCGGTGGTCCAGCTCAAGGCGAGGCCCGGTGTCAATACGGATGGCTTGGTCGCCGAAGTCAGATCCCACAGCACCAGGGAGTCGTAGACGGTGTAGACCATGAAGCGCTGGCCTTCGCCGCCCTGGTCGGCCTGGCCGGTGGTGAGCGGGATGTCGGCAGCGGTCATGCCGATGCGCAACGTGCCCTGCGCCAGGGCGCCAGGCGCGTGAAGGGCGGCAAGCAGCAGCGCGGCGACGCTGCACGAGGCTGCGCGGGAGGAGAGGCGAAGTTTCATGGGTGAATCCTCAAGGATGAAAAGGGGGAGGAAGGGCTTTCGGCGGAAAAGCGAAGGGTGTTTCGGAGGTGACAAGAAGGGATGCTATTGCTGCACTAGGCAAAGCAATAGTGGTGCCATGTTCAGCGCGTGGCCGCGTCGCGTAGTTGCTGCTCGATCCAGTGGGCAGACGCCAGCGTTCGGGCATCATCACCAATGCGCCCCACGACCTGCACCCCCAGTGGCAGACCGTTCGGGCCGGTGGTGAGCGGCACGTGCACGCAAGGGGTGTGCAGCAGGCTCCAGGTGCGGTTGAACACCGGATCACCGGTGGCGCCAAGGCCTTCGGGTGCTTCGCCGATGGCGCTGGGCACGACGAGCACATCGAACCCGGCCATGGCATCCGCCAGAGACTGGCGCCCCGCTCGTGCCAGAGCCATGGCCGCGTCGTACTCGCGCACCGGGATGGTCGCGCCCTCGTCCAGGCGTGTGCGCAGACGTTCGCTCATCTGGTGGGAGAAACGGCGGTGTTCATCCGCCAGGCAGGCGGCCATTTCGACAGCGGCAATGATGTCCTGTGCCGCATTGATGCCATCGTAGAGCGATGGAAGCGAAAAGTCGGCCACGCTTGCGCCAGCGCCAGACAGGCGTGCGCCGAGGCCGGCAAACAAGGTCTGGGTTTCCGGCTGGGCGTGCGGCCATTGCGCGGTCAGGCACAAGCCGATGCGGGGAGCGTGGTCTGCCGTGCCCATGGCGAGCGGCCTGCGCGCCAGCGCTCCGACAAAAAAGGCGGCGTCCGCGACACTGCGCGTAAAGCAGCCAACCGTGTCCAGGCACTCCGAGATCGCCTTGACGCCAAACCGCGGCAGGAGTCCAAAGGTCGGCTTGTAGCCAACCACACCGCAATAGGCTGCAGGCCGGATCACCGAGCCGATGGTCTGCGTGCCAAACGCCACCGGCACCATGCCTGCAGCTACTGCCGCGGCCGAACCGGACGATGAACCGCCCGGCGTATGGGCCGGGTTATGCGGATTGGTCGTGACGTTGGGTGTGAAGGTGGCGAATTCGGTGGTCACCGTCTTGCCGAACACCAGGCCGCCGATGCCGCGCGTTAGCGCAACGGCGGCGGCATCGCTGCGCGGCTGATGGTCGGCGTAGATGGGGGAGCCATAACGCGAGGGCATGTCGAAGGTATCGAACACGTCCTTGACACCGACCGGTACGCCACGCAGTTGCGCCGTCGAGGCGGTCGCGTCGATGCGGCGTGCCTGTGCCAGGGCCTGATCGGCGTCCAGATGGATCCACGCGCGCACGACCGGTTCGCGGCTTGACGTGTGCTCCAGCAACTGGCGTGTGACGGCCTCACACGTGGTGTCCCCACGGCTGATCGCCGTGGCCAGTTCGATCAGCGAGGCAGGCGCTTTCATGTTCGTGTTCAGGCCGCCACCCGTACGCAGCGCACCAGGTGCGACGCGCCGCCATCTGCGCTCGGTAATGGCGCGGGAACCCTTGTGCCACAACGTTCTTCGGCCCATTTGCAGCGTGGCTCGAAGGCACAGCCGGGCGCCAGTGTCACCATGTTCGGCGGGGCGCCTGGAATCGCCTCGATGCGGTCACCACGCTTGCCGGCGTGCATCCCGGTGCCCGGCAGCACGTTGGCCGCGAGCAGGCCCTGCGTGTAAGGATGGCCCGGTTTGCGGATGACCGTGCGCACGTCACCGGTTTCGACAAAGCGGCCGGCGTACATGACGGCGATGCGGTCCGATACCTCGACTGCGGCGCCGACGTCGTGGGTCACAAAGATCACCGCCATGCCCATTTCCTTTTGCAACTGGCGCAGCAACAGCAATATCTGAATCTGCACCGTGGCATCCAGTGCCGTGGTCGGCTCGTCGGCCAGCAGCAACTGGGGTTTGCAGGCCAGTGCCAGGGCGATCATGGCGCGCTGGCGCATGCCGCCCGACATCTCGTGTGGATAGGCGTCGAGCCGGCGTTTCGCCGAGGGAATCTGTACGCGTTCAAGCATCTCCAGTGCGCGCGCCATGGCGGCTTCGCGGCTCACGCCTTCGTGCTGGATGACCGTCTCGG
>CAYUEG010000071.1:15831-18786 GCA_964443245.1 uncultured Burkholderiales bacterium | reverse complement strand
TTCATGGGCTACCGCCGCGAAAACAAGCGCGTCGGTGTGCGCAACCACGTCATCATCCTGCCGGTGGATGATCTTTCCAACGCCGCCTGCGAAGCGGTGGCGCACAACATCAAGGGCACGATCGCAATTCCGCACCCCTACGGCCGCCTGCAGTTCGGTGCCGACCTGGAACTGCACTTCCGCACGCTGATCGGCACCGGCTGCAACCCCAATGTGGCTGCCGTCGTCGTCATCGGCATTGAAGACGGCTGGACCAAGAAGATCGTCGACGCGATCGCCACCACCGGCAAGCCGGTCGTCGGCTTCGGCATCGAGGGCTATGGTGACCACGAAACCATCAAGAAGGCCAGCAAGATGGCCAAGGAATATGTGCAGTGGGCGAGCGAGAAGCAGCGCGAGGAGTGCCCGATCAACGAATTGTGGGTTTCCACCAAGTGCGGCGAATCGGACACCACCTCCGGCTGCGGCGCCAACCCCACCGTGGGCGCGGCATTCGACAAGCTGCATCCGCTCGGCAACTACCTGTGCTTCGGCGAGACCTCCGAAATCACCGGCGGTGAATCGATCGTGGCGGCACGCTGCGCCAACGACGCCGTGCGCGAGAAGTTCATGTTCATGTTCAACCGCTATCAGGACCTGATCAACCGCCACAAGACCAGCGATCTTTCCGACAGCCAGCCGACCAAGGGCAACATTGCCGGCGGCCTCACCACGATCGAAGAGAAAGCGCTCGGCAACATCCAGAAGATCGGCAAGAAGTGCACGGTCGACGGCGTGATCGACAAGGCGGAAATGCCGACCCATCCGGGTCTGTGGTTCATGGATTCCTCCTCGGCTGCCGCCGAGATGGTGACCCTGTGCGCCGCGTCCGGTTTTGCGGTGCATTTCTTCCCCACCGGCCAGGGCAATGTGATCGGCAACCCGATCCTGCCGGTCATCAAGATCTGCGCCAACCCGCGCACCGTGCGCCTGATGAGCGAGCACGTCGACGTCGACACCTCGGCCCTGCTGCAGTCCGAGCTGACCCTCGAAGGCGCCGGCGACAAGCTGCTCGAGTGCATGCTGCGTACGGCCAATGGCCGCCTGACGGCTGCCGAGGCGCTCGGGCATCGCGAGTTTGTCCTCACCCGCCTGTACGAATCGGCCTGAAGAAAAAGGCCGGAGAAGCGCTCCCACCAACGGTTTCCGCGACATGTTCGCGAGGGCCGTTGGGCCGGGAGCACGCCGGGGATTCTCTGCGGCAAGTTCGTAACGCAACCCTGTCTTGTCAGGAAACTGAATGAAACGCCCGCCGAACATTCTGTACATCATGGCCGACCAGCTTGCCGCGAGCGCGTTGGCGATGTACGGCCACAAGCTGGTGAAAACGCCCCACCTCGACCGGATTGCCGCACGCGGCACCGTGTTCGAGAATGCCTACTGCCCCAACCCGATTTGCGCCTCGTCGCGTTTCGCCATGATGTCGGGCCAGTATTCGTCACGTATCGGTGCTTTCGACAATGCGTCCGAGTTTCCGGCTGCCGTGCCGACCTTTGCGCATTACCTGCGCTCGCTCGGCTACGTGACGTGCCTCTCGGGCAAGATGCACTTTGTCGGGCCGGACCAGCTGCACGGTTTTGAAGAGCGTGTCACCACCGACATTTACCCCTCCGATTTTGGCTGGACAGCAGACTGGGCGCAGAAGGGCAATCCCTACGCACCCAGCCAGATGAGCATGCGCGGCGTGGTCGAATCCGGCCTGTGCGTGCGCTCGCTGCAAATGGATTACGACGATGACGTCGCCAACCAGTCGGTGCAGTGGCTGTATGACTGGGCGCGCCGCGGCGGAGACAAAGGCACGGGAGAGAACGGCCCGCAGCCTTTTCTGCTGGTGAGCTCGTTCACCCACCCGCACAACCCCTTCACGATCTCGCAGGAATTCTGGGACCTGTATGACGATGCCGACATCGACATGCCCACCGTGCCCTTCATTCCCTACGAGAAGCGTGACCCGTGGAGCCAGCGCTATTACAAGCTGATCCGCCAGGACGAGCATATCGTCACCGACGCGCACATCCGCTCGGCGCGCCACGCCTATTACGGCATGGTGAGCTACTTCGACAGCAAGGTCGGCATGCTGCTCGACACGCTGGAGAAGATCGGCCAGCTCGACAACACCGTGATCGTGTTCACCGCCGACCATGGCGACATGATTGGCGAGCGGGGCATGTGGTACAAGTTCAACCCCTACGAAAACTCGGTGCGCGTGCCACTGGTAATCAGTGCGCCGGGTGCCCGGGCTGGCCACCGCGTCAACGCCAACTGCGGTCTGGTGGACCTGCTGCCCACTTTGCTCGACCTCGCCACCGACGGCAAGCCGCCGGAACTGGTGGACCATTGCGACGGGCACAGCCTGGCCACATGGTTGAACGGCACCGACGCCGCCTGGAAAGACGAAGCGCTGGTCGAATTCACCAGTGAAGGGGTGTACGCCCCGGCGTTCATCCTGCGCAAGGGCCAATACAAATACGTGTACTGCGAGGGCGACCCCGGCATGCTGTTCGACATGCAGGCCGACCCGCACGAGTTGACCAACCTGTGCGCCGATCCGGCGTTTGCCGACCTCGCCAAACAGATGGTGGACGAAATCGAGACGCGCTTTGTGCCGGCGCAAGTCAAGCAGAACGTGCTGGCAAGCCAGAAGCGCCGCCTGTTTCTGCACGCCACCCTCACCAAGGGCACGTTTACGCCCTGGGATTACCAAGTGCGCAAGGACGGCTCCAAGCAGTATGTGCGCAGCATGGCGACCACCAGCACCACGGCCACCAAGGCCAAGGCGCGCTTTCCGTTTGTGCCCTCGGTGCCGCCGGACCACCCGCGCAAGACTTGAGTTGTGCCAATCACTGATGGAGAGACGATGAAAGCAACCACCGCACTGAAGCGCATCACCACGTTCCTGGTCAGCGCCCTGCTGAC
>CAYUEG010000071.1:13922-15731 GCA_964443245.1 uncultured Burkholderiales bacterium | reverse complement strand
GCCACCATCACCGGCGCCGTTGGCCCGATCATCAACCCGCAATTCAAATACGACCTGCGGCGCGATTACGTGGCAGTCGGCATGTATGCCACCGCCCCCAATATCGGCGTGGTCACGCCATCGCTGCCGGTGTCCTCCATGTCAGAACTGGTCGAGATGGCGCGCAAGAACCCGGGCAAGCTCAACTATGCGCACGCGGGTGCCGGCTCCACCAATCACCTGCCGATGGAATTCCTGAAGATGTCGCGCAAGCTGTTCATCGTGCCGATCCCCTATCGCGGCCAGCCGCCGGCCATCACCGACCTGATTGCCGGGCAGGTGCAGGTGCTGTTCGGTGCGCCGGCATTGCTGGTGCCGCACGTCAAATCGGGCAAGCTCAAGGCGATTGCGGTGACTTCCAGCAAACGCCTGGAGGACGTGCCCAACGTGCCGACGCTGGCCGAGAGCGGCTTTGGCGATGTGGTGGGCGGTTCCGGCTGGTTCGGCTTCGTCGCGCCCGTCGGCACGCCGCCGGCGATCGTGCGGCGCTTCAACGAGGAAATGAACAAGGCGCTCAAGTCGCCGGATGTGATCGAGCGCCTGCAGAAGGCCTACGCCTTTCCCGAAGGCGGCACGCCCGAAGATTTCGCCAGGCACCTGAACGAGGAAGGTGCGCGCTGGACCAAGCTGGTGAAAGAGGCCAACATCAAGCCCGACTGAAAGCGGGTGGCGTGAAAGCCGGCCACCGGCCGCTTTCCCCCCCGGGCCCGGACCTACCCGACGCATGAGCAAGCGACCCAATATCCTGTTCCTGATGGCCGACCAGCTCGCCGCGCAGGCGCTGCCCTGCTACGGCCATCCGGTGGTGAAGGCGCCGCACCTGTCGCGCCTGGCGGAGCGGTCGGTGGTCTTCGAAAGCGCGTACTGCAACTTTCCGATCTGCGCGCCTTCGCGCGCCTCGATGCTTTCCGGGCTGCTGCCCCACGCGATTGGCGCCTACGACAACGCTGCCGAGTTTCCAGCCGAGATCCCGACTGTGGCGCACTACCTGACCGCACTGGGTTACCGGACCATCCTGTGCGGCAAGATGCATTTCATCGGCCCGGACCAGCTGCATGGCTTCGAGGAGCGGCTCACCACCGATATCTACCCGTCGGACTTCGCCTGGACGCCGGATTTCCTGCGCGGCCCCGCCTACCGCCCCACGGGCGTGAGCATGCGCCCGGTGGTCGAGGCGGGTGCCTGCGTGCGCAGCCTGCAGATCGACTACGACGATGAGGTGGAGTACCACGGTACCCAGAAGCTCTACGACCTCGCGCGCACGCCGGACGATCAGCCGTTCTTTCTCACCATGTCGTTTACCCACCCGCACCCGCCGTTTGTGACCGGGCGCGAGCACTGGGATCGCTACCGCCACGACGAGATCGACATGCCGACGGTGGCGCCGATCCCGTACGAGGCACTCGACCCTCACAGCCAGTGGCTGCACGTGGCGCACGCCCAGAACCTCTACGATGTGACACCCGAGCACGTGCGCAACGCCCGGCACGCCTACTACGGCATGGTGAGCTACATCGACGACAAGATCGGGCGCATCCTCAAGGTGCTTGAAGATAGCGGCCTGGCCGGGAACACGATCGTGGTGTTCGCCGTGGACCACGGCGAAATGCTGGGCGAGCGCGGCATGTGGTTCAAGCAGACCTTCTTCGAGTGGTCGGCACGCGTGCCATTGATGATTGCCGCGCCCGGCATCGCCCCGAGGCGTTCGACTGCACATGTTTCGCTGGTCGATCTGTTGCCCACCTTCCTCGATCTGGCCGGCAATGGTGC
>CAYUEG010000071.1:0-13822 GCA_964443245.1 uncultured Burkholderiales bacterium | reverse complement strand
CGGTGGAGCCGGCCACGCCGCTGCACGGGCGTTCGCTGGTCCCGCTGATGACGGGTGCCGATGCGGGCGCCGATCGCGTGGTCATCTCCGAGTACAGCTCCGAAGGCGTGCGGGCCGCATCGCGCATGGTCCGGCGCGGCCAGTACAAGTATGTCTATACGCGCGGCCTGGCGCCAATGCTGTTCGACCTTGAGGCCGATCCGCTTGAGTTGCACGATCTTGCCGGAGCCAGGCATCTGGCGTCGGTCGAGGCCGAGCTGAAGGCAATCGCGCTCACGGATTGGGATCCCGAGCGCGTCCACACCGAGATTCTGGCCAGCCAGAAGCGGCGCCGCTTCCTGGCACAGGTGGCGGAACGTTCGGGGCGCTACCCGAACTGGGCCTACCAGCCTTATGTCGATGCATCGAAGCGCTACATCCGCGGCTCCGGCGGTGCCGGCCCGACGGCCGTCAAGGGCCGCGCACGGTTGCCCTTCGTGGCGCCGGCCAAACCGGATCACACCGAGTAACGGTGCCATGCCACCCTGCCCCGTGAGCCTGCGCTAAGCACCATGCCCACCCTTTCCCTCGATCATCTGCAAGCGCTGGCACAGCGTGCGCTGGCCGGCGCTGGCGCCCACGCTGCAATGGCCACCAGCACCGCGCGCGCACTGGTGGCAGCCGAGGCGCAGGGTCTGGCGTCGCACGGCCTGTCGCGCGTGCCGCAGTACGCCGGCTTCCTGGCAAACGGCCGCGCCGATGGCCGCGCGGTGGCGAAGGTGGCACGCGCCAAGGGCGGCGCGGTGCTGATCGATGCCGCCGGCGGCCTGGCGTTTCCGGCATGCGATCTGGCGATTGCCGAAGCCATGGCGCGCGCACGTGAACATGGCGTGGCGTTTGCAGGCGTCACGAACAGCCATCACTTTGGCGTGGCGGCGTATCACCTGGAGGCAGTGGCACGCGCAGGCCTGGCCGGTATCGCGATGGGCAACTCCCCGGCCGCGATGCCGATGCCCGGCGGCACGCGCGCCCTGTTCGGCACCAACCCGATTGCGGCGGTGTTTCCGCGCCAGCATGGCGCGCCGATCTCGCTCGACCTCTCGCTCTCCGAAGTGGCGCGCGGCAAGATCATGATTGCCGCGCAAAAGGGCGAGGCGATTCCCCTGGGCTGGGCGCTCGACAAGCACGGCAAGCCCACCACCGATGCCAAGGCCGCGATCGACGGCATGATGATGCCGGCGGGCGGTACCAAGGGCGCCCTGCTCGCGCTGATGGTGGAGCTGCTGGTGGTCGCGCTCACGGGTGCGCGCTTCGGCTTCGAGGCCGATTCGTTCCTCGTCGCCGAAGGCAATCGCCCCAACATCGGCCAGGCCTTCATCGTGATCGACCCCAATGCGCTGGCCGGCAACGACGCCTACTACGAGCGCGTCGAGACGCTGCTCAGCGCCATGCTGGCCGATGAGGAGGTGCGTGTGCCGGGCTACCGGCGCAACGAGCTGACGGCCAGGGCCGAAGCCGGCGGGCTCACGGTTTCCGATGCGCTGCTGGCGCAGCTGAACGCCCTCGCGGCAGGTACGGCGCCATGAACACCCGGTTTGCCATCAGCCTGGCCACCATTCTGGTGGTGGCGGCGCTCTGGTATCTGTTTACCTCGGCCACCGGCTGGGTAGGCGCGGCCCGCTTTCCCAACCCGGCCGAGTTCGGCACAGCGGTCAAGCAGATCGCCGTGAGCGGCTACGCCGATGGTCGTATCCACCAGCACGTGCTGCAAAGCTTCAAGCTGGTGCTGATGGGCTTTACCTTCGCCGTCGCAGTGGGGGTCCCGCTCGGTTTGCTGATGGGCTGGAACCGGCGCGCCGAGGCGCTGCTCAACCCGATCTTCCTGATCATCCGGCCGATTCCGCCACTGGCCTGGATTCCGCTGGCGATCGTCTGGCTGGGACTGGGCGACGCAGCCAAGATCATGGTGATCTTTTTTGCCGCCTTCGTGCCCTCGGTGATCAACACCTACACCGGCGTGCGCAACATCGAACCCTTCATGATCGAGGCGGCGCGCATGCTCGGCGTGCGCGGCCCGCGCTTCGTGCTCGGCGTACTGGTGCCGGCAGCGCTGCCGCTGATCTTCACCGGGCTGCGCCTCTCCCTGCAGGCTTCATGGACGACGCTGGTGGCCGCCGAACTGGTGGGCTCCCTCCTCGGCCTGGGTCACGTGCTCAACGCCGCCGCCCAGGACATCTTCCCGGCCATGATCCTCACCGGCATGGTGTTCGTGGCCTTGTCCGGCGCCACCTCCACCTGGCTGCTCGGCAAGATCGAACAGCGCGTGATGCGCTGGAGGTCGGCATGAGCCAGGCGAGCGCCAACGCGATGCAGCGCACCGATGCGCGCACCCCGCTGGCGGCCGGCACGCGCTGGCGCCTGCATGCCATCGGCCTCATCAGCTTCCTCGCAGTGTGGTGGGCGATCGCCGCCTCCGGGCTGATGCCCAAAGCCTTCATGCCCGGTCCGGGCGACGTGGCGCAGCAGTTCCTCAAGCTGACCCAGGAGCCGTTTGCCGGCTTCACCCTGCAGGCCCATCTGGTCTCCAGCATCGGCCGCTATCTGCTGGGCTTCGCGCTGGCGGTGGCGATCGGCCTGCCGCTGGGCCTTCTGATGGGATGGTTCCGCACCCTCGATGCGATTGTCACGCCGCTGTTTGAAGCCCTGCGCTATGTGGCGCCGATTGCCTGGGTGCCGTTTGCTGCCCTGTGGTTCGGCACCGGCATCGGCGGGCCGACCCTGATCATTTTCGCCGGGGCCTTTCCGCCCTGCGTGGTCAACGCCTATCGCGGTGCCAGGCAGGTCGAACCGTATCTGATCGAAGCGGCACGCATGCTGGGGCTGTCGAGCACGCGCATGATCACGCAGGTGCTGCTGCCGGCGGCGGTCCCGTCGATCATTGCCGGGGTGCGCGTCAGTGCGGGCCTGGGCTGGCAATCGCTGGTCGGCGCCGAACTCATCGTGGCGTCGAGCGGCGTCGGCTACCTGATGGTCAAGGGGCAGAGCAGCATCAGCACCGCCATCGTCATGAGCGGCATGATCGCCATTGGCGTGGTGGGCCTTTTGATCGACATCGGCATCCGGCAGATCGAGGCTGCCGTCAACCGCAAGCGGGGCAGGGCAACATGAGCGATATCGTCTTCACCAACGTGGCGCGCACCTTCACACGCGATGGCCAGCAGTTTCCGGCCTTGCAGGACATCAACCTCACGGTGCGCGACAAGGAGTTCGTGGCTATCGTCGGCCCCTCCGGCTGCGGCAAGACCACCTGCATGCGCATGGCGGCGGGGCTGGAGTTTCCTTCGAGCGGCACGGTGGCAGTGGGTGGCCAGATCGTCACCGCGCCGGGGCCGGACCGCGCCGTGGTATTCCAGCAGTTTGCCCTGTTCCCCTGGAAAACGGTGGTCGAGAACATCGGCTTCGGCCTGGTGGCCAACGGGGTGGCCGATGCCGAGCGCACCCGCCGCGTGGCCGACGTGATCAAGCTGATGAACCTGGGTGGCTACGAGAGCGCCTTTCCGCACCAGCTTTCCGGAGGCATGCAGCAGCGTGTGGCGATTGCGCGCGCCTATGTGCTCGAACCGCAGGTGCTGCTGATGGACGAACCGTTCGGCGCACTCGACGCGCAAACCCGGGTGGTGATGCAGGAAGAGCTGGTGCGCCTGGCGCGCGTCAATCCACGCACGGTGCTGTTCATCACCCACGCGGTGGAAGAGGCAGTCTATCTGGCTGACCGCGTGGTGGTGATGAGCCGGCGCCCCGGCACCATCCGCGAAATCATGGACGTGGCCAGCGTGCGCGCGAGCGACAACTGGGACCGCTTCGAGAAGATTGAAGACGTGATGGACCAGGCCTCGTTCGTCCATCTGCGCACCCACATCTGGCGCCTGCTGCGCGAACAGCAGACACCGGCTGATCATTGATATCACCCAGCGGACACCAAGATCCGATTCTTTCGACCACCTGAAGACAACAGAAGGAGATTCCATGTTCACACGCATCCGCAACGCTCTGCCGGCCCTGGCCCTGGCACTGGCGGCCGCAGCGCCGGCAAGCGCCCAGGCCCAGACCGAAATCAAGGTGAGCTACCAGCCGGCGCTTTACTGGGCCCTGCCATTCCACATTGCCACCGAGAAGAACTGGTGGGCCGAGCTGGGCCTCAAACCGGTGTTCTCGACCTTCCCGGCCGGCGTGCCGCAGATTGCCGCCTCGGCCTCGAAATCATGGGACATCGGCGGCACCGGTTCGGTCCCGGCCGTGCTGGGCAAGGTGCGCTTCAACCTGATGACCATCGGCATCACCAATGACGAATCGCACGGCAATGCCCTGATGGTGCGCGGCGACAAGGCTGACGCCTACATGAAGAATCCGGCCCTGCTCAAGGGTCAGACCATCCTGCTCACCGCCAACTCGACCGGTGACTACGCGGTGCAGTCGTGTCTGGCCAAGTACGGCCTGAAGAAGGCGGACGTGACGCTCAAGAACATGGGCCAGGCCGAGATCATCTCGGCACTCGCGTCGAACAACACCGAACTGGCCGGCCTGTGGGCACCGAACATCTACACCGTGGAAGAGAAATCAGGCGCCAAGCTCCTGTGCTCGGGCAAGGACAGCGGCGCGATCGTGCCGGGAGCCCTGATCGTGCGTGCCGATTACGCCAAGGAGCAGCCGCAGAACGTGGCGCGCTTCCTGGCCATTTACCTGCGCGCCTGGAAGTGGGCCAACGCCAACCGCAAGGAGGCCGTGGCGATGATGAACAAGTTCTACGCCCAGGGTGGCACGACGATCTCGGAAGCCTCCCTCAACAAGGAGTTCGACACCCGCCCGACCTTTGACCTTGCCAGCCAGCTGCGCATCATGGATCGCAGCAAGGGCGCCTCGGAAGTGGATGGGTGGATGACCAAGATCGGCGATTTCATCAAGGGCACCGGCGCGATTCCCGAAGTCCCTGCCGCCAACACCTACATCACCGATGAGTTCATGAAGATGGTGAACGCCGATCCGAAGCTGCGCGAGTTTGCCAACCGCACCAACTAGGCATTCCCGATCCGCATTGAGCAATACCCCGGAGAGCCGCTCCTGGAGCGCCTCTCCGGCCTTTCACAGATTGGTTATTCGTTAGCCCCCTTTTCCCTGACCCACTGGACTTGACCCATGTCGATCACCTACCTGAAAAAAGCTGCCAAAACCCCGGAGACCGAAACCGACAACGCCCGCAAGGTGGTGGAGGAGATGCTGGCCAACATCGACAAGCATGGCGAGCAGGCGGTGCGCGACTACTCAAAGAAACTCGACAAGTGGGACGGCGACATCATCGTCACGCCCGCAGAAATCGAACGGCGCACACGTGACATTCCTGCGTCGGTCAAGCGCGACATCGAGTTCGCTGCTGCGCAAGTGGCCAAGTTCGCCCGCGCCCAGCGGGCCTCGATGACCGAGTTTGAAACCGAAGTGCATCCCGGCCTGATTGCCGGGCAGCGCCTGATCCCCGTCAACGTCGCCGGCTGCTACGTGCCGACCGGACGCTATGCGCACATTGCCTCGGCCTACATGAGCATTGCCACCGCCAAGGCGGCCGGCGTGCCGACCATCATTGCCTGCTCGACCCCGTTCAAGGGCGAAGGCATCCACCCGCTGGTGCTGTACGCGATGAAGGTGGCCGGTGCCGACATCATCATGACCCTGGGCGGCGTGCAGGCGATCGCCACCATGGCCAACGGCCTCTTTACCGGCAAGCCGGCCGACATCATCGTCGGGCCCGGCAACAAGTTCGTCGCCGAAGCCAAGCGCATGCTGTTCGGCAAGGTCGGCATCGACGTGTTTGCCGGCCCCTCGGAGGTGGCGGTGATTGCCGATGACTCGTCCGACCCCTACATCGTCGCCAACGACCTGGTGGGCCAGGGCGAGCACGGCCACGAATCGCCGATGTGGCTCATGACCGTAAGCGAGAAGCTGGCACGTGACGTCATGGCCCGGATTCCGGGGCTCATCGACACGCTGCCGCCCACCGCACGCGATGCGGCCGCTGCCGCCTGGCGCGATTACGGCGAGGTGATCCTGTGCGGCTCGCGCGAAGAGGTGGTGAAGGTGTCCGACCAGTACGCCGCCGAGCACCTGGAGGTGCATGCCGAGGATCTGGACTGGTGGCTGAAGAACCTGACCTGCTACGGCTCGCTGTTCCTCGGCGAAGAGACCACCGTGGCCTACGGTGACAAAGCCTCGGGGCCGAACCACATCCTGCCGACCAAGGGCGCGGCGCGCTATTCGGGCGGCCTGTCGGTGCACAAGTTCATCAAGACCGTGACCTGGCAACGCATGAGCCGCGGCGCCAACCGCGATGTGGGCCAGGTGACGGCGCGCATCTCGCGCCTGGAAGGCATGGAAGGCCACGCCCGCACCGCGGATGACCGGCTCAACAAGTACTTCAAGGACGAGACTTTCGACAAAGGTGCGACCGTCACGGTTTGAGCCGCACGCCCGACTTGCACACCTTTCTGACCCTCTGACTCCGGCAGCATGAACGTTCAAGCGCTTTTTAACCTTGCCGGCCGCCATGCGCTGGTGACCGGCGGCAACTCCGGCATCGGTCTGGCGATGGCCCGCGCGCTCGGCCTGGCCGGTGCGCGGGTCACGCTGGTGGCGCGGCGCGCAGAGCCGCTCGCCGTCGCTGCCAAGGCGCTGCAGGGAGACGGCATCGTGGCAGCGGTCGAGCCCTGCGATCTCACCGATGTGCATGCCCTCAAGACCATGGCCGCCCGGGCGGCCGCGCGCGCGCCCGTGGATGTGCTGATCAACGCCGCCGGGGTGAACCTGCGCGAGCCGTTCATGCAGGTGAGTGCGCAATCGTGGGACGAACAACTGGCGATCCACCTGAAGGCGCCATTCTTTTTGACGCAAGCCCTGGCACCGGCCATGGCCGAGCGCCAATGGGGACGCATCATCAACATTGCCTCGCTGCAAAGCGAACGCGCCTTTGCCAACAGCGCCCCCTACGGCGCCGGCAAGGGCGGCATTCTGCAACTGACGCGGGCGATCGCGCAGGAGTGGTCATCCAGGGGGATTACCTGCAACGCCATCGGCCCCGGATTTTTTCCAACTGCACTTACCGCACCAGTATTCAACAACCCGGAAGCGGCGGCGAAGAATGCGGCGCAAACCGCCATCGGGCGCAACGGCGCGCTCGAAGACCTCTACGGCGCCACCATCTTTCTGGCCAGCGACGCCTCCGGCTACATCACCGGCCAGACCCTCTACGTGGATGGCGGCTTCACCGCGAAGTAGCGGTGAAGGACCCGCCGATGAACAGCAACGACCAAGGACCCGACCGATGAAAGCCCTCGTTTACACCGCCAACAATGAAGTGACGTACCGCGACGAACCCGAACCGGCACCCGCTGCCGGCAGCGTGGTTCTCCAGATCGATGCGGTCGGCATCTGCGGCTCGGACATGCACGCCTACCACGGCCATGACCCGCGCCGCGTGCCGCCGATGATCCTCGGCCACGAGTTCGCCGGCACCATCCTCTCGGGCGAAGGGAAAGGCAAGCGCGTCACCGGCAACCCGATCGTGGCCTGCGGCGTGTGCGACTACTGCCACGAAGGGCGCAACAACCTGTGCTCAAACCGCACCATGATCGGCATGCAGCTCCCCGGCGCCTTTGCCCAGCACATGGCGATTCCGGTCAGTGCGCTGGTCGACATTCCGCAAGACATGGACGCACGCACCGCGGCACTGACCGAGCCGGCCGCCACCGCCCTGCACGCGCTCAATCTCTCGATGCGGGCGATGCACCGGCCGGTGCAGGAGGGCCGCACGCTGGTGATCGGCGGCGGTGCCATCGGCATGCTGTGCGCGATCCTGCTCAAGAGCTATGGTTGCCGCGAGGTAATGGTGGCCGAGACCAATCCGCTGCGCCGCGCCTCGATCGAAAAGCATACCGGCTGCCGCGCGTTTGACCCGCGCCAGGCAGGCCAGGGCCCGGCCGCCAATTCCACGCATTTTGTGATCGACGCTGTCGGCTCGGTGCATACGCGCAAGGCGGCACTCGAAGCGGTGCGCCCGGGCGGCACCATCATGCATATCGGCCTACAGGATTGGGCCAGCGAAATCGACATGCGCAAGCTCACGCTGGCCGAGATCACCCTGCTCGGCACCTACACCTACTCCACGGCCGATCTGCGCGCCACCGTGGCCGCCCTGCATGGCGGCACCTTTGGCGATCTGGCCTGGGTCGAGGAGCGGCCGCTCTCCGAGGGCGCACGCGCTTTTGACGACCTCGACAAAGGCAAGACCGCCGCTGCCAAGATCGTGCTGCGGCCGCATTGACGCATGCGACACGTCGTCTGCCTCGGGCACACTTCGCTCGACCGCGTGTTCCACGTGGATGCGGTGCCGACGCCGCCGGCGAAGGTACGGGCTGCGTCGTACTCGGAAAGCGGTGGCGGCATGGCCGCCAATGCGGCAGCGGCCATCGCCCACCTGGGCGGATCGGCGCACTTCTGGGGTCCATGCGGCGACGATGAGATTGCCGACCGGATGCAGGCCGACTTCGTGCGCCATGGTGTCGATGCGACCCACATGCGGCGCCTGCCTGGCAAGTCTTCATCGCACTCGGCCATTCTGGTGGATGCGAAGGGCGAGCGCCTGATCGTCAATTCGCGCGGCACGGCGCTGGAAAGCGATGCGGACTGGCTGCCACTGGACACCTTCGGTTCCGCATCGGCCTGCGCCGCACTGCTGGCGGACGTGCGCTGGCCGCAAGGCGCAAGAATGGCTCTGGGAGCGGCTCGCAAGGCAGGTGTTGCGACCGTGCTCGACGGTGATGTTGCCGAGCTGGCGATCCTGCGCGAACTCGCCGGCCTGGCCGACTATTGCGTGTTTTCCGAACCGGGCTTTCGCAGCTTTTGCAGCGCGGACCCTGCGCAGGAGATTGCCGAGGGCCTTAGCCAGGCCATCGCACTGGGCGCCCGGGTGGCCGCCGTCACCATGGGCGAGCGCGGCTGTGCCTGGCTCGATGCGCAACAGCCGGGACACCTGCATTTCACCCCGGCTTACCCGGTCCAGGCGGTGGACACCACCGGTGCCGGCGACGCCTTCCATGGTGCCATCGCCCTGCTGGCTGCCGAACAGGCGCCGCTGGAGGCGATGTTCCGCTTTGCCAGCGCCGCCGCCGCCATCAAGGTCGGGCGCCTCGGCGCGCGCAGCATGCCGACACGCGGCGAAGTCGAACACTTTCTCTCGACCCATTAAGATCGCAGCCATGAGTGATTCCCTGTCTGTCCTCAACGTATCGGTCTGGCGTGGCAAGGCGCAGGGCGATTTCGTCACCTACGACGTGCCGCGCCAGGAATCGCAGACGGTGCTCGATGTGGTGACCTACATCCAGCGCGTGCTCGACCCTTCGCTGTCGTATCGTTTTGCCTGCCGCGTCGGCGTCTGCGGCTCGTGCGCAATGACAGTCAACGGCCAGGCACGCTGGACCTGCCGCACCCACGTGAAGAACGTGGCGGCCGACGGCAAGCTCGAACTGGCGCCGCTGGCCAACCTGCCGGTGATCAAGGATCTGGCCACCGACATGCGCGCTTTCTTCGACAAGTGGGCCAAGGCCAAGGGCCAGTTCAAGGGCAGCACCACGCGCCATGACGACTTTGCCGTGGTGCGGCCGGAATCGAAGCAGCGCACCGCCATGGATGCCGGCATTGAATGCATCGGCTGTGGTGCCTGCTATGCCTCGTGCGATGTGGTGGCCTGGCGCCCGGACTATCTCGGGCCCGCCGCACTCAACCGGGCCTGGACCCTGGCCAACGACGTGCGCGATGTGCAGCAGAAGGAACGCCTGCTCGCCGTCGCCGGTGACGCCGGCTGCCACGCCTGCCACACCCAGGGCTCCTGCAACGAGCGCTGCCCCAAGCAGATCGAGCCGACCGCCGGTATCTCGGGCCTGAAAAAACTGGCGGCACGCGCAGCCGTGCGCGGGGAGCTGGGCTGATGGCCGACCCGCGAAGCGATGCGCGCATCGTCGAAGCCAAGCTCTGGTACTGGCAGCGCATCAGCGCGATGGTGCTGGCGCTGTGCGTCATCGTGCATATCGCCATCATGATCTATGCGGTACGCGGCGGCCTCTCGGGTACCGAGATTCTCGCGCGTACGCGTGGCAACCTCGGCTTCGCGGCGTTCTACGCCACTTTCGTCATCGCCTGCGTGGTGCATGTGCCGATCGGCCTGATGCGTGTGTGCGAGGAGTGGCTGGGCATGAACCGCTTTGTCTCGGTCACGGTGACCAAGCTGTTCGGCATCGCCATCCTGTTCCTCGGCCTGCGTGCCGTCTACGGCGTCTACGCCGGCTGATCGCGACCAGGACCCGACCATGCGCCGCCCTGATGCCCGCTCCCGCAACCACCATTCCTACTGGGCCTTTGTGGTGCATCGCCTCTCCGGCGTGCTGCTGGCGCTGTTCCTGCCGGTGCATTTCTGGGCACTGGGCCATGCCCTTGCGGGTGAGGCCGCACTCAACGGCATCATCGCCTGGACCGATGCGCCGCTGTTCAAGTTTGCCGAGTGGGGCCTGGTGGTGTTGCTGACCGCCCACCTCACCGGCGGGGTCCGTTTGCTCCTGATCGAGTTCGGCCCGTGGAGCGGGCAGCGCAAGAACCTGATTGCCGGCGGGCTCGGCGTGGCACTGCTGACCGGCCTGGCATTTGCACTGGCACTGAAGTTATAACGATATGAAAACCTGTCGCGCGTAGCATGCGCGCTCGATTTTCCACACCAGGAGACCACATGACTTCACGCATCACCCGCAATGCCCTGGCAGCCCTGCTGCTGGCTTTTTCCACTACCCTGTTTGCACAGGCCTGGCCGGCCAAGCCGGTGCGCATCATCGTGCCGTTTGCCGCCGGCGGCACCACCGACGTCGTCGCCCGCATCGTCGGCCAGAAGCTGGGCGAGTTGTGGGGCCAGTCAGCGGTGATCGAGAACCGCGGCGGCGCCGGTGGCAACATTGGTGCCGAGGTGGTCGCCAAGTCGGCACCGGATGGCTACACGATCCTGATGACCTCGGGCAGCATCTTCACCGTCAACCCGAGCCTCTACCGGAAGATGCCGTTCGATGCCCAGAAGGATTTCATTCCGGTCACCAACGTGGCGATGGGTCCGATGCTGGTGGTCACCCATCCCTCGGTGCCGGCCAACAACATCAAGGAACTGATCGCGCTGGCCAGGGCCAAACCGGGCACGATCAATTTCGGCTCGGCCGGGGTGGGCAGTCAGGTGCACATGGCGGCGGAAAACTTTGCCACCGCAGCCGGCATCGACATCCAGCACGTGCCCTACAAGGGCGAATCCTTGAGCTACAACGACCTGGCCGCCGGGCAAATCCAGATGATGGTGGGCAACATGGCCGCCGGCGTGGGCCTGGTGGGCCAGGGCAAGATCAAGGCGCTCGCCGTCACCGGCAAGACCCGCTCCGCCATGCTGCCCAATGTGCCGACCGTCTCCGAGAGCGGCCTGCCCGGCTTCGAGAACACGGGCTGGTTCGGTTTCATGCTGCCGGCCGGTACACCGAAGGAGATTGTCGACAAGCTCCAGCGGGACACCGCCAAGGTACTGGACAGCTCGGAGATACGGGGCCGGTTTTTCGTGCAGGGGCTCACACCGGTGGGCAATACGCCGGATGAATTCGAGAAGGCGATTCGCGCCGAAGCCGAGGTGTGGAAGAAAGTGATCTCAACCCGCAAATTGAGTGCGGGCTAGCCACCCGCATCGCCCAGGAAGAAGCGCACAGGAACAGGGGACGCCGTGAAGATTGATCTGCAAACAGTCGAGGATGCTGCGAAGGAACTCTATATCCGCGCCCTCAAGGTGCTGCCGCCGGACATCAAGGCCGGCTTTGCGCGCATCGACAAAAGCGAGACCGATGCCACGGCGAAAAGCATCCTGGGCACCATGATCACCAACATCAGGGTGGCCGAAGACACCGACAACCTGCTGTGCCAGGACACCGGCATTCCGATCTACAACGTCACCATCGGCCGCGGCCTGGAAATCGACGGCCATGCGCTGATGGCGGCGATCCGCACTGGCTGCGCGCGCGCCACGCGCGAGTATCCGCTGCGCTCCTCGGTCGTGCACCCGATCACGCGCAAGAACGAACACACCTCGTGCGGTGCCGAGGTGCCGGTAATCCACATCGATTATTCGGACAAGGCCGATACGCTGGAGATCGAGATGGTGCCGAAGGGCTCCGGCTCGGAGAACAACTCGTTCCTGAAAATGGCGATTCCGGCCGAAGGCATTGACGCCATCAAGACGTTTGTTGTGGACTGCGTGCTCGCGGCCGGCGGCAAGACCTGCCCGCCCACCATCGTGGGCGTTGGCGTCGGCGGTACTTCAGACCTGTGCGTGGCGTTGGCCAAGCGCGCTGCCACGCGCCCGCTGGGCAGCGTGTGTGCCGATGCCGAAGGCGCGAAACTGGAGACGCAACTCACCGCTGCGATCAACCAGCTCGGCGTCGGCCCGCAGGGCCTGGGCGGTGACTCGACCGCGTTTGCCGTGCATATTGAGCTGGCGGCCACGCACATCACGATGAACCCGGTGGCGGTCAACATGCAGTGCCATTCGGCACGACGGGCCCGCGCCACCTTCACGCCAGCAGGCGTGGCCTATGGTTTTTGAAGCAGGGTTCTGAAGCACCATGCTCCTGCAAGTCGCTCCCACCAAGCCTTTCCGGCCGCATGCCGCCGGAATCTGCCCCCATCAAGGGTTTTGACGCCATGGCCCATCACGAACTGACCACCCCCGTCACCGAAGAGGCGGTGCGCAAGCTGCGCATCAATGACACGGTGACGCTGCACGGCACGCTGTTCGGCATCCGCGATGCCACGCAGATCCACATGTTCGACAAAGGCCGCACTACGCGCTTTGATTTGCACGGCCACGCGGTCATCCACACCGCACCGAATGTGAAGAAGGTCGAGAAGAGTGCCGAGTTCCCCGCCGGCTACGCCCCGGTATGCATCGGCACCACCACCTCTGACCGCATGGAGCGCTTTACGCGCCCGCTGATGACGCAGAACGGCGTGCGCCTGATCATCGGCAAGGGCGGCATGCGCGATGGCACGGCTGCGGCTTTCAGGGACATCGGCGGCGCGTACCTCGCCATCGTCGGTGGCACCGCGGCGCTGGAAACCACCTGGATCGAACAGATCGAGGATGTGGATCTGGACGATCTCAACCCCGAGAGCCTGTGGAAATTCCGCATCAAGGGCTTCGGCCCCTTACTCGTTGGCATGGACAGCCACGGTGGCAGCCTGTACGACCGGATTCGCACGGACACGCAGGCGCGCCGCGCGCAGGTGCTGGCAAGCCTTGGGGTGAAAACGGCATGAAGGTTCGCCGCCTCACTACCGACATCCTGATCCTGGGCTCGGGCGGCGCCGGCCTGTTCGCCGCGCTGCATGCACACCAGGCCAATGCGGCCCTGAAGATCACGGTCGCCGTCAAGGGACTGCTGGGCAAAAGCGGCTGCACGCGCATGGTGCAGGGCGGCTACAACGTCGCGCTGGCCAAGGAAGATTCGGTCGAGCGGCACTTCATGGACACGATCGACGGCAGCAAGTGGCTGGCCGATCAGGATCTGGCCTGGACACTGGTCGAGCAGGCGGTCGTGCGCATCCACGAACTGGAGAACGAGCTCGGATGTTTCTTCGACCGCAATCCGGACGGCACCATGCACCAGAAGGCGTTTGCCGGCCAGACCTTCGACCGCACCGTGCACAAGGGCGACCTCACCGGCATCGAGATCAT
>CAYUEG010000070.1:0-18879 GCA_964443245.1 uncultured Burkholderiales bacterium | reverse complement strand
GGGGCGGTCGCGGTACGGGCCGGTCTGGCCGAAGCCGGTGACCGAGCAGTAGATCAGGCGCGGGTTGATTTTCTTCAGGTCGTTCCAGCCCAGGCCGTAGCGGTCGAGGTCACCATATTTGTAGTTCTCCAGCAGCACGTCGCACTGCGCAGCCAGCTTGCGCACCAGCTCCTGCCCTTCCGGCTTGGAGAGATTGACGGTGATCGATTTCTTGCCGCGATTGGCAGAGGCGAAGTAGGCCGATTCCTTGGTGTCCTTGCCATCCCTGTCCTTCAGCCAGGGCGGGCCATAGGCGCGCGAATCGTCGCCGGATTTCGGGCGTTCCACCTTGATGACTTCGGCGCCCAGGTCGGCGAGGTTCTGGCCGGTCCAGGGCGCAGCGAGGACGCGGGAAAGGTCAAGTACACGAATGTGGGAAAGCGGGCCGGGCATGTTGATTCCTCAGTTGAAATTGGGTTTGGTCTTGGCAAGAAACGAACGCACGCCTTCGCGGTATTCGTCCGTATCGAAAAAAGAAAAATGGTCGCGCACTTCGTCTGCCGTCAGCGGTGCCGAGGCAACCGACAGGCGCCGCACCCAGCGCTTGTTGGCGCGCGCGGCATTCGGGCCGCCGGCGGCGATGCGCTCGGCAGTGGCGTAGGCTTCCTTCTCGACTTCGGCGTCAGCAACGATGCGGGTGAGCAGGCCTTTCTCGTAGGCTTCCCGGGCGCCAAAGACGCGCCCTTCCAGCAGAATCTCCAGCGTGACGGCCTTGCCCACGAGCGCCAGCAGCCCGGCCATTTCGCTGTGCGCGAGCGGAAAGCCAAGCCGGTTGATCGGCACCCCGAAACGGCTCGACTCGCCGGCGATGCGCAGATCGCACGAGCAGGCAATTTCCAGCCCGCCACCGACGCAGGCGCCTTCGATCAGCGCCACCGTGGGCACCGGGCACTCGGCAATTGCCGTCAGCGCGCCCTTCACTGTTTCCTCGTGGTAGTGGGTACCGTCCTTGCTGTTGGCACGCACGGTATGAAACTCGGAAATGTCGGCACCGGCAGCAAAGTTGCCTTCCGCGCCGCGCAGGACAACCGCCCGCAGCGGTGATCCCTGCGTCGCTTCCAGAGCAATGCTGCGCATGATGTCGCGCAAGCCGTTCCAGTGCGATACCGACAATGCGTTCAGCTTGCCGGGGTTGGAAAGCGTCACCGTGCCGATCCGGCCCTGACGCGCAAATGCAATCGGGTTGTTCATGATGGTCAAAAAAAAGCCACGCGCCCTTCAAAGGGCCGTGGCCGTTGGTTCGATGAGGCGAAAACGGTCAGAGGTCGATTTTAGCTCCCGACGCCTTGACCACCTTGCCCCACTTCTCGATCTCGCTGGCGATGAACTTGGTGAACTCGGCCGGCGTCTGACCGCCGGGCTCTGCACCCTGGTTGAACCAGAACTCCTTGATGGAAGCTTCCTGCATGACTTTCGCCACTTCCTGCTGGGTGCGGGTCACCACTTCCATTGGCGTTCCCTTCACCGCCCACAACCCGTACCACGTCGTCGCCTGATAGCCCTTGATGCCCACCTCTTCCATGGTGGGAATGTTGGGGAAGGCGGGAACGCGCTTGGCGCTAGTGACGGCCAGAGCCTTGAGCTTGCCGGCCTTGATCTGCGCGGCCGACGTACCCATGCCGTCAAAGGCGAAATCGACCGAGCCTGCCAGGAGATCCTGCATCATCGGCCCCGCACCGCGATAGGGGATGTGCGTCATGAAGGTCTTGGTCATCTGCTTGAACAGTTCCACCGTGAGGTGGTGAGAGGTTCCGTTGCCGGCAGAACCAAAGTTGAGCTTGCCTGGATTCTTCTTCGCGAAATCGAGGAAATCGGCAAAGGTGTTGATGTTGGTGTACTTGGGATGGACCACCACCACGTTGGGGATATAGGCCAGCACCGTGATCGGGATGAAATCCTTCTCCAGGTTATAGGGCAGCTTGGTGTAGAGCGTTTCTGCGATGGTGTGGTGCACGGCACCGCAAAACAGCGTGTAGCCATCCGGCGGGGCCTTGGCCGCGGCCGCCGCGCCGACGGTGCCGCCGGCGCCACCCAGGTTCTCGACGGTGAACTGCTGACCCATGGTCTGCGACAGGCGCGCCGCAATCGGACGCAGGAACACGTCGGTACCCCCGCCCGCCGGGAAAGGATTGATGACCTTGACCGGTTTGGTCGGCCACGCGCCCTGCGCCATGCCGCGCCCGGAAGCGGCGGCCACGCCGAGCGCACCGGCGGCTTGAATGAATTTTCTGCGATCGATCATGATGGTGGTCTCCAGTTTTGTAGGTATGGGGTACTGCAACATGCGGGAAGCAAACTGCCTGGTGCGAACTGCGTGATGCAAATGGGGCGATGCAAACTGCACGGAGCTCAAGCTTCGACCCGCACCAGCGCGCCTGCGCGGGCCGAATTATCGCCAAATTTCAGGCCGTGGCGCGTTGACGCTTCTCAAGCATCCGCTGCCCCACCTCGGCCAGACGCGTCACCCGGCCACTCGCGGCCACGGTGCCATCAGCGTCAAAGCGCTCAAGGTTGGCCTCGATCTCGTCCAGATCATAGTAATAATTGACCATCAGCGCGTGCGACTGGGCAAAGCCCTTGGCCGACGTATCGGCCATCCAGTGCACCCGTTCCAGGCGGGCACCGTTGCCGAGGTGAAAGCGCGCCACCGGATCGAGCGGTCGCCCGCGCGACTTGCCATGGACCAGATAGGCCGCGAGCAGGCTCATCATCGGTGCGCGCATTTCGGCCACCAGCTTCGGATCTGACCGCCAGTCCGACCCGAGAGCGGTCCGCAATGCCGCCGGTACCTCCTGTTTCGCCAGCCATTTGGCAAACCCCGGCACCGGCGAGAGGGTGACGAAATGCTCCAGCTTGGGGAAATCACGCTTCAGGTCTTCCACCACCCGCTTGATCAGGAAGTTGCCAAACGAGATGCCGCGCAGCCCGTTCTGTGTGCTGGAAATGGAATAGAACATCGCCGCGCGTGCCCGGCGCGTATCAAACACCGGGGCGCTTTCATCCAGCAAGGCCTGCACGTTGCCGGCAATGTCCGCCGTCAGCGCCACCTCGACAAACACCAGCGGCTCATCGCGCAGACGCGGATGGAAGAATGCGTAGACCCGACGGTCACCGTCCAGCCGGTTCTTCATGTCGGTCCACGAGTGAATTTCATGCACCGCCTCGTACTGCATCAACTTCTCGAGAATGTGCGCGGGAGACTCCCAGCCGATGCGCCGCAGCTCCAGGAAGCCGACATCAAACCAGTCGGCCAGCTGCGCCTGCAGTTCCGCTTCGAGCGCGCCCAGCTCGGGATTGGCCGGGAGCAGTTCGAGCAACTGCGCGCGCAGGCCCACCAGAAAGCGCACCCCGCCAAAGGCGGAGCCGATCAGACGCAATACCCTGGCGCGTGGCGACTCGAGCGCGTTGCGCAAGGCCGCTTCGGCCTGCCATTCGTCCGCCGCACCACGTGCCGCCGCAAAGCGGGCATGGGCCGCATCAATCGCGGCCACATCCGGTTTGAGTTGGGTGGAGAACTCGCGCAATGCCGCCAGACGCGTCGCCGCGTTCATGGCGCCAAACTGGGAGATCAATGTCGCCGCGCGTGCGCGCGCTGCAATCGCGCCGCCCTGCTCGCGGGCGCAGGCGTCCAGATCGCGCCGCCAGATGCGCACCAGATCCGCCGCGACGACGCCGGACGCGCCGGCCTCCTGGCCAGCGGGCAGACGCCCGGCAGCGGCATCCGCGTCCCCCGGTGCAAACCAGCGCTTGATGCGGCCCAGCAATTGATCCAGTTCCGTACCCGGCATACCCCACCACCCATGTTGTCCCGCAGCCCAAGGCGACGCGTACTCGGTCGCGCCGCCCGAAAGCGTCAATGAGCCGAAGTTTAAGCAAGATGATTGCAATTTGCACGACGTTGGTTGCAAATTAACCACATTTGCCGCCATTCTCGCCCGCCGATATGCTTTACATCCCCGGGTAAGCCTGCCGCATGGCCAACACGAACCTGTCCACCTGCTCGGCCGGCAGATGATTGATGCCGGCGGCACCGGCACGGCCGCCACCACTGGGGAACTGGCGGCACACTGCGTCCGCCCCCTGCGGAGCGGCCAGCGGTGCGCGCACACTTACGCTATAGCCATGCTCGGTCGCCACCAGCAGCGCATGGGCGCGTTGCGGATGCGCCCGTGCCAGCTGGTTCGCCCACACGCCCTGCACCCGTCTGGACCAGGCTGCATTGGGCAGTTCGTGCACCGCCATCCACTCCCCGCCCGCAAGCGTCGCTGCCGCGCGCGCCGAAGCCAGATCGGCCGCCATGCAGGCACGCGCGTCAACGAGGAAGCGATCCGCCGCGGCAAACTGCAAGGGGTCGGGGTAAGAGGCGATACGCTCATAGAGTTCCACGGGCGGTACCAGCAGATCGGCCACCGTTTCACCGTAGGCGTTGTAGTTGATGAGCGTACCCAGCTCTTCGAGTTGCACCAGTGCTGTCTGCTCCAGTCCTGCGGCGGCGCCCAGGGCCCGCGCCGTTTCGGACAGGTTGTCGCCAAACGCGGCTGCCACCGCCCAGGCGCGAAAGCGGCCGCCCAGATAACGATCCACCAGCACGCTGGAACAGACGTCCGGTGCCGTATCGATGTGCGAATGAAAGTGCGGATCTGCCGGCAGCTGCCCGGCGTGGTGATGGTCAAACCAGGTCACCCGGACACCGCGTGCGAGGAGCGTCTCGAGCGCTGCACGATTGGCATCGAGCGAAATATCGGCCACCATCACGTGCTCGCCCGGGCTTGCCACCACGCGACCAAGCAGCGCGATATCGCGCTTCACGCCCGTGACCACCTTTGCCGCTCCCAGACCCGCCAGGCGCAATTGATGGGCGGCGATGATGCCATCTGCATCACCGTTGAATACCATCACCGCTATCGGAGCGCCATCCATCGGCAGATTATCGCCGCTCCGTTGCCGTCGGGAAACGCCGGCCGCCTGTGCCAGGCTCAGGCGTTGGGTGCGTTGGGGGCGTCTGGCGCCTTTGCAGCCGCCGCGCTGCTGGCGGCAGCCTCGAGCTGGCTGCGCACGTAGTCGACATGCTGGCGCAAGGTATAGACACGGTCGGCAAATGCCAGCGGAACGGCGAGCGCAGCGGCATCCGCTTCGATCGTGTCCAGGCGCAATCTGTGCTTGACCCGATCCGCCGGCGAGAGCAGGTTGTCGGCAAGATCGCGCTCGAGGAACTTCAGTTCGCCATACCACTTGAAGATCTTGTTCTTCTGACGCCAGAAGAACAACTCCGGCAAGACCTTGATGATCGGATACACCACCGCGACCAGGGGCACCAGCAGCACCAGCATGCGCTCGATGAAATTGGCCAGCCAGAAGGGCAAATAGCGCTGCAGGAACGGGCGTCCGGTCTGGAAATAGCGCTTGGCTTCGCTCGCCAACGGAAAATCCGTCGCTTTGGGCGAAGGGAAATCACCCGGGCGATGCAGCAAGCCCGGAGTGCCATGCACCTCCACCGCCGCCTCCAGCAACAGGTAGGCCAGCGCCGGATGCAGGTCTTCGCGAATCACCAGGTTGGCGGTGCTCGCCAGCAGGGTCACGTCCTTCGCCGGCAGCACGCGATTCAGGTCCACCACGCCGGCCGCGAGGGTGACAGGTGTGAGGTAGGGAAAGCGCCGCGAGTAGCCCTCGGCATGGGCCACCGACATCAGTTTCAGTTTGGGGTTGGCCAGCAGGTTCTGCACTACCGGCGCCTCGGGCGCCGCGATCACGAACACCGCATCGAGCCGGCCATCGGCCACCTTCTCCCCGCCGGCGCGCCCACCCTCGGCGGACAAGGTCGAGTTGGTCGCGTCCACACCGGCTGCACCCAGCAACTCCAGCGCCACCTTGCGCGTGCCGCTCCCCTCCGGGCCCACCGCGATCCGCATGCCCTTGAGTTGCGCGAAGGTCGTCAGCTCGCTGCGCCCCTGATAAAACAGCCATACCGGCTCGTGGAACAGGTTGGCCAGGGAAAACAGCGACGTTTCTTCCGGTGGCGGCAACTGCGGATTGAGATTGAGCAGGCCGAGGCCGCCCTGCACGAAGCCGGCCTCGACCCCGGCCGCGTCGTCCTTGAGGCGGGCCAGATTGTCGACCGAGCCGTTGGAAGGCTTGAGCACCAGTGTCAATCCCTCGCGCTCGAAGATCCGCTGGTACCTCTGGGCGAACTTGTGATACGCGCCATCGGCCGCACCGGTCGTCAGGATCAGGGTGTTCGGCGGCGCCGGCTTGACGAAGCGGGATGCCAGGTAAAACGCGCCTGCGATCAACAGCACGGCCGCCACAATCATCAGCCACAGCTCGCGTCTGGCACCGTTCTGGGCACGCTCGCGCGCCCGCTGAAAAATGTTCTGCCCCATCAAGGAATTAAACCACGATAAGCTTGAGGTTATGGCCTCTTCCGCACCCCGCGCCCCTTCCACGCCTTCCGGCTTCGACATCTTTTGCAAGGTGATCGACAACTATGGCGACATCGGCGTCACCTGGCGGCTGGCGCGCCAGCTGGCCTCGGAGCATGGCCTCCGCGTGCGCCTGTGGGTAGACGAACTGGAGAGCCTGGAACGCCTGTGTCCGCAAGCCCAGGCCAGCCTCGCCCAGCAGTCCATCGCCGGCGTGGAGATTCGGCGCTGGGACGATGCTGCCGCCGCTGCCCAACCCCATGATGTGGTGATCGAGGCATTCGGCTGCCAGCTCCCGGCCGCTTTCCTTGCCTCCATGGCTTCGCGCCCGACGCCGGCAGTCTGGCTCAATCTGGAGTATCTGAGTGCCGAGGAATGGGTAGACGGTTGCCACGGCCTGCCCTCGTTGCAGCCGTCGAGCAACCTGCGCAAGTACTTCTTCTTTCCCGGCTTCAGCAGCGCCTGCGGCGGGTTGTTGCGCGAATCCGGCTTGCTCGACGAGCGGGACGCCTTTCAGGCAAGCGCGGTGGCGCAGGGGATGTTCTGGCGTCGCCTCGGTGTCCCGGCGCGCGGCGCCAACGAATGGCGAGTGTCGCTGTTCTGCTACGCCAATGCGCCGGTTGACGGCCTGCTGGCAGGTCTGGCCGCCCACCCGCACCCGGTGCGCCTGATCGTCACCCAGGGGCCGGCGGCGATCCAGGTCGCCGATTGGTTCGGTGTGTCATCTGAACCGGGCACCAGCGCCAGTCTGGGCAACCTGGCGGTGTCGATCATTCCGTTCATCGAGCAGGGTGACTATGACCGCCTTCTCTGGGGCTGTGACCTCAACTTCGTGCGCGGTGAAGATTCGTTCGTCCGCGCCCAATGGGCCGGGCGGCCTCTGGTATGGCAAATCTACCCGCAATCGGGCGGTGCGCATGAGCCCAAGCTGGCGGAGTTTGTGCGCCGCTACGCGTACGGCCTCCACGAACCCCGGCGGGACGCGGTCGACCGCTACATGCGGCACTGGAACGGGCTGGCCGGTGGCGACCTGCGACCGGAGGAAATCTGGCGCTCCTTCGCCGCAAACCAGTCGGCGCTGCGCCTGCACGCGGAAGAGTGGGCATGGAAGCTGGCGGAACAGCCGGATCTGGCCCGCCAACTGGTTGAATTTGTTGAAAAAACCAGGCGTTCCGGGTTATAATTGCGAGCTTTGCCGGGGCCTTCATCTGTTCTTCTCCCCAACCCGCACCCGGCTCACGGAACCCTCATGAAAATCGCTCAAGAACTCCGCGCCGGCAACGTCGTGATGATCGGCACCGACCCCATGGTCGTCCTCAAGGCTGAATACAGCAAGTCAGGCCGCAATTCGTCGGTCGTCAAGATGAAGCTCAAGAACCTGCTCACCGGGTCCGGCACCGAATCGGTGTACAAGGCCGATGACAAGTTCGACATGGTCATGCTGGAAAAGAAGGAAGTGACCTACTCGTACTTCGCCGATCCGATGTATGCCTTCATGGACGCCGAGTACAACCAGTACGATGTCGAGAAGGAAAACATGGGCGATGCGCTCAACTTCCTTGAAGACGGCATGCCCTGTGAACTGACGATCTACAACGATCGCGCGATCTCGATCGAACTGCCCACCACCGTGGAACGGGAAGTCACCTACACGGAACCGGCAGTACGTGGCGATACCTCAGGCAAGGTGCTCAAGCCCGCCAAGATTTCGACCGGTTTCGAACTGGGCGTCCCGCTGTTCGTGGCGACCGGCGACCGGATCGAAATCGATACGCGTACCGGCGAGTACAAGCGGCGCGTGTAATTCCGCATCTGCCTTGATGCCAGAAAAAAGGCCACCGTCACGGTGGCCTTTTGCTTTTGCCCCGATGTCTGAGCGACTCGGGGTGAACCGATCAGACCGGTGCTTCAGCCGGTGCGCCCGCGGGATTGGTAGGTGCCGCGCTCTTCGCGCTTGAATCCGCCACTGGCGGCCTTGCCGGCCTTGGAGAACCCGCCGGGCTTGGACCCCGGAAACGGCTTCGACCCCGTAAACGGCTTCGACCCGATGGGCTTGGCGGCACCCGTCCCGGGGCGTGCGTAGCCGCCCGGTCTGGCGCCACGACGCGCAGGGTGCGCCTTTCGCTTTTCTTCCGTGATTTTCGGTTCCAGACCGGCGATCGTCGCCAGTTCGGCCCGTTGACCGGTAAAGCGTTCGATCGAACGCATCAGGCTGCGTTCGGTCGGGTTGACCAGCGTGACCGCGATCCCCGCCCGCCCGGCGCGACCGGTACGGCCGATCCGGTGCACGTAGTCTTCCACCTGGCGCGGCGCATCAAAGTTGATCACGTGGCTGATCCCCGCGACGTCCAGACCGCGCGCTGCCACATCGGTTGCCACCAGGATGCGGGTGCGCCCGTCGTGCATGCCCTTGAGGGTGCGATTGCGTTGCCCCTGGTTCATGTCGCCGTGAAGCGCATGGGCCGCAAAGCCGTTGTCGCGCAACAGGCCGGAAAGGTCATCCGCGCTGCGTTTGGTGGAAGTGAACACCAGCGCCTGCTGGATGTCGGTATCGCGCAGGATCGCATCGAGCAGCTTGTTCTTGTGGGTCATGTTGTCGGCAAACATGAAGCGCTGTTCGATATGCGCCTTCAATTCGGGCGTCGAAGCGATCTGGATGCGCTTGGCGTCGCGCGTCACCTTCCGTGCCATGACACCGACATCGCCATCGAGCGTTGCCGAGAACAGCAGGGTCTGTCGGGTCGCGGGGGTCTTGGCGATGATCGCTTCGATATCGTCGATGAAGCCCATGTCGAGCATGCGATCGGCTTCGTCGAGAATCAGGACTTCCAGGCGGCGAAAATCAATACGGCCGCGTTCCATGTGGTCCATCAGCCGGCCGGGCGTTGCCACCACCACATCCACCGGGCCCTGCAGCGCCTTCAGTTGCAGCGGGTAGGGCATGCCACCGACCAGACAGGCAACACGGAAGCGCTTGAGCTTGTGGCCATAGCTGAACGCCGCCTTGTCCACCTGCAGCGCCAGTTCACGTGTCGGAGTCAGCACCAGGATGCGCGGGCCGTTGCCTTTGACCGGTGATTCGACCGTCAGGCGGTTCAGGCTGGGCAGCATGAAGGCCGCAGTTTTGCCGCTGCCGGTGTGCGAAGAGACCAAAAGGTCGGCGCCGGTCAGTGCCGCAGGAATCGCCTGCGTCTGCACCGGCGTCGGCGTGTCGTAGCCTGACCGTGCCAGGGAATTGAGAATGATCGGATGCAGGCCGAGGCCGGCAAACGCAGAGGCGGCGCGAGCCGGCGCGACAGCCGCAGTGGCGAGCGCTTCGGTTGCATTGGTGATGTTGGTACTCATGATGTTTCCTTTTTCGTAGCGTGGCGCACCGTGTTGACAACACGCGCGACAACGTTCCCTGGCCACGTCCGGCAGGACGAAACCTGGGCCCAGCATTGGTCGCTAACTGGGTTTGCGCGTGAAACAGCGCAAACGATGGCGCGACGGACATCGGAATATCGGCACCAAACCTTGCGCCGTTACACCGGTCCGCACAGCTAACCGCGGGGGCTTACGAAAAGGGTCGGAGACGAAAGGACGCGTTCAGCTCGTCCTGGCGGGTTTGCGGCACTCGATTCAACATGTCGAATCGGTCCGTCAGCTTCGCTGCCTGAACACATGCATCGCACCGAGAAAGCTGGAGCCATGCTGGAGGAGGAAACCCGGTGCAGATGCGGCGTTCAGTTGCTGCATTGCACAACCGTGACTATACGCGATTTGGCGCGCCTGCGCCAGCGCTATTTTCAAACAGCCAGGATGCGCCTGGAAGAGGGCGCGGGAACGAAAAAAGCAGCACACCGCCATGCGGGAACGAGTCGATTCGGGTAGAGTGCGGACGCCATGCATATCCTCGACGCGTTTGCCGACTTCTCCCAGTTCACCGCGATTCGCCGTGACCTCCATGCCCACCCCGAACTGGGGTTTGAAGAACACCGTACCGCGGAGCTGGTGGCGAGCCGGCTGCGTGACTGGGGCTATGCTGTCCACACCGGGATTGCCGGCACCGGCGTCGTAGGCGTCCTGCGTCTGGGCAACGGTGGGCGCAGCATCGGCCTGCGCGCGGACATGGATGCCCTGCCGATGCAGGAAGAGAACCGGTTTGCGCATCGTTCCCGCCACGACGGCCGCATGCACGCCTGCGGGCACGACGGCCACACCACCATGCTGCTGGCGGCGGCCTGGCACCTGGCACAGTCGCGCCGGTTCAGCGGCACGGTGAACCTGATCTTTCAGCCGGCCGAGGAGATGGGCAAGGCCGGTGCCAGAAAAATGATCGATGAAGGTCTCTTCACCCGTTTCCCCTGTGATGCCGTGTTCGCACTGCACAACTTTCCGGTCGGTCAGGTCGGCGCCTTCGCCCTCAATCATGGCGCGCTGATGGCCTCGAGCAATACCTGGCAGGTGATCATGCATGGCCGCGGTACGCATGCCTCGATGCCGCACACCGGCCGGGACCCGGTGGCAGCAGTGATCGCACTGGGCCAACAGTTGCAAGGCATCGTCTCCCGGGTGATCGAATCGAAAGAGCGGGCCCTGTTCGCCGTCACCCAGATACAGGGTTCGGACGCACCCAACGTCATCCCCGATACCGCACGGCTCGGCGGAACCGCCCGCACGTTCTCCGTCGCGGCGACCGATCTGCTGGAGAACGCCCTGCGCAACATGGCCACGCATGTGGCGCAGGCGCATGGCTGCACCGCCGACATCTCGTTCCGCCGCGCTTCGCCTCCGCTCGTCAATCATGCGGCCGAAGCCGCCTTCGCGGCACAGGTCATGCGCGAGATCGTCGGAGACGCGATGGTGGACGAATCCACCCCGGCGGTGATGGGGGCCGAAGACTTTGCCCACATGCTGCTGGTGAGGCCAGGTTGTTACGCGTTCCTCGGCAATGGCGACGGCAGCCATCGCCTGCCGGACCACGGCGCCGGGCCCTGCATCATTCACAATACGTCGTTCGATTTCAACGACGCGATCATCCCGATTGGCGCGAGTTACTTCGTGCGGCTGGCAGAACGCTGGCTTGCCCAAACCTCCTGAAGCACGCCGGCGACCAGAGCCTCGTACACTCTTTTCTCGTTTCTGCACTCCACCCTTGTCAGGATCTGCCATGCATCGTTTCCCTGCCCGCCTTTTTCGTAACGTCCTTGCCGTCAGCCTGCTGATGGTTGCATCGATGCAGCCCGCGCAGGCACAGCGGGTGATCCGCATCATCGTGCCCTTCGGGACGGGGGCCGTGCAGGATACGATCGCGCGAGCCTTCAGCAACGAAATGGGGCAAATCCTCGGTGCCTCGGTCGTGGTGGAGAACCGCGCAGGCGCCGGCGGCACCATCGGTACCGCGGCAGTTGCCAAGTCGGCACCCGACGGCAACACGCTGGTGCTGGCCGCTGCCAGCCACAACATCGCCGGCCACGTTTACAGCAAGCTGCCTTACGACCCGGTAAAGGACTTCGTCGGCGTGACCTACCTGGGCAACTCCGGCTACGTCATTGCCGCCCCGGGCAACACCGGCATCAGCTCGCTGGCGGACTTCGTCAAGGACGTCAAGTCCAAACCCGGGAAGACCAATTTCGCCTCTGCCGGCAACGGCAGCGCAACCCATTTGGGCATGGCGTCATTCAACGCCCGCGCCGGGCTGGACATGGCGCACATTCCGATGAAATCGACCGGCGATGCCGTCAATGAAGTGCTGGCCGGACGCGTCCAGGCCGTCACCTCGGCCACCATCGGCGTGGTGCAGTTCCGCAACGATCCCCGCCTCAAGCTACTGGCCTACACCGGCAAGACCCGTTCGAAGTTCCTCCCCGAGCTGCCGACGGTTGCGGAAAGCGGCTTCCCCGGCTTTCAGTTCGACTCGTGGATCGGTGTCCTTGCCCCGGCCGGCACACCGCGTGCCGAGGTAGAACGTCTCAATGCAGCCATCCAGAAAGCCATGGCGGATCCGGCCATGCAGGAGCGTTTTGCCCGACTCGGGGTGGAGACCAGCGCCATGAGTGTCGACGGTTTCCAGTCGTTGCTGCGCGCCGACTGGGATCACGCGGCAGCCGTGGTCAAGGCCGCCGGCGCCAAGATCGATTGACCCTGCAACCCACACAACACATTCCAGGAGATCCTCATGCTGCGCCTGACCGCATTCCTCATCGCGCTTGCCCTGCCTTGGGTGCACGCCCACGCACAGGACTATCCGAACCGCGCGGTCAAACTGGTGGTGCCCTTTGCTGCTGGCGGCCCCGCCGACATTTACGCCCGCTTCATCGCCCAGCGCCTGCAGGACGCGCTGGGACAATCGTTCGTGGTGGAGAACAAACCCGGCGGCGGTTCCGTCATCGGCACCGACCAGGCGGCCAAGGCCCCGGCGGACGGCTACACCCTGCTGGTGATGTCGAATACGCATACCGTCAACGAATCCCTGATGGCCAACAAACCCTTCACCCTGATGAAGGACTTTGCGCCCGTGGCCCCGCTCAACTACTCGGACCTGGTCTTCGTCGTCCACCCCAGGACGGGCTTCAACAACCTGAAGGATTTGATCAGCGCCGCCAAAGCGAAGCCCAAGTCGCTCAACTATGCGTCTTCCGGGCCCGGCACGCCGTATCACATGGCCGGAGAATTGTTCAAGGCAATGGCAGGGGTCGACATCCAGCACGTGCCGTACAAGGGCAGCTCAGGCGCCCGCACCGATGTACTCGGCGGCCAGATCGAGATGATGTTTGACGCCGTACCCACCATGCAGCAGAACATCGCGGCCGGCAAGATCCGTGCGCTGGCGGTATCCGGCCGGGCACGCTCGGCGGTGCTGCCGGATGTGCCGACCATGGCCGAGGCAGGTGTGCCGGGCTACGAGGCCACGATCTGGCTGGGCATCATGGCACCCGCTGCGACCCCGCGCCCGGTGGTTGACAAACTCAATGCCGAGATCAACAAGATTCTGGGCCGGCCGGACGTCAAGGCCGATTGGGCCAAACAGGGTGCCGCCCCGATGCTGATGTCGGTCAATGAATTTACCCAGTACCTGCGCGATGACATCGAAAAGTGGGCGCGGATCGTCAAGATTTCCGGCGCCAAGGCCGATCAATAGCCGGTGACCGTGACCACACTCACCATCAACGGCGCCAGCTGCCGCAGCGAGGCTCCCGACAACACGGCACTGCTCGACGTCCTGCGCGGTGAACTGGGCATGACGGCGACGCGCTTCGGCTGCGGGCTCAATCAATGCGGGGCCTGCCACGTGCTGGTCGATGGCAGTTCAGTGCCCGCCTGCGACACGCCTCTGTGGGCGGTGGCGGGCAAGCAGGTCACCACGGTTGAGGGCCTGGGTTCACCCGAGCGTCCGCATCCAATACAGAAGGCCCTGATCGACCTGCAAGCCGGGCAATGCGCCTACTGCCTGTCCGGCATCCAGATCAGTGCGGCGGCCTTGCTGGCAGCCAATCCGGATCCGACCGATGCCCAGGTACGCCAGGCACTGGATCGCCATCTGTGCCGCTGCGGCAGCCACAACCGCATTGTCAGGGCGATTCTGGCTGCCGCCAGAACCATGCGGGAAGAGGCAGCATGAACCTGGCATTTCGTCTCACCACACAGACCAACGCGCGCGTTGGCGCCAATGGCGAACGCGTCCGTGCCGCCAGCCTGGCGATCAATCCGAAACTGCACCAGTGGCTGGCGTTTCGCCAGGACGGGCGGGTCGACGTTTTCCCCGGCAAAGTGGAGATCGGTCAGGGCATCGTCACGGCACTCGCGCAGATCGTGGCCGAAGAACTGGATCTGACCTTCGAGCAGGTCCGCATGGTGCCGGCCGCAACCGACACCAGCCCGGACGAGGCTGTCACCTCGGGCAGCCTGTCGATCCAGGAATGCGGTACGGCGCTGCGGCACGCCGCTGCCCACGCACGCCAGCTGTTGCTGCAAGCGGCAGCGGACACCTGGGCCGTACCGCCTGCGGCGCTGGTTGTGCAGGCCGGCACCATCTGTCTTGCCGATGCCGTTGCGGCTACCGGGACAACCGACCAGGCCACGCCGCTCACCTACTGGTCGCTCGCGCATCAGATCGACTGGACCGTCGACGTCGACGCCAGCTGCCCGCCGAAGCCGGCAGCGCTCCACCACATCGTCGGACACCCCGTGGCGCGGCGCGACCTGCCCGAGAAGATCTTCGGCCTGCCGCGCCTGATTCACGACTTGCAGTTGCCCGAGATGCTGCACGGGCGCATCGTGCGCCCCTCCATCCCGAATGCGCGGCTGGAGAGCGCCGATACCCGCGCCGCGCAATCCATGCCCGGCGTGGTGGCCGTCGTCAGGGATGGCAGCTTTCTCGGCGTCGTCGCTCAGCTTGAACGCCAGGCAGCTGCGGCCGCGGCCGAGCTGGCCAAATCCTGCCGCTGGTCTGCGCCGGCGCCCCTGCCGGATGCGGGCAACCTGACCACCTGGCTCAAGTCCCAACCTCTCGAGAGCAAGGTCATCGACCAGCGCGGCGCCATCGAACCACTGCCGGCCGGCACCGGCACCCTGCTGGCTGCCACGTATGCACGCGGATTTGTCGCCCATGCTTCGATCGGCACTTCCTGCGCGTTGGCACACTGGCAGCCGGAAAAGCTCGACATCTGGACGCATAGCCAGGGCATCTTCAATCAGCGCACCGACATGGCGCTGGCGTTCGGGCGATCACCGGAATCGATTGTCATCCATCATGTCGAAGGCGCAGGTTGCTACGGCCACAATGGGGCCGATGATGTGGCTTTCGATGCCGCCCTGCTGTCACGCGCGGTTCCCGGACGGCCGGTGCGCCTGGTCTGGACGCGCGCCCAGGAACTCGGCACAGCCCCCTTCAGCCCTGCCATGTGCGTGGATCTGCAGGCCACCATCGACGGGAGCGGCCGCGTCGTTGGCTGGCGCCATGATGTCTGGAGCAATGGCCATGGCACGCGACCCGGCCGCGCCAAGACACCCGCCTTTCGCGCGGCCACGGATCTGGCCACGCCCTTTGAGCCGCTGATCGCCGTCAACGCGCCACTGGCGGCGGGCGGTGGCTCCGAACGCAATGCCGTGCCGGCTTACGATTTCCCGGCCTGGACCATCACCAACCATCGGCTGCTGACAATGCCGTTGCGCACTTCCGCCATGCGCTCACTGGGCGGCCATTGCAACGTGTTTGCACTCGAATCGTTTGTCGATGAAGTCGCCCACACATTGCACGAGGACGCGCTCGCCTTTCGTCTGCGCCATTTGTCCGATCCACGCGCCGTCGACGTGCTGCAGCGCGCCGCCGCAATGGGGAAGTGGTCCACCTTGCCGAGCACCGAGAACACCGGCAAGGGACTCGCCTTCGCACGCTACAAAAACACCGGGGCGTACTGCGCCGTTGTAGCCGAGGTGGAAGTGGAACGGGCCGTGCGCGTGCGCAAACTCTGGATCGCCGTCGATGTCGGCCTGGTGATCAATCCCGACGGCGTGCGCAACCAGGTCGAAGGGGGCGCCATCCAGACCGTCAGCTTCACGCTCAAGGAAGCCGTGGCCTTTGACGGGCAGGGCATCCTTTCGGACAGCTGGGAGCACTACCCGATCCTGACTTTCTCCGAGGTACCCGAGGTGGAAATCGACCTGATCTCGCGCCCGGAGTTGCCTGCCCTGGGGGCCGGTGAAGCAGCGCAAGGCCCGGTAGCGGCTGCCATTGGCAATGCGGTGTTCAACGCCATCGGCGTACGCGTGCGCGCCATGCCGATGACGCCGGAATGCCTGATCGCCGCGATGCAGGGGTAATTTCCGCCTTCACCCTGACCCGTTGCAGCCAGAGAATTAGAATATCCGGAACATCCGTTGTGCACCTCGATTTTTAGGAGAACCCCACCATGCCCCTGACCGACCTGAACCACTACCTGTTGCGCGCGAACGATCTGGAAAAGACCAAGCAGTTCTACTGCGATGCCATGGGGCTGCACGAAATGCCGCGCCCGACCTTTCCGTTTCCTGGCTATTGGCTCGGGCGCGATGGCAAGATCTGGGTGCACCTGGCGCAGCACGGTGTGGAAAATTCCGCGCTCTACTACAAGGGCTCGCCTCCCGACGCCGCCCTCGACAATACCGGGGTGATCGACCATGTCGCCTTCGGCGCCACCAATCCGGAAGAATTTCGGGACCACCTGACCAAACTCGGTTGCACCTGGTGGGCGCGCAGTTTCCCGGAATTCAACCTGTTCCAGATCTTTGTGGACGACCCTGACGGACTGACCATCGAGCTCAACTTCTACAACATGACCACGATGCCGGATTGGGCCGAAAACTACGGCGAGATGCCGAGCGTCGTCTAACGGGCAGGATCCATTCATGAACGCCCCAGAGCCACGCCGCACCGATTTTTCGGCCGTCTCCTACGCTGAGGCCCTGGCGCGCGCCCACGCCCTGGTGCCTGCCTTGCGCGAACGGGCCGCGCGCGCTGAAAGTGCCAACGAGTTGCTGGCCGAGAACGCCGCCGATCTCAACCAGACCGGCCTGATGCGCATCGTTCAACCGAAGCGCTGGGGTGGCATGGGCCTCGACTACACGGCCGTGGTGGAGTTCCCCGACATCATCGGCCGCGGCTGCATGTCGACCGCCTGGGTGCTGGCCAACCTCTCGATCCACCACTGGATGCTGGCGCTCTATGAGGAGCGTGCGCAGGAGGAAGTCTGGGGTGCCGATCCGGACGCCTACATCGCTTCCGGCATTGCCTATCCGCAGGGACGCGGCCGCATCGTGGACGGCGGCATCGAACTCTCCGGACACTGGAACTTCTCGTCCGGGGTCACGGTATCGACCTGGAACATGCTCGCCTGCGTGGTGCGCGAAGGCGACAAGATCGTCGACTACCGCATGTGCCTGGTGCCGATGTCTGATTACGAAATCATCGACGACTGGCACGTGATGGGTCTGAAGGGCACTGGCAGCCGTTCGGTCAAATGTGACAAGGTGTTTGTTCCCGAGCATCGCGCCCTGTCCATGCTGCACCACCGCAAGGGGCAGCCCTACCCGGGCTGGAGCGGCAATCCGGAAACCCTGTTCCGCATTCCGTTCGGCGGGCTGGCCGCCCATTGCATCGCGGGCGCGGTGGTCGGCAATGCCCAGGCCATGTTCGATGCCATCACCGGGATGGTCAAGGAACGCAGCACCAGCTATACCGGCCTCACCATGCGTGATCTGAATACGGTCCAGGCCCGCATCGGCCTGGCGGGCGCCCAGATTGACGCCGCCCGTCTGCTTTTGCGCCATGATTGCGAGGAAGCCCAGCGTTTGACGCATGACGGCATGGAGTTGAGCCTCGAACACAAACTGCGTCAGAAGCGCAATTGCGCCTACGCCGCCAGTCTGGCAACCGGCGCTGTCGACACCCTCTACGCACTGGCGGGCGCCAACGGGCTCTACACCAGAGGCGCGATGGAACGCATCTTTCGCGACCAGCACGCCGCGACCAGCCACATCAATTTTTCAATGGACGCGCAAACCAGTGCCTGGGGCCTGGCGGTGCTGGGTGGTGCGATCGCCAGCGCGACGCTCTAGCGCGCTGTCGCGTTCCGCCACCGGCACGTGACCATTGCCCGGAGACCGTTGGGGCACAACGGTTTCCGGCCGATACGCTGATTTTTTTTGGCGCCGGCCTATTGCTTGGCGCGGCGGCAATTGGCAATGTCCTGATTGCTCATCGCCGGCTTGACCACACACTTGATTTCCGGCGTCTCGGCCACCATGCCAAGCTGGTCCGGGTTGCCGCCCTTCGTTTCCGGGGGGGGCGCATTGCGCGACGAGCCCTTCGCTGCGGGGGCCGCGGCTTCCGGCTTCGCCGCCGGTTCGGCAGGCCTGTCGGTTTGCGCCCAAACGCTGGAGGCAGCCGCCAGCACCAGGGTGGAGGCAAGCAGTGGGATTGCAATGCGCATGGTCTTATCCTTCCGATATCCAGAGTCAAGGGAACGAACGACCTGATTGTAATTCGCCCGTTGCGCGAACCGGCAGTCCGGCCGTCAGGCCGGCAGGCCGCGGCACGCACCCATCACAGATTCACGTGCCTGCGATGCCCGGGTGTTTGGTGCACCGCTCAGTGCACAGAAAGGTCGGCGCTGGCAGCGATGCGGGTGCGGTGGATGCGGGAGCCCTTCATTTCCAGCGCCAGTGAGGTCGTCAGGTCCAAGCCGCGCTGTTCGACGGCCTGGCGGAAATGGGCCAGGGCCTCGGCGATCTCGCGCTGTGTCAGTCTGCGTAGGGCGGCACCCAGCACGCCCGCATCGTGCTCCAGCAGGCCGCTGTTGCACGGCACCGGCGTATCGATTTCCTCGGGGGGCCCGCCGCCGGCCCGCTCCAGGTGCTCGGCCAGACACAACAACTCGGCCGCTGTCATCGCCGCACTGTG
>CAYUEG010000069.1:0-19787 GCA_964443245.1 uncultured Burkholderiales bacterium | reverse complement strand
GTACCCGCGCGGGCCGGGTGGCATAATTTGCCGCCGCCGCTTTGCTGGCGCAAAAAATTTCAAGCGTGCGAACAGCGGGCTGACCGTGCGCTGTTCCCGACCCTTTCCGGAAATCCAAAATGAAGCTTGCAGGCGTCAAAGTTGTGGAGCTCTCGCAGTTCCTTCCCGGCCCCCACTTGACCATGATGATGGCAGACCACGGCGCTGAAGTGATCAAGGTGGAGCCCTTCTCCGGTGAACCGGCGCGTGAACTCGGGCTGTTCGAGGGCGGGCAATCGGTCTGGTATCGCAACTCGCATCGCGGCAAGAAAAGCATCCGGCTCAACCTGAAGGATGCGCGTGGGCGAGAGGTGCTGATGCGCTTGTGCGAAAAGGCGGACGTGCTGGTCGAATCGTTTCGGCCCGGTGTGGTGGACCGTCTTGGCATCGGCTATGCGGCTGTCTCGGCGCGCGCGCCGCAACTGATCTACACGTCGCTCTCCGCCTTTGGCCAGACCGGCCGCTATCGTGACAAGCCGGCGCACGACATGGCGATGGAGGCGCTGGCCGGCGTGCTCGATCTGAATCGCGGCCAGGATGACAAGCCGGCCAACCCGATGATTCCGGCGGCCGACATGTCCGGTTCGCTGATGGCGATGTCCGGCATCCTGATGGCCCTGTTGCGGCAGCGCCAGACCGGCCTGGGCGATTACCTGGACATCTCCATGCACGATTGTCTGCTGGCCTGGACGCCCAACGTGATCGGGCCGATCTTTGCCGAACACCGCGACCACGTGGTCAAGGAAGGGCGCAATTGGGGCGGTGCGGCGTTCTACATGATCTATGAAACCAGCGACGCCAAGCACATGGTGCTGGCCGGGGTGGAGCACAAGTTCTGTGAAAACTTTCTCAACAAGGCTGGGCGACCCGACCTGATTCCGCTGATCCATGAGCCGCCGGGCAAGGTGCAGGACCCGGTCAAGGCTTTCCTGCGCGCCTGGTTTGGGGCACGCACGCAGGCCGAGGCGCTGGCCTGGCTTGCCGATATTGATGTCTGCTACGCGCCACTGCGCACGCTGAAGGAATCGATGGACGATCCGAACACGGTCGAGCGCGGCATGCTGCTCAAGGATGCGGCCGGGAATCAGCACCTGGGCGTGCCGATCAAGTATGCCCGCGAGCCGGCGCAACCGAATCTGCACGCTCCCGAATTGGGCGAACATTCCGACGAAGTGCTGGCCGCCGCCGGCTATGGTGCCGACGAGATCCGCGCTCTGCGCGATGCAGGCGTCGTGTGATGCAGCCATCCGGGAACCCACGCCAGATCAAGACAGACGACGTGCGCGGCCTGATCCGCGCCGGCGACACCATTGTGGTCGGTCAGGGAGGAGCAGAGCCGACGCTGCTGACCAGAACCCTGATTGAGGAGGCCGCGCGCATCGGTGACGTCACCGTCATTCTGGGCCTGACCTTGTCGGACACCTTTCCGGCCTCGGCGCCGGTGCAACTGCACTTTGCCAGCTACGGCGGCCTCGGTCGCAATGCGGCGCTGGCCAAGGCCGGTCGCCTTGCCGTGATCCCCTGTCATTACTCACAACTGCCGGCGCTGTTTCGCAAGGGCCACCTGCGCGCGGACTGCGTATTGATGCAGGTGGCGCCACCGCGCCATGGCAGGGGGTATGCATTTGGCGCGGTGTACGAAACCTATCTGGCCGAGGCGGCGCGCCAGGCCCGTGTGGTGATCGCCGAAGTCAATCCGAATGCGCCCTCCATCCCCGGCGGTGAGCTGCCGCCGGACCTGCGCATCGACGCCCTGGTCGATAGCGATGCACCGCTGGTTGCCCTTGGTGCAGCCCGCATGTCGGAGGTGGAAACCCGGGTGGCGCGCCATGTCGCCGGCCTGGTGCCGGATGGCGCCACCATCCAGTTGGGGATTGGCGCCTTGCCGGATGCGATTCTGCGCGAGCTGGGGGGTCACAAACATCTGGGAATCCACAGCGGCATGCTGACCGACGCGGCCTTGCCTCTGATCGAAGCAGGAGTGGTGGACAACTCGAAGAAGCGCTTCGATGCGGGTGTCACGGTATCCGGCATCTTTGCCGGGTCGGAGAAGTTCTATCGCTTTCTGGACGGCAACCCGGCGTTCCGGCTGGCGCCTTCGGACGAGACGCACGGCATTGCCTCGCTGGCGCGGATTCCGGATTTCTTCAGCTTGAATTCGGCCATCGAGGTCGACCTGCATGGCCAGGTCAATGCGGAAGTGGCGGCGGGCCTCTATCTGGGCTGCTTCGGCGGGCAGGTCGACTTTGCCCGCGGTGCGGCGGCTTCCGAGGGCGGCCTTTCGGTGATTGCGTTGAGTTCCACCACCAAGGACGGCAAGACCAGCCGCATTGTCGCGGACCTCTCCGGGCCGGTGACGACCTCAGCAGCGGATGTCGATTGTGTCGTCACCGAATGGGGCGTCGCCCGTCTGAAGGGCGCGTCATTTGCCGAGCGCCGTCGCCGCCTGCTGGCGATCGCGCATCCGGATTTTCGTGCTGTACTGGGGTCATCGTCGGCCTAGGTCATTGCGCAAAAGAATTCGGGCAGCACTGCGCGATTGCGGCGTAGAATCCGAAGCAGCAACTCGCCCCGACTGCACCATCCCGTCGTTGAAGGAGCCGCGATGTCCAATGCCCCTGATCCGTTTGAGTTCGTCAAAAACCTCTGGGGTCAGATGGGGCTGCCGGGGTATGGCGCCAATGCCGGTGGCGGCACCGGCTTTCCGCCACCGCCCAATTTCGATCCCAAGGATCTGGAGAAGCGGCTCGGCGAGTTGAAGCAGGTCAAGCAGTGGCTGGAAATGAACCTCAACATGATGGGTTTGCAGATCAACGCCATCGAGATGCAACTCGCCGCAATCAAGGGCTTCAAGGGTGCCTCCGACCGCATGTTCTCCGGCGACAAGGCTGAAAGTGTTGGTGGGAGCCATTCTTCGAAGGATGACCCGGCGGCAGCCCCGTGGATGAACCCGCAAGGCTGGATGAAATTCATGCAGGAACAGGCGGCCGCCACCCAGGAGGCGGCGAAAAAAGCCATGGTCGATAGTGCAGAAGCGTTTGAAAAGGCGACCCAATCGGCCACTGCCCGCACCAAGCCGCAACGGCCGTCGGCCAGGAAGGCCGGCCAGTCCGGCGCCGGTACGCCACGCAGCCGTTCGCGCAAACCAGCCGGCTGAATCCTTAAAGTGTCCCTGTCCACCCGCCCCGCGTTCCAGGTTGGCCATGCCGCCCACAGCGACTGGAAAACCGCCATCGAGGAGGCCCTGAAGCAGTTGGGGGCGACCGATCCGCAGGGCCGGGCGCTTGGCAATCTGGGATTCATGTATCTCACGGATGCCTTCGCCCCTTACGCAAGCGAAATGCTGGCCATGGCGCAGGCACGCACCGGCATTGCCGATTGGGTTGGCAGCGTGGGCATCGGGGTTCTGGCCACCGGCACCGAGTATCTGGATGAACCCGCCGTCGCCGTGATGACCTGTGCCCTGCCGGCCGCCTCGCACGCCGTGTTTTCGGGCAATGCCCGCGCCCCCAAAGCCGGCAGCCTGACACCCAGCGGTGCCGATGCTGCGTGGTTTGCGGTGGTCCACGCCGACCCGCATACGCCGGATATCGACGAGTTGATTCGGGACATGTCCGGCAAGGTGTCGAGCGGCTATCTGGCAGGCGGGCTGTCGAGCGCGCGCGGCCCGACCCTGCAGATCGCCAACCAGGTGGTGTCGGGCGGCATTTCGGGCGTGGTGTTTTCCAGCGAGGTGCAGATCGCCACGCGCCTGACGCAAGGCTGCGCACCGCTGCCGGCGCGGCACACCATCACGCAGGTGGAGCGCAATGTCCTTGTCACGCTCGACAACCGGCCCGCGCTGGACGTGATGCTCGACGATCTGGGATGTGACTTGCAGGGTCTGCGCGGGGCGGCGCGCGACACCTTTGTCGGCCTGGTGGTGCCGGGCTCGGAAGCCTCAGGCGGAGGTGGTGATTACCTGGTGCGCAACCTGGTTGGCATCGACCCTGCCAACAAGATGGTGGCCATTGGCGACATGCCGGAAACCGGGACCACCATGATGTTCTGCCGCCGCGATGCACAGAGTGCGCGTGACGACCTGCTGCGCATGATCTACGACCTCAAGGACGACCTGACCGAGCCACCCAAGGCCGCGCTGTACCACGCCTGTGTCGGCCGCGGCCCCAACATGTTCGGTGAACAGGGTGCGGAGATGCGCCTGATTCGTGAACACCTGGGCAACATCCCCCTGGTCGGCTTTTTCGCCAATGGCGAGATTGCGCGCGACCGGCTGTACGGGTTTACCGGCGTACTGACCGTCTTCAAGTGAAGACGGTGCCTGCCTCTTGGCAGGCAGTGCGGGCAGGCAGTTCGCCCGTCAGTCGTTGAACACTACGCGTTCATCGAAGGAGTTGAGGCTTTCCAGCTGGGCGATGAAGTGGCCGACCGAGTCGACCGGCACCAGGGTAATTTCAGTATGCGACGCGGTGGTCATCAGCACGGCCTGTTTGCCGTCGGCGACCGGGAGCGTCCAGTATTGCAAGATCGGCATGGCGCACCTCGTGGAGCAGGATTGGAAGTCATCGTTCAGGGTGGCGCAGCCCGGCGATCCGCCAGTGCGCTGCCCTGGACAAAAATCTACGCTGAACCGGCGTCGCACATCGTGCAAGCACACTGCCGAAACCGGCTCAATTCACCGACTTGCCCACGTTGGAGACGCATAATCCCGGCGTGAAGCTTCGCGACCTTGCCACCTTGTTCGTGATCGCTGCCATTTGGGGCGGCTCGTACATCTTCATCCGCATTCTGGTGCCCGCACTGGGGCCCTGGGGCATGGTGGGCGCCCGGATGGTGATCTCCGCGCTGGTGCTCTACGCCGTCATGCGCGCGCTGGGCCAGGGCTGGGGCGAGTGGCGCCTGTGGCGGCATTACCTCATGGTGGCGTTCTGGGCTTCGTTCGTGGCGCAGTCGATGATCGGCTACGCTGCGCTCACGCTCAACGCGGCGACGCTGGCGATTCTCAACGCCACTGCGGCCATGTTTGCTGCCGCCCTCTCCTGGTGTTTCCTGGGCGAAGTGCTGAGCTGGCGTCGCGGTGTCGGTCTGGTCATCGGCATCGCGGGGGTCGCCATGGTGGTGGGTTTCGATCCGGTTCCGATGGATCTGCGCGTGGCGTTTGCCTTTGCGGCCGCGCTGGGGGCGGCGTGTTGCTACGCCATTTCGAGCATTTATGCGTCCAGGCGGCTCGGTACGCGGCCCGCGCTGGAACTGGCGTTGACCCAAAGCCTGTTTGCCGGCCTGCTCGCGGTACCGTTTGCTGTGCCGGCGTTGGCGTCGGCGGGTTGGACGCCCAAGGTGTGGGTGGCCTTGATTGCACTCTCCGTGGTGTGCACCGCCTTGGCCAACGTGCTCTTCTATGGCCTGATGAAGCGCACGGATCCGACCGTGTCGCTGTCGGTCACCTATCTGGTGCCCTGTTTTGGCATGCTGTGGGGCTGGCTGTTTCTGGATGAAACCGTGGCATTGCTGCAAATGGCCGGCTTCGGCGTCATCGTGGCCTCGTTGTTCATGGTGGCCAGCCACGTGCGCAGCAAATCGGTTGCCGCACGGCGGTAGCGCATCCGCCAGGGAATCTGATACGTAAGGATACGGACGGATGGCTCGGGTCTCGATGGCCCATAATCCGGATCAGTTCCTACGGAGATGGCTGTATGCACGCGACGCTCTCGCTGCTTGAAAAGACGACGTTCCCGAACATCAATCGGCGCCAGATTGACACCTTGCAGGTGAACCTGGGCTACAAGTGCAACCAGAGTTGCCTGCATTGCCACGTCAACGCCAGCCCGGCGCGCACGGAAATGATGGACGAACGCACCATTGATCTGGTGCTTGGCTATCTGGCGGCCCAGGATGTCGCCACACTGGACCTGACCGGCGGCGCGCCGGAGTTGAACCCGCTGTTCCGCCACCTGGTGGCCAAGGCGCGCTCGATCGGCGTGACGGTCATCGACCGCTGCAACCTGACGATCCTGTCCGAACCAGGGCAGGAGGGGCTGGCGGCATTCCTCGCCGACCACCAGGTCGAAGTGGTGGCGTCGCTGCCGTGCTACACCGAAGAGCTGGTGGATCGCCAGCGCGGCAAGGGCGTGTACGAGAAATCGATCGCCGGTATCCGCATGCTCAACGCGCTGGGCTACGGCAAGGAGGGGTCCGGGTTGAAACTCAATCTGGTCTACAACCCGCAAGGGCCGAACCTGCCGCCACCGCAACAAGGGCTGGAAGCCGACTACAAGCGCATCCTGGGCGAGACCTTCGGCATCACCTTCAACCAGCTTTACACCCTGGCCAACATGCCGATCCAGCGCTTCGGCTCGACCCTGATCTCCAAGGGCCAGTTCAACGACTACATGACGCTGCTCAAGAATGCCCACAGCGAGCAGAACCTGGAAACGGTGATGTGCCGCTCCATCGTTTCGGTGGATTACCAGGGCTATGTGTACGACTGCGATTTCAACCAGATGCTCGGCTTGCCACTCAGGGTGGCCGGTCGTGCGCGAACCCACCTCTCCGATCTGATCGATGTAGATCTTGCCGGCAATGCCATCGTGGTGCGCGAGCACTGTTACGGTTGCACTGCCGGACAGGGATCTTCCTGTGGCGGGGCGCTCACCTAGAAAAAGGGGCGCTGCCTGAGAATGGCTTCTGGAGCCATTCTCAGGCAGATTGCCGATGACACCGCAAATGAAAGAAGCGATCATCCCCGGGCGCAGTTGCCCGACCGACTATCGTTACGGTGCTGTGGCCCTCAACCGCGCTGCCGATTTTTCAGCCGAGACCCTCTACGTTGTAGGCGGCTTGTACGGCAACCGTTTTGCCCTTGAGGCCCTGCTTGCATTGCGCCGGCTGGAGCCGGACGCACAACTGGCCTTCAACGGGGATTTCAACTGGTTCAACCGTGACGACGCCTCTTTCGAGGCGGTGAACACGGAAGTGCTGAGGCATCGCGCGATTCGCGGCAACGTCGAAACCGAGTTGCTCTCGCCGGATGCCGCCGCCGGCTGCGGCTGTGGCTACCCCGACTATGTCAGCGATGCCGATGTGGCGCGCTCGAACGCGATCATGGGCAGCTTGTCAGCCACTGCGCAGCGACATCGGGCGCTGAGCGAAAGGCTGGTGGCGCTGCCGATGCATCTGGTGGCACAGGTGGGGGCGCTCAGGGTGGGCATTGTTCATGGCGACGCCGATTCCCTGGCTGGCTGGTCATTTGGCGAGGAGGCGATTGAAGGTGCGCGCGTCGCTGCGCTGTTCGAGGCGGCGCAGGTGCGCGCTTTTGCGTCGAGCCACACCTGCCTGCCGGTGGGCGAAACCTTTGTGACGCGGCAAGGGGTGTGCGCATTGTTCAACAACGGCGCGGCGGGCATGCCCAACTTCGCCGATAGCAGTTTTGGATTGATCACCCGCATCTCGACCCGGGCGGCTCCTGAGGCCGTGGGGAGTGTGTACGGCGTGCAGATCGACGGTGTCTATCTGGATAGCGTGCCCTTGCATTACGACCAGCAGGGCTGGCTTGCCCATTTTGACCGGGTCTGGCCGGCGGCCTCGCCGGCGAGCCTGTCGTACCGCCAGCGTATCGTGTCCGGGCCACGCTACACGCTTGACCGGGCCGTGCGTGGTGAGGTCAGGCTGCGCAGGAGGGCATCCGTGTCTTCCGAGCCTACGTATAAATCGCAGGACACGGCCGCTGTGGCTTGAGGCACACTGCCAGTTCACCCCCCGTGGCAGCCTCGCTGCGGATCGGGCGCTGCGGGATGTTTGTGGCAAGGTTGTGCTCGTGATGCCAATGCCCCATAACCAAGGGACTACACCATGAAATTCGGAAAACTCATCGTCATTGCCGTGGTGCTGGCGCTGCTGGCCGCGTTCTTCGCGTTTGATCTGGGACGGTATCTGTCGCTCGCCTTCATCAAGGCCCAGCAGGCGGCGCTCACCGACTACTATGCCGCCAACCAGGCCCAGACCGTTGTGGCGTTTTTCGCAGCCTATGTGGCGGTGGCCGCGCTCTCCCTGCCCGGAGCGGCGATCATGACCCTGGTGGCGGGCGCGATTTTTGGCGTCGTCACGGGCACCATCATTGTTTCTTTTGCTTCCAGCATCGGCGCCACGCTGGCATTCCTGGCTGCCCGTCTGGTGTTGCGCGATTCGATCGAGTCGAAGTTCGGCGACAAGCTCAAGGCGATCAACGCCGGGGTCGACAAGGAAGGCGGCTTCTACCTCTTCACGCTGCGGCTGGTCCCGGCCTTTCCTTTCTTCGTGATCAACCTGGTGATGGGATTGACGTCCATGAAAGCCTGGACGTTCTACTGGGTCAGCCAGCTTGGCATGTTCCTCGGTACGGTGGTGTACGTGAATGCGGGAACGGAACTGGCCAAGATTGATTCGCTTAAGGGGATCCTGTCGCCGGGGCTGCTGGGGGCGTTTGTGCTGCTTGGTATTTTCCCGATCATCGCCAAGAAGATCGTCGACGGCATCAAGGCCAAGAAGGTCTATGCCAAATGGGCGGACAAAAAGCCGGCGACGTTTGACAACAACGTGGTGGTGATCGGTGCCGGTTCGGCCGGCCTGGTCACTTCCTACATTGCCGCCGCCGTGAAGGCCAAGGTGACGCTGATCGAAAAGCACAAGATGGGCGGGGATTGCCTCAACACCGGCTGCGTACCTTCCAAGGCGCTGATCCGCTCGGCCAAGTTTCTCTCGCACACCCGGCGCGCCAGGGAGTTCGGCATGCAGGAGGCTGGCGCAAAATTTGATTTTGCGGAGGTGATGGAGCGTGTTTCCGGCATCGTCAAGGCGATCGAGCCACACGATTCGATCGAGCGCTATTCGGCACTGGGTGTCGACTGCCTCACCGGCGAAGCGAAAATCGTTTCGCCCTGGGTGGTGGAGGTGAGGCTCGCCTCGGGTGAAACCCGGCGCCTGACCACGAAAAACATCGTGATTGCCGCTGGCGCGCGCCCTTTCCTCCCACCGATTCCGGGCTTGAAGGAAATGAACCCGTTTACCTCGGACAACATCTGGAACCTTCGCACCCTGCCGCGACGCTTGATTGTTTTGGGTGGCGGGCCGATCGGTTCGGAGTTGACGCAGTCGTTTGCCCGGTTCGGCGCCCAGGTCACGCAGGTGGAGATGGCGCCACGCATCATGATTCGCGAAGATCCGGAGGTGTCGGAACTGGTGATGAAGAACTTCCGCGCCGAGGGGGTCAACGTGCTGGTCAACCACAAGGCCAAGGAATTTCGCCTCGAGAATGGCGAGAAGGTGCTGATTGCCGAGCATGAGGGCCGCGATGTGCGCATTCCGTTTGACGAAGTGCTGTGCGCGGTGGGGCGGGTGGCCAATACGTCGGGCTACGGCCTCGAAGAACTGGGCATTCCGTTGGCCAAGGCGCGCACCATCGAGACCAACGAGTATCTTGAAACCCTGTATCCGAACATCTTCGCCTGCGGCGACGTGGCGGGCCCTTACCAGTTCACCCACACCGCCGCGCATCAGGCCTGGTATGCCGCGGTCAACGCGCTGTTCGGCTCATTCCGGAAATTCAAGGCCGACTATTCGGTGATCCCGTGGGCGACGTTCACCGAACCGGAGGTGGCCCGCGTCGGCCTGAACGAAACCGAAGCCAGGGAGAAAGGAATCGCCCACACCGTCACGACCTATGGCATTGATGACCTGGACCGGGCAATTGCCGATTCGGAGGCGCATGGCTTTGTGAAGGTGCTGACGGCGCCGGGCACTGACAAGATTCTTGGCGTGACCATTGTCGGCGAGCATGCCGGAGACCTGATTGCCGAGTACGTGATGGCGATGAAGCATGGTCTGGGCCTGAACAAGATTTTGGGTACGATCCACATCTACCCGACGCTGGCGGAAGCCAACAAGTACGCAGCGGGCAACTGGAAGCGCGGCACTGTTACCCAGGGCCAATGGGTCTTTCTGGAGGCGTTCCAGCAGTGGCGCCGGGGGATGGCCGGGGTGGGTGGCGTGCTCGGCAGTGTCGGTGCGCTGCTCAATGACAAGACGCCAGCCTACAAGCCTGAACATCATTGAACGGGGGATGAGCATGAAGTACGTCATCGGGATCGTCGCATCGATATTGCTTGCGGCAGCAGGCGCCGCCCACGCGCAGTTTGACCACGGCCACAGGAGCTGGGATGCTTTGCTCAAGAAGCATGTCGTGGTGGTCCAGGGTGGCAAGATCAGCCAGGTGCGGTATGCGGGATTCAAGCTGGATGAGGCCGCACTCAAGGGCTATACCGACAGCCTTTCCCGGGTGACCGATGCCGAGTTCCGCGCGTTCTCCAGGCCGCAGCAGATGGCGTTCCTGATCAATGCCTACAACGCCTTGACTGTGCAACTGATCCTGACCAGATATCCCGATGTGAAGTCGATCAAGGATCTGGGCGGGACGTTCTCGTCACCCTGGAAGCAGCGATTCTTCAAGCTGCTGGGTCAGGACACCCATCTGGACGCGATCGAGCACGAGATGCTGCGCAAGAAGGGTGTCTACGACGAGCCACGCGTGCACTTCGCCGTCAACTGTGCTTCCATCGGCTGTCCGGCGCTGCGCGAAGAGGCCTTCACGGCCGATAGCCTGGACGCCCAGCTGGAGGAGCAGGCAGTGCGCTTTCTGTCAGACCGCTCGCGCAACCGTTACAACGCGCAGCGTGAAGCTCTTGAAGTGTCTAAGATCTTTGACTGGTTCAAGGAAGACTGGCAGTCGGGCTACAAGGGGATCGGCAAGGACCAGACGCCGATCACCTCGCGCGAGCAGTACTTCGGCAAATACGCCAGACTGCTGGCGGACAAGCCCGAAGAGCAGAAGGTCATCGCCGAGGGCAAGGCGGCCATCCGCTTTCTGGACTATGACTGGAATCTGAACGACGTCCGGCGCTAAGGCGGACATTGCGCCCGTGACAGGAGCGACGACGCGGTCGGGCACGCTCTCGATCATCGTGCCGGCCTTGAATGAGGCGGCGGTGATTGAAGCGGTGCTGGGGCCGCTGCAGGCCTGGCGGGCAGCGGGCGTCGAGGTGCTCGTGGTCGATGGGGGCAGCAGCGATGCCACCGTGGCGCTCGCGCTTCCCCTTGCGGACCGGGTGATCAAGGCAGAACGCGGGCGCGCCCGGCAGATGAATGCCGGTGCCGTTGCTGCGTCGGGTGCCGCATTGTTGTTTCTGCACGCAGACACGATGCTGCCAGAAGGCGCTCCAGGAGCCGTTCTCGCGGCCATCTGTGCTCAAGAGTGGCTTCCACCAACGGCTTCCGGGCAAGCTCCAGGCGGATCTTTCGACTCGATGCGGGTGTGGGGGCGCTTTGATGTGCGGATTGCCGGTCAGAGCCGGATGCTTCCCGTCGTGGCCTGGTGCATGAATCTGCGCTCACGCCTCTCCGGGATCGCGACCGGGGATCAGGCGATCTTCATGCTGCGCGCCGCGTACGATGCGGTGGGCGGGTTTCCTGACCAGCCGCTGATGGAGGATATCGAGCTATGCCGTCGGTTGAAGCGCTTGGGGCCGCCGGTGTGCCTCAAGCTGCAGGTGCAGACTTCAGGCCGGCGCTGGGAGACGCGTGGGGTTTGGCGGACGATCTTTCTGATGTGGCGATTGCGTCTGGCATACTTTTTTGGGGTTTCGGTGGAATATCTGGCGCGTGCCTACCGTTAATGAGCGGCGCGGGCGTTTTCCAGGGGGGTGTTGTGCCCGGCATCCGATGAACGGGTTCTGGACGTATCTGGCGCACGTGCTTTTGTCCTGATGCAAGGGCATTTCCGGCCGAACGGGTCTTCGAAGCCCGGCAAACTGGCGTAAGAGGGGGGGGAATTTTGGGGGGAGCGTTGCTGAACGAGCGCGACAAGCCAGCCATTCTGGTCTTGTTTACCAACGAGTGGGATCGCGCAGAACTGGAATCGCCGCGGTTTGCCAGCCGCTACCGCTTCTTCCACGAAGGGTTCGACCTGTTCAAGTTCCCGGAGAACGCCCGTCTGATGTGGCTCGATGCCCGGCGCTTCATCCGCCGCATGATGAAGAAGTACGAACATGCAGGCCTGGTGGCGGTGGTCAGCAGCGAGGAGCAGTTTGGCGCCATGCTGGCCGCGGTCCTGGCCAGGAAAATGGGATTGCCCGGCGCCAATCCGGCCGCTGTGCTGACCGCCCAGCACAAGTACTATGCGCGCCGCCTCATCTCCGAGATTGCGCCGGAAGCGTCGATGAAGTTCGAGGTGTTCGATTACCGCGAACCGACGCCTGACAGGATCACCCTGCCCTTCCCCCTGTTCGTCAAGCCGGTCAAGGCGACGTACTCGATTCTGGCGCGCAAGGTTGCCGACTTTGCCGAGCTCAAGCAGCACCTGACATTCAAGCCTTTCGAAAAGCACATCCTGGAGCGCTTGATCCTGCCGGCCGATCAGCTCAACGACGATTTCATGCAGTTCGGGGTGGACGTGCACCATATCGTCGCCGAGGAGGTGATCGAAGGACATCAGGTCACGGTGGAAGGCTGCGTCCACGAAGGTGCTGTCACCGTTTTTGGCGTGGTCGATTCGGTCATGTTCCCCGGCACGTCAGCCTTTGAGCGGTTCGAGTATCCATCCCGCCTTCCACAAGAAGTGCAGGAACGCCTGCATGCCCTGACCATTCGCCTGATCGAAGGTTTCGGCTTTGATCACGGCATGTTCAATGCCGAGTTCTTCTACAACCCGGATACCGGTGCGATCAAGGCAATCGAGATCAATCCGCGCATCGCATACCAGTTTGCGGATCTGTATCAGAAGGTCGACGGCTTCGACACGTATGACTGCATGATTGCACTGGCAACCGGCGAAAAGCCGCAGGTGCGCCGCCGCCAGGGCCGCTACCAGCACGCGGCCAGCTTTGTGCTGCGCAGTTTCGAGCAGAAGCCGCTCAAAGCCGCCCCCTCGCTGGCGCGCGTGGCCGAGATCGAGCGCCGCTTCGAGGATTCGCGCATCATGGTGTACATCAAGAAGGGCGCGTCGCTGGCGCGCGAGTTCAAGTGGCTCGGCAGTTACCGGTATTGCCTGATCAACCTGGGCGGGCACAGCGTGGACGACCTTGAGCAACGCTATCACGCTGCCCGTCAGGAACTGGCGTTTCGGTTCTAGCGCGTCACCGTCGCACTAGCACGACGGACCGGCATGGCAGGCCGGTGCAGCCCGGCCTTGCGTTTCACGTTGCGTAGTCGATGATCAGGGGTGCGTGGTCGGAAAAGCGCTGCTCCTTGTAGATTGATGCCCGCCGTGCCTTGGCGGCCATGCCCGGTGTGGCGATCTGGTAGTCCAGCCGCCACCCCACATTCTTCTCATAGGCTGCACCGCGATTGCTCCACCAGGTGTAGGCCTCGTCCGTGGCGGTCGGATGAAGCTTGCGATATACGTCGACAAAGCCGACCTCATCGAGGACACGCGTAAGCCAGGCGCGTTCCTCCGGCAGGAAGCCGGAATTTTTCTGATTGCTCCGCCAATTCTTCAGGTCGATTTCCTTGTGGGCGATATTGAAATCGCCGCAGATGACAATCTCCCTGCCGGACTTTCTGAGCTTTTTCAGGTGTGGCAGGAACAGCGCCAGAAACCGGAACTTGGCCGCCTGCCGGTCTTCCCCCGAAGAACCGGAAGGCTGGTAGACCGAGATCACCGAGAGATCGGCAAAGTCACACTGCACGTAGCGTCCTTCGGCATCGAATTCCCTGGCGCCGAAGCCAATGACGACCTTCTGCGGCACAGCCCGGGAATAGACGCCGGCGCCGCTGTAGCCTTTCTTCTCGGCGTAGTGAAAGTGCCCCGCCAGCTTGCCCGGTGCCAGAAAATCCGCCGTCATGTCCGCAGCCTGGGCCTTGAGCTCCTGTACGCATACGAAGTCGGCCTTCTGGGTGGCCAGCCATTCGAAGCAACCCTTCTTTGCTGCCGAGCGAATGCCGTTGAAGTTGAGTGAGATAATGCGCCGCACGCTTGCAAGCTCCACAAACAGAAATTGAAGGATCATGGTCAACCCAGGCCTGATGCAAAACGGCCTGCAGTTGGCATGACGAATGGTATGTCCGACACCCGCCAGGAATTCATCCGCTTTTGTGTTGAGACCGGCGTGATCCGCTTTGGCGAATTCAAGACCAAGGCGGGGCGCCTGTCCCCGTACTTCTTCAACGCCGGCACCTTCGACCATGGGGCCGCCCTGGGGAGGCTGGCCGAATTCTATGCGAGGACGATTGTGGAGGCCGGCGTCGGCTTCGACATGCTGTTCGGCCCCGCCTACAAGGGCATCGTGCTGGCGGCGGCGGTTTCGGTGGAATTGGCCAGGCTGGGGCGCGATGTGCCGTTCGCCTATAACCGCAAGGAAGCCAAGGATCACGGCGAAGGCGGCGTGATCGTCGGCCGCGCCCTTTCCGGGCGCGTGCTGATCATCGACGATGTGATTTCTGCCGGTACGTCGGTGCGCGAGTCCGTGGCATTGATTCGCGGTGCGTCTGCCACCCCTTGCGGCGTGGCGATCGCCCTCGATCGCATGGAAAAGGGCACGGGAGCCTTGTCTGCGGTGCAGGAAGTCAACCGCGACTACGACCTGCCCGTTTTGAGCATTGCCGGCCTGGATGATCTCCTGGGTTACTTGCGCGCCGGTGCCGATCCCGGCTTGTTACAATTTGAGGCCAAGGTTGCTGCCTATCGGCGCGATTACGGCATTGCGGAGGAATGACACATGGGCGTCAGAAGTGTGGTTGCTGCGGGGTCGGTGACGCTGTTGCTTTGGGCCGGGGCGGCGGGCGCTCAGGGCGCCATCTACACTTGCAAGGACGCCAATGGAAAAACCATCACGTCCGACCGGCCGCTGCCCGAGTGCCAGGGCCGTGATGGTCGCGTCTTGTCCAAACAAGGCACCACGATCAAAACGATAGAAGGGGCCCTCACCCCGGAACAGAAAGCTGCCCGGGAGGCCGAGGAAGCCAAGCGCAAGGAAGAAGCGGCATTGCGTGCCGAGCAGTTGCGCAAGGACAAGGCACTGCTGAGCACCTATCAGAACGTGGATGATCTTGAGTCAAAGCGTCAGCGCGCCTTGCTGCAGGTGGAAAAGGAAATGAAGGATTCCGAACGGCGTGTCAGCTTTCTCGAGAAGCAGGCCGCCGAGAATCGCGCCGAGCAGGAGTTTTTCAAGAAAAAGGCCATGCCTGCGGAGTTGAAGCGTCGCGTCGACGAGAACGAGGGTGCCTTGCGCGCCGAGAAGCTTCTGCTCAATTCGAAGAAAGATGAAATCACGCAGGTCAACGTCAAGTTTGACGAAGACAAAAAGCGTTACCTCGAGTTGACTGGCGAAGCAAAGAAGGCTGCTGCCGCAGCCAAGAAGTAAGGTCCTGTGGTCCCGGGGGGACCCCCTCCCGGGACGGTCAAGAGTCAAGCCGCCAGCTTGCGCTTGAGAATCTCGTTCACCTGAGCTGGGTTGGCCTTGCCGCGGCTGGCTTTCATCGCCTGCCCGACCAGGGCATTGAAAGCCTTCTCTTTGCCGGCGCGAAACTCCTCGACTGATCTGGCGTTTGCCGCCAGCACGTCATCGATGATTTTCTCGATCTCGCCGGAATCGGAGATTTGCTTCAGCCCCCGGGCGGCGATGATGGCATCGGCGTCCCCTTCGCCGGCCCACATGCCGGCAAAAACTTCCTTGGCCATCTTGCCCGATATGGTGCCGTCGGCAATACGCGCCAGCAGACCGGCCAGCGCAGCGGGCGTGACCGGGGCCGCGTTGGCGGCAAGGCCGGATTCGTTCAGGCGCCCCGACACGTCGCCCAGAACCCAGTTGGCCACGGTCTTGGCGTCACCGCCGAAAGTTGAAGCGGCCATGCGTGCAGCTGCCTCGAAGTACTGGGCCAGTGCCTTGGAGGAGGTCAAGGTCGTCGCATCATACGGGGACAGCCGGTATCCCTCGACGAAGCGTTCGCGCATGGCCTGTGGCAGCTCGGGCATGTCGGCCCGAATCCGCTCGATGGTGGTCGCATCAATGGCGACCGGCAGCAGATCCGGATCCGGGAAGTAGCGATAGTCCATCGCGTCTTCCTTGCTGCGCATAGAACGGGTCTCATCCCGGTCCGGATCGTACAGGCGTGTTTCCTGCACGACTGTGCCGCCGTCTTCGATCAATTCGATCTGGCGCTGTACTTCGTACTCGATCGCCCTTTCCATGAAACGGAAGGAGTTGAGGTTCTTGATTTCGCAACGGGTGCCGAACTCTTTCTGGCCCACCGGCCGAACCGAGACATTGGCATCGCAGCGGAACGAGCCTTCCTGCATGTTGCCGTCACAAATGCCGAGCCAGGTCACCAGCGAATGCAGCGCCTTGGCATAAGCCACGGCTTCTGCTGCAGAGCGCATCTCCGGCTCGGTCACGATCTCCAGCAGTGGCGTTCCCGCCCGGTTGAGGTCAATCCCCGACATGCCGGCGAAGTCCTCGTGGAGCGATTTGCCGGCATCTTCCTCCAGATGCGCACGCGTCAAATGAACGACCTTCTCGACGCCATCGACCAGGATGGTGACGCTGCCCCCCTGCACAATCGGGATCTCGTACTGGCTGATCTGGTAGCCCTTGGGCAAATCGGGGTAGAAATAATTCTTGCGGGCAAAGATCGAACGGTCGGTAATGGTGGCACCCACCGCCAGGCCGAATTTGACTGCGCATTCCACCGCGCCGCGGTTCAGCACCGGCAGCACGCCCGGCAGCGCCAGGTCGATGGCGCTGGCTTGCGTGTTGGGTGCTGCGCCAAAGGCGACGGAGCTGCCGGAAAAAATCTTCGACTGCGTGGCCAGTTGTGCGTGGGTTTCCAGGCCGATGACCACTTCCCAGCGCTGCAATGCCTGTGAGTTCATTGTTCGCCCCCGTCTTTTCCCCGATCCGCATCTTTCAGGTAGCCCGGCATCAGATCCGGGCGCAGCACGTAGATCTGGTGCCGCACCAGCATGACCTCGGCCATGGCGGCACCGATCTTGGCAACCTGTTCGGGCGGCATGCCGGTGCCTTCGCGCATCTCGTGCGCCGCTTCATCGAGGAGTTGCGCGGCGTCAATCAGTTTGCGGTGGATGTTGTCGAGCTTGGCCATTCGCGACTTCTGAGTGCTGGCTTAGGTGGAGGGAGTGGCGATGGCGCCGGGTACCCGGGTATGCCAATCCGTGCCCAGCTGATACTGGTGCGCAGCGTTCAGCATGCGGCCTTCCGAGAAATAGTTGCCAACCATGTGCAGGCCGACGGGCAGCCCGCGATCACCAAAACCACAGGGAATCGACATGGCCGGCAGGCCGGCCAGATTGGCGGCGATGGTGTAGATGTCGTTGAGGTACATCTTGACCGGATCGTCAGACTTTTCACCGACGTTGAACGCTACCGAGGGCGAGGTCGGCCCCATGATGAGATCGCACTGCTCGAATGCCCGGGTGAAATCCTGGGCGATCAGGCGGCGCAGCTTCTGGGCCTTGAGGTAGTACGCATCGTAGTAGCCGTGCGACAGCACATAGGTGCCGATCAGAATGCGGCGCTTGACCTCGGCGCCAAACCCTTCCGCCCGGCTCTTCTTGTACATCTCGACCAGATCTGCATACTCCCTGGCGCGATGGCCAAAGCGAACGCCATCGAAACGGGACAGGTTGGACGACGCTTCGGCCGGGGCAATCACGTAGTACGCCGGGACCGACAACGCGCTGTTCGGCAGGGAGATGTCGACGGTCTTTGCGCCCAGCGTGCGGTAATGGGCAATCGCTGCCTCGACTGCCGCGGCGACATCGCCGTTGAGGCCGGCGCCGAAGTGCTCCCTCGGCAGACCGATACGCAGGCCTGCGAGCGGTTGGTCCAGATCGCGGGTGTAATCTTCGCGCGGTCGTTCGAGGGAAGTCGAATCGCGCGCATCAAATCCGGCCATGACATTGAGCATCATGGCCAGGTCGCGTGCGGACTTGGCCATCGGCCCGCCCTGGTCAAGGGAAGAGGCAAAGGCAATCATGCCGTAACGCGACACGACGCCGTACGTAGGCTTGATGCCGGAAACCCCGCACAGCGCTGCAGGCTGGCGGATCGAGCCGCCGGTATCGGTACCCGTCGCCGCAGGCGCCATGCGCGCGGCCAGTGCTGCCGCCGAGCCACCGGAGGAGCCGCCGGGCACGGCGCGCGTGTCCCACGGGTTGCGCACCGGCCCGAAGAAGGAAGTCTCGTTGGACGAGCCCATCGCAAACTCGTCCATGTTGGTCTTGCCCAGGATAACGGCGCCGGCCTGGTTGAACGCCTCGATCACGTGCGCATCGAACGGGCTTTCGTAGTCCTCCAGCATGTGTGAGGCGCAGGTGGTACGCAGGCCGCGCGTGACGAAGATGTCCTTGTGCGCGACCGGAATGCCGGTGAGCGCACCGCCTTGGCCGGCGGTGATCCGCACATCAGCCTCGGCCGCCTGTGCCAGCGCGCGCTCACGATCGACCGTGATGAATGCGTTGATGCTGCCGTTGAGGTCGGCGATGCGGTCCAGAAACAGCGTGGTCAGCTCGACGCTGGAAATGCGTCGCGCGGCCAGCGCGTCGGAGAGTTCGGCAAGTGAGCTGTTGATCATGGTCAATCGCGAGGAGAATGGCTCCAGGAGCCACCCTCACGCCGGTGTGTTTATTCGATGACCTTTGGCACCAGGTACAGTCCGTGGTCAACACGCGGGCCTGCCGGACGCTGGTATTCGTCGCGCTGATCACGCTCGGTGACCCGATCATCTCGCAGGCGCTGCGTGACATCAATACCGTGCGACATGGGCGTGACGCCCGCTGTGTCGACCGCTTTCATTTGCTCGATCAATGCAAATACGCCGGTGAGCGATTGCAACGTGCCCGCCGCTTCCGAATCGGTGATGTCGATGCGTGCCAGATGGGCGATGCGCTTGATGTCGTTAAGGGTCAGGGCCATGAACCAAAGTAGTGCAGTTTGCGCGGGGAAAACTTCCCCAACGCGCTTGTGCTGCATCGCAGAAGTGGGTGGAACGTCTTGAATTATAAGGTAGAATTGCGGGTTACCGATTGTCAGTATCACTTGTGCATTACGCTCTCGGCCCGCATTGCCGATAGCCACGAAAGACCCTCATGTTCGGACTGTTCAGTAAATATTTTTCCAACGACCTGGCCATTGACCTGGGTACCGCCAACACGCTGATTTATGTGCGTGGCAAAGGCATCGTGCTTGACGAACCCTCGGTGGTGGCGATCCGCCAGGAGGGCGGCCCTAGCGGCAAGAAGACGATTCAGGCTGTGGGCAAGGAAGCCAAGATGATGTTGGGCAAGACACCCGGCAATATCACCGCGATCCGCCCGATGAAGGACGGCGTGATTGCCGATTTCACGGTCACCGAGCAGATGCTCAAGCAGTTCATCAAGAAGGTGCACGAGTCGAGATTGTTTTCGCCAAGCCCGCGCATCATCATCTGCGTACCCTGCGGTTCCACCCAGGTCGAGCGGCGTGCAATTCGTGAATCCGCACTTGGCGCCGGGGCATCGCAGGTGTACCTGATTGAGGAGCCGATGGCAGCGGCGATCGGCGCCGAGCTGCCGGTGTCCGACGCAACCGGCTCCATGGTGGTGGATATCGGTGGCGGTACCACCGAAGTGGGGGTGATTTCACTCGGTGGCATGGTCTATGCGGGCAGCGTGCGCGTCGGTGGCGACAAGTTCGACGAAGCCATCATCAACTACATCCGCCGCAACT
>CAYUEG010000068.1:11896-19843 GCA_964443245.1 uncultured Burkholderiales bacterium | reverse complement strand
TGGCGATCTCTTCCCAGGTGCTTAAGGGCGGCGAAAAGCCAGCCAGCGCCTCCACCGCCATCAGGCGCAAGGCACCGCGCTTGTCATGGGTGGCAAGTTCGATCAGCTTGGCGGCGTCAGCACCTTCAAGCTCGGCCTTGAGGGCGGCTGTGCGCAGGGCCTGTGCTTCCGGGCCGGACGGCACAGGCTCGGCCGGTGTTTTGGCAGCAGGTTGGGCCGGCTCGGACAAGACGGCATTGCGGCCGAGTAGGTTGCGCAAAATGCTCATGAAGAACCAGTCAAAAATTCGGCCAGCGAAAGGAGCGCCAGTTTAGCCTGCACCTGCCTGAATTGCTGCGCTTGTTCGTACTTTCCAAGGCTGCCGCCCCTCACGCCGTCATCACAGTTGCGCCAGCGCAGGACGGAAAGCAGTCTTAAGCGCGCTTGTGCTCCGGCTTGACGGTGTAAAGGTACATGTGGCGATACCGGGTAGGTACGTCGAAAACCCGATCCGGCTCCCAGCCGCCGATCGGGAATGCATTGACGACCACCCGCGTGCCCACCTTGAGTTCTTTCCAGAATTTCGGCCGCAGGCGTGTATTCATCTCCGGCAGAAGATACAGCGCAACCACCGAGGCTTCGCTCATGTCGGCGGTAAAGAGGTCCTGCTGTACCACCTTGACCTTGTCGGCGAGGTTTTCGGCCTTGATGTTGGCCAGCGCGTACTGATAAAGATTCGGTTCGATTTCGAAGCCGATGCCGCGCGCACCGCGCATGGCGGCGGCAATCACGATGCGCGCATCCCCGCAGCCCAGGTCATACACCACATCCCCAGCCTTGACCTGCGCCACATCCAGCATGCGCGCCACCACGCCAAGAGAGGTGGGTTCGTAGACGACATCCGGCCCTTTGCAGGGCGCGAGGTTCTGCGCGTTCGCGGTGGTGGCAGTGCCCGCCAGGGCGAGTGCGGAGGCGGTTGCAACAGGAAAGAAGGTGCGACGGTCCATGGCCAACTCAGCTTGATGAATGGGGAACGGAGAATTGTACGAGGTCGCGCCGGCTGCCAGGCCGCGCTCTGATGCATGGCTTGCGGCTAAGTCGGGGCGACGCCATTGCCGGCACCTCCGGCGGTGGTGTCAGAGCACGCCTTGCGCCGCGAGGCGCCGAATCGTGACAATCGAGTCGATGTCAGCCTCGACGTACGCTTGCTTGACATACTCGTCGTAAAACGCCTCGCGCGGCGCTGCCCCCATGACCGGCTTGACGTCGTATTCGAAGCGCACAAATAACTCCCCCGGCGCTGGCTCTTCGATCGTGGTGGTGAGCGTGGCAGCGGGTACCTCCCCTTCCGGCTCAATCTGATACCGCACCTGATGCTGATCTACGAAACGCACTTCATCGCGAACGACGAGACGCCCAAACGTCAGTGCGCGGCGGATCGAATCCGCAGACCGTTCAAGTACCTCGAATCCATCCAGCGCCAGCACAAACTCTTTCGGATTCTCGGCGCGGCGCTTCAGGCCTTGCCAGAGCGTGTTGCGGTCAAGCGGATCGATCAGCGGGTTGAGCGGGTCATTGATCTGCACCAGGTGCTCGAACTTCATCCTGTCGCTCCCAGGCGTACGGACAGCATGCTGATCGACGCCATTTCCAGACCGTCGTCCACGATTGCTGCAGCTTCACCTGCACCGGCGCCGAGCACATACAGCAGGGGCAGGTAATGCTCCGGCGTCGGGATGGACTGCTGTGCATCGGCGCCCTGCAGGGCGTAGTCGACCAGCGCCTGGTCGTTTCGGTCAATCAGCGCAGTGCGCGCAAACGTATTGAAACGTTCGGCCCACGGGTAGGGTGCCATGCCATTGCGGCGCATTACACCGAGGTTGTGCACGATGTTGCCACTGCCGAAAATGAGAATGCCCTCGTCGCGCAGGGGCGCCAGGCGCTTGCCCAGGTCGTAGTGAAACTGTGCAGGCTGGGTACCGTCAATTGACAATTGCACAACCGGAATGTCGGCATCGGGATACACGTGCGCCAGCACCGACCAGGTGCCGTGATCGAGCCCCCAATGCTGGTCCATGGCCACCGGCAGCGGCGCCAGCAGGTCGCGCACGCGCGCCGCCAAGGCCGGGCTTCCTGGGGCGGGGTACTGCATCTCAAACAGCGCTTGCGGAAAACCCCCGAAATCGTGGATCGTCTGCGGCGTTTCCATTGCGGTGACGCCGATGCCGCGCGTGTACCAGTGTGCCGAGATGGCCAGGATCGCCTTTGGCCGCGGTGTCTCGCGGCCAATGCGCGCCCAGATTTCGGCATGGCGGTTGGGTTCAATGGCATTCATCGGGCTGCCGTGGCCCAGAAACAGTGCCGGCATGCGGGTGGTGGTCATGTAGGGAAAACCGCGAAGTCGTGGAGGAGATGTTAAGCGATGCGGGATGCCTCGCACCCCGCAATCCACGGATGCCCCGCATCCTACAATCTACGGATGCCCCGAATCGTGCTCGCCACCCTCAACGCCCGCTACACCCATGCCTCGCTCGGGCTGCGCTATCTGCTGGCCAACATGGGCACGCTCAAGGGCGACACGCACCTCGCCGAGTTCACCATCCGCCGCCCGCCGCAAGAGATTGCCGATGCATTGCTTGCGCTCAACCCAAGCATCATCGGCTTTGGCGTCTACATCTGGAACGTGCGCCAGACCGAGGCGGTGATCGCGATTCTCAAGGCTGCTCAACCGGCCATCACCATCGTGCTCGGCGGTCCTGAAGTGAGCTTCGAAACCGGGCAGCAAAGCATCTGCAAGCGCGCCGACCATGTCATCACCGGCTGGGGCGATGTCACTTTCCCCAAACTGTGCCGACAACTGCTCGACGGCCCGCAACCGCTGATGAAAGTGCACGCCGGCGAACAACCCGCGCTCGATACCCTCACGCTGCCCTACGGGGAGTTCAACGCCGAAGACATCCGTCAGCGCACGCTCTATGTCGAAGCCTCGCGCGGCTGCCCATTCAAGTGCGAATTCTGCCTCTCGGCACTCGACAAAACCGCCTGGCCATTCAATACCCAAACCTTCCTTGCCGAGCTCGACACGCTCTACGCACGCGGCGCGCGCCGCTTCAAGTTTGTTGACCGCACCTTCAACCTCAACGTCAAGACCAGCCTCGCCATTCTCGACTTCTTTATCCGAAAGATTGAGGCGGCTCCCAACGATCCGTGCTTTCTCCATTTCGAACTCGTGCCCGACCATCTGCCCGAAGCGCTCAAAGCCGGCATTGCCCGCTTCCCTGCCGGTACACTGCAATTCGAAATCGGCATCCAGACCTTTAACCCCGAAGTGCAGCAACGCATCTCGCGCAAGCAGGACAACCGCAAGGCAGCCGACAACCTCACCTGGCTGCACACCCACTCGCAAGCCCACCTGCACGTCGATCTCATCGCCGGCCTGCCCGGCGAAGACCTCGAAAGCTTTGCGCGTGGCTTCGATCAACTCTACGCCCTGCGCCCCCACGAAATCCAGCTTGGCATCCTCAAGCGCCTGCGCGGCACCCCGATCATCCGCCACACCGAAGCCTTCGGCATGCACTACAACCCCGAGCCGCCTTACAACGTGCTCGCGACCGCCGTCATTAGCGCCGGCGACATGCGACGCGTCGAACGCTTCGCGCGCTACTGGGATCTGGTGGCCAACTCGGGGCGCTTTAGCAGGACACTGCCGCTGATCATGGGGGAGGGCTCAGCGTTTGCCGGCTTCATGGCGTTTGCGGATTGGCTCCATGCCGAGAGCGGGCAGACGCACAACATCGCGCTGGAGCGATTGTTCGACTTGGCGGATCGCTACCTGGTCCAAGCCCGCGCGCTCGACCGGTCTCAAGTCGAAGCGGCGCTGCATCAGGACTATGCCCAAAGTGGCGCCAGTGGCCGCCTGGCATCCATGCGCAAAGGCATTGCATCGGGTCAGCGCAAGCGAATTGCCGCCACCCCCTCCCGGCAGCGGCAGCATCTTGCGGAAACGTCGTAGTGTCGTTTCCGCAAGGGCATGACGTCATATTTGCAGCGACCTGCGCGGTAGCTTACCGGTAGATGGTGTTGTCAGGTACGCCAAGGCAAGGGAATGGGTTGCCCATCCGGGAAATGCACCTCGAATCCGGTGCCGGCGAAAGCAGCAATCACATTCATCTCGACGCTGCTGGTGTTGATGATCTGATGATCGGCGTTGCGTGGAATCACCAGCGTGCTGTCCGGACCGAATGCAGTGACTTTGCCGCCTAGGTGCAGTTCTCCCGATCCGGTTTGTACCAACACGATCTCTTCGCAATCGTGCCGGTGGGGCGGTGTGGCAGCGCCCGGCGCCATGGTTTGGCGCCACATCGAGAGGTGCTTGAGTCCGCTATCCAGATTGGCGAGGGTCTGGTGGTCAAGACCAGGTAGCTGTTGATGCGGAACCTGGTTGTTGGCGATGATGGTCATGGCGTTTGGCTTTCATGAGGTGAGTACGGAACGGATTCTGAGGCGGCACGGCTGACGAGTGAAGATCAGACAATGTCGTAATATTCAAGACATAATGTCGTTAATCTTGGAGACCTCATGGCAGGTATGGCTGCGTTGATGAGCTTCGCAGAGACTGTCAAGCAGGGCAGCTTTGCGGGGGCCGCGCGTGAACTCGGACTATCGCCGTCGGCGGTGGCGAAGGCAGTGGCGCGGTTGGAGGCAGATCTCGGTTTGCGCCTGCTCCACCGGACTACTCGCCAGGTAAACCTGACCGGCGACGGCACCGAGTTGTACGAGCGTTGCCGCCGTATTGTCGAAGAGATGGAAGGCTTGCGCGAAGAGGCAGAAGGCGTGCGTGGCAAGCCGCGCGGGATGTTACGCCTCAACATTCCGATTATCTGGGGTCGGCAGGTGGTGGTGCCGAAGCTTGCCGCGTTGGCGCGTGCCTATCCGGAACTATCGTTTGAGGTGACCTTTACCGACCGCTACGCTGATCTGGTACGCGAAGGGCTCGATGCCGCGGTGCGCGTTGGTGCGTTGACCGATTCAACGTTGATAGCGCGGCGTATTGGCGAACAAAACATGCTGCTCATCGCCAGCCCTGATTACCTGAAGCGGCGCGGTGAGCCCACGCATCCGGATGGGCTTGCCGGCCACGACCACCTCGCTTTTCGTATGCCAACCAGCGGTCGACCGATGCCTTGGCGGTTTCGCGTCGGCAAGCGCGCCCTCAGCGTGGTACCGCAGGCGCGTAGCGTTTTCGACGACGGAGACGCGCTGGTGCGTGGTGCGGTCGAGGGTATGGGTATGATCCAGATGCCCGATTACATGGTTGCCGAGGAAATCAAGGCGAAACGTCTGGTCGAATTGCTTCCCGATTTCCGTCCGCCGCCGCTGCCGATTTCGTTAGTTTTGCCCACAACACGACAAATGACGCCACGTATCCGGGTGCTGTTAGCAGCACTGGCCGGGCCATCCGAGAAAGGCGCCAAGGTGTAGTCGCATATCGTCGAGCGGCAACCCCACTTACCCATCCAAGTCAATCAAGCGCGTGCGATAGACTGTCGACCAATGAAAACGCGAAGGTTTCCCTACCTGCTCGACAAACGGTGGAGCGCTCTTTTTCTGGTGCTTGGCGTGCGCAAGTCGGACGGGGTGACCATTACCGCGAAGGGCGAACTGATTGCCACCTACGGGCGCTTCAAGGTGGCAACCACGCTCGACAATGTTGCTCACACAGAAGTCACCGGCCCGCATCGCTGGTACACGGCGGTGGGGCTGCGGCTGAGTCTTTCCGATGACGGCATTACCTTTGGCACTAACCATCGCAAGGGTTTGAGTATTGCTTTTGTAAAGAAGGTGCCGCGGGTGATCGGCTTGCGCAAGCACTCCACGCTCTGGGTGAGCGTGGCTGACCCGGAAGGCCTTGCCAAGGTGATCGGCAGATAACCAGCGTTGGCGTTCCACTTTTTCTCAAGGAGTCTTGAATGGCAATTTATGAACTGCGCACTTATGCGGTGGCGGTCGGCAAAATGGCTGAGGTGGTGGAGATCTACAAATCGGCGGGCTGGCCGGCCTTGTCCAAACATCCGAACAAGCTGGTGGGCTATTTCACCGGTGACATCGGTGCGCTCAACCAGTTGATCCATTTGTGGAAGTTCGATGACGATGCTGACCGGCGCGCTTTCTGGGCCGGCATTTATGCCGACCCGGACTTCATGGCCTTTGTGACCAAGCTCAGGCCCATGCTGACGCTGCAGGAAAACAAGCTGATGATGGCTGCGCCGTGGGGGCCGCATCCCTGAGGGCGGCTGATCAGGTGCCCGGTACGTCGTCCGGCCGGCTCATTTCCGGGCCGAGCTTGAATACACCGCTGGCGCGCACGATGTTCTTGCCTTCCGCGGTCACCAGGCACTGGGCAAACACCATGGTGCGGGTGAGGCGCAGGATGTCGGTGCGGCCTTCAATCCACACCCCTTCCGGTGCCGGGCTGAGGAAATCGGTCGAGAGGCTGATGGTAGGCAGGAAGCGTCCAAGCTTTTCCTGATAGTTGGCTGCCAGCACCATGGACATGTCGACGAACGTCATCAACATGCCGCCATGGCAGATGCGGGCCGGGTTGCAATGGCGCTTCTCGACGCGCATGCCGAGCACCATGCGGTCGCCTTCACGTTTGCGATACAGCGGCCCATTGACGCCAATGAAGCTCACGCCTCCCTCAAAGGAGGCAGGTTTGAATCCCTCCGGCAGTTGAAGTGGCGGGGCAGGCTGGGGTGGCGTGTCGGTCGTCATGGCTGAAATTGTAAGGGCAGGGTGCCGGCGCGCTAAGATGGCTGTTGGTGGAGGCTCGATCGATAACCGAGGAGGGGTGATGCTGAAGATCAAGAAGAATGGGACAGGCCGCTTGCTGTGCGCTCTGGCGCTGGCGGCATCGTGCCTGATGCCGGGGATGGCAGGTGCGCAGGCGCAGAACTATCCCTCCAAATCGGTGCGGCTGATGGTGCCTTATGCGCCGGGAGGGGGCACCGATATTCTGGCGCGGCTCTTTGCCCAGCGGCTCACCGAATCATGGGGCCAATCCGTCGTGGTGGAGAACCGGCCGGGTGCGGATGGTGTGATCGGCTCGGAGGTGATCATGTCATCGCCGCCGGATGGCCACAACCTGGTGCTGGTGGTGGCGGCGCATGTGATCAACCCGTTCGTCAAGGCGCGCATGCCGTTTGACGTGATCAAGGATTTCACGCCGGTGACGCTGGTCTCCGCTTCCCCTTGGGTGGTGGTGGTGAATCCGTCGGTGCCGGCGAACAACATTCGCGAACTGATCGCACTCGCCAAATCCCAGCCCGGCAAGCTTAGCTTTGGCAGCTCCGAGCCTTCGTCTCGCCTGGCAGGTGAGCAATTCAAGGCGCAAGCCGGTGTCGATCTGTTGCATGTGCCCTACAAAGGTGGTTCGCAAATCATGACGGATCTGTTGGGAGGCCACATTCAGGTGGGCTTTACCAGCGTGCTGACGGTGCTGCAGCATTACAAGAGCGGCAAGCTGCGCGTGCTGGGTGTTGGCGGCAAGAACCGCTCGCCGTCGATGCCGGATATCCCCACGGTGATCGAGGCGGGCCTGCCAGGGTACGAAACGTCGGCGTGGTACGGCCTGTACGCGCCACCCGGCACGCCACCTGACATTGCCAACAAGATTCAGCGCGAGATCGCCCGTATCGCCCGATTGCCGGAAGTGCGCGAGCGGCTGACGCAGCTGGGTGCAGAACCGGTCGCCAATACGCCGGAGGAGTTTGCTGCGTTCACCCGCGCTGAGTACGCCAAATTCGAAAAGCTGGTCAAGGAAGCGGGGATGAAGCCTGAGTGAGGGAAACCCCCTTCAGCCGACAAGGCGCTAATCGGCCTTGACGACTGGTATCGTCGTCGGCTATGCGCGGCGTAGGGCCTTCGCGACTTCGGCCACCAGGCCGGGGCCGCGATAGATGAGGCCGG
>CAYUEG010000068.1:0-11796 GCA_964443245.1 uncultured Burkholderiales bacterium | reverse complement strand
CGTAGGGCCTTCGCGACTTCGGCCACCAGGCCGGGGCCGCGATAGATGAGGCCGGTATAGAACTGCACCAGGCTGGCGCCAGCGGCGACCTTGGCTTTGGCATCGGCTCCGCTCATGATGCCACCCACGCCGATGATCGGTAGTGCGCCGTCAAGATGGTGCGCCAGTTTGCGAATCACGCGATTGGAGGGCTCGAACACCGGCGCGCCGGAGAGGCCGCCGGTTTCATCGGCATACTTCTGACCCGCGACCGCTTCACGGCTGATGGTGGTGTTGGTGGCGGTGACGCCGTCAATCGCATGCTTGACCAGGAGCTTGGCAATCGTTTCGATCTGTTCGTCGTCAAGGTCGGGCGCAATCTTCACCAGCAAGGGAACGTACTTGCCATGCCGATCCGACAAGCGTTCCTGCTCGCGCTTCATGCGCTTCATGATGCCGGCCAGCTCATCGTCATTCTGCAACTGGCGCAGGTTTTTGGTGTTGGGCGATGACACGTTGATGGTGGCAAATCGCACGTGGGGATAGGTCTTGACGTAGCAGTGGGCATAGTCATCCGCCGCAGCCTCCAGCGGTGTGTCCAGGTTCTTGCCGAGGTTGACACCCAGGATGCCCTTGTACTGGGTGGTCTTGAGGCGTTCTACGAGGAAGTCGACACCCAGGTTGTTGAACCCCAAGCGATTGATGACGCCGCGCGCATTGGTGAGCCGGAACACGCGCGGCTTGGGGTTGCCCGGCTGCGGGCGCGGGGTCACGCCGCCCAGTTCAAGAAAGCCGAATCCGAGGGCACCATAGCCCATGATGCATTCGCCATTCTTGTCAGCGCCGGCTGCCATGCCGACGGGGTTGGGGAACTCGATGCCCATCACGGTGCGTGGATCCGGCGCAATGGCGGGTGCGACCAGTCGCGTGGTGCCGGAGGCGGCCATCGCGTTCAGGCTTTTCATGGTGAGGGCGTGGGCGTCTTCCGGTTCGAGCCGGAACATGGCAGCACGCGCAATGGGATACAGCAGGTTCAGCGTCACGGCAGGATTCCTTGCTGGATCAAATCCACTTGGAGACGTCGTGCGGCTCGTAGTGTGAGAGGCCATCCAGCACCGTGCCGACGTCGCTGCCGACTACCAGCCACTCCTTTTGCCGCGCCGGCAGAAAGCCGTCGGCAATCATGCGCTCGATCTGCAGGAGGAAGGGATCATAGAAGCCCAGGGTATTGACGATGCCAATGGCCTTGCGCAAACCGCCCAGCTGGGCACGACTCCACATGTCGCTGGTTTCTTCGAGGGTACCGACGCCGCCTGCGAGCACGAGAAAGGAATCTGCCAGTTCGGCAAAGCGATGCTTGCGTTCGGCCATGGTGGCGACAACTTCGCATGTCTGGATGCGCGGATGCATCAGTTCCTTTGATTTCAGGAAGTCCGTGATCACACCATGGACCTGCCCGCCTGCAGACAAGGCGGCGTCCGCCACTTTGCCCATCAAGCCGCGATGCCCGCCCCCGTACACCAGAGTCATTCCCCGACCGGCGATTGTGCGACCGGCCTGATCGGCCGCTTCAGAATAGGCGGGATTGGTGCCGAGGTTGGACCCGCAGAAGACGGCGACAGATTTCATGCTGGTGATGGGAATGAAGGATCCCGGATTGTATCCGCCGCCCTCGTCAAGACGTTGGGCTCAGGGCGCGTTGAAGCGATAAAATCGCGACTTTAGCGTTAGCGCACCGTTCGCCACGCAACCGGGGATACATCGCAGTATGGCCGCCGAATCGCTTGAGTTCGTGATCCTGGGGATCACCCAGCTTGGCAAGCCTTTTCGCCCCAGCGACTGGGCTGAGCGACTCGCCGGCTGCATGTCTTCCTTTGGCGGGGACGGGCGGCTGGGCTATTCCCCCTATTGTTTTCCGATTACTTCGGCTGGGGTGCGCTGTGTGGTGGTGGATATCCGGCTGAAGGAACTTGAACCCATGGCATATACGTTCCTGCTCAACTTTGCCAAGGACAATGATCTGCGTACCCGTCCTGGGCGGGTACGCGAGCGAGATGACGACACGCCTGAATGAAAACCCAGAAAGAAAAAGCCGCCCGGAAGGGCGGCTTTTTCTTTCTGGATCATGCCTGGCAGGGTGGGAATGCCTTCCCTTCCTGAGGATGCTCAGGCCATTGCCTTGACGGCTGCAGCCAGACGGCTCTTGTCACGCGAAGCCTTGTTCTTGTGAACGATTTTCTTGTCGGCGATCGTGTCAATAATGCTTTGTGACGCCTTGAAGGTGTCCGTGGCAACCTTTTTGTCCCCTGCGGCTACCGCTTTGCGTACGGCCTTGATGGCGGTACGCAACTTGGAGCGCAGACTCGAATTGGCAGCATTTTCCTTGATCGATTGACGCGCGCGCTTCCGGCCCGAGGCCAGGCGCACGATTTTTTTCTTTGCTTTTTGTCCGGTTGCCATGAATGTTTAATGAGGTTGGAGGTAGAAGGAATGCAAAGGCGCTGGGTCGCAGTCAGGCAGTGCTGAATGGGCGGGTCACCTTCACGATTGCCAAGTGGGCCAGCCAGCAGGCCGGCTAAATTGGCGAAGATCAAATTGGGTAATCCAAGATTATAGCAAATTCAAGGGCTTAATTGCAAGTCCGCCATGTTCTTTCCCGAAAGGGCGTCCTCGCGCGAGGTGGAAGTCTGACGAGGACGGGCGTCAGGGCGCCGCCACAGACCGGCTAGGTGGCGGTTGACCTCAAGTTCGAAGGATGGGCCTGATAGACGGGCGAAACCGGTTGCGCCGACGGGTATACTCGCAGCGTGAATCTTTTGGGCGCACTGGCAAAAGTCAGCGGTTTTACGCTGCTTTCACGCATTACGGGCCTTGCACGCGAATTTCTGATTGCGCGGGCTTTTGGGGCCAACATGTATACCGACGCCTTCTTTGTTGCCTTCCGGATTCCCAACCTGCTGCGGCGCCTGTTCGCCGAGGGGGCATTCTCGCAGGCGTTTGTGCCCATCCTGGCCCAGAGCCGGGCGGCGGGAGACGAGGAAGCGACCCGCTCACTGGTCGATCACACCTTTGGATTGCTCGCTCTCGTGCTCGGGGTCATCACCGTGATCGGGGTGCTGGCGGCGCCAATCATCATCTATGTCAGCGCTCCCGGGTTTGCGGCGGACGCGCCGAAGTTTGCCGTCACGGTGGCAATGCTGAAGCTGACGTTTCCCTACATCCTGTTTATTGCCCTCACTGCGTTTGCCGGTGCCGTACTCAATACCTGGAGCCGCTTTTCCGTGCCGGCATTCACACCGGTTCTACTCAACCTGTCGTTTATCGCCTGTGCGCTCTGGCTGGCTCCGCTGGTTGATCCACCCGTGCTGGCACTGGCGTGGGCCGTCTTGATTGGCGGAGTGGCGCAATTGGCATTCCAGTGGCCGGCGCTGCGCCGAATCGGCATGATTCCCCGCTTCCGGCTCGATTTTTCCCATCCTGGCGTACGGCGTATCCTCAAACAAATGGCACCGGCACTCTTCGGGGTCTCCGTGGCGCAGATCAGCCTGCTGCTTAACACGATCATCGCCTCCTTTCTGGCCAGTGGCAGTGTCTCGTGGCTTTATTACGCGGACCGCCTGATGGAGTTTCCAGCGGGCATGCTGGGGGCGGCATTGGGCACCATTTTGCTGCCCAGCCTGTCCAAGGCCGCCGCCAACCACGTGAATGGGGAATTCAGCGGGCTGCTCGATTGGGGGCTGCGCCTCACCTTTCTTCTGGCATTGCCGGCTGCCCTGGGTTTGGCGCTGATGGCGGTGCCGTTGGTTTCGACTTTGTACCATTATGGTGCCTTCAACGCATACGATGTCGAGCAGACTCGCTGGGCGCTGGTCGCCTACGCGGCCGGATTGCTGGGCCTGATTCTGGTGAAGGTGCTGGCACCTGGCTTCTATGCCCGCGGTGACATTCGTACTCCGGTCAAGATTGCCGTGTTCACCCTCATCATGACGCAGCTGATGAACGTGGCGTTCATGGGCCCCTTGCAGCATGTAGGCCTTGCGCTGGCGATCGGCATCGGCGCCTGCTTGAATGCCTGGTTCCTCTGGCGCCGGCTCTGCGCCTCCGGTGCGTATGTTCCGCAGCCGGGTTGGGCCGGATTCACCGCAAGACTGTGTGGCGCCATGACTGCAATGGGATGCGTCGTTTGGGCACTGTCCCCTGCGGGTGAGCGCTGGTTGCAAATGCAGGCAGAACCTCTCGTGCGCGTTGCATGGTTGGGCGGCGTTGTCAGCACCGGCGCGCTGGTGTATTTTTGTGCATTGTGGCTGATGGGCTTTCGCCTGCGCGATTTCAAAAGGACGGGTTGACGTGGCGGATGTGTTGCAGCGATTTCGTGACGCAGTGGACCCGGAACGGGTCAAGATCGACCTTGCTGAGGCGGCGCTGCTTTGTGCGCAGGATGTCTACCCGGATCTGGATGTTCGCAGTCATCTGGATGCGATCGATACCATTGCGAGCACGCTCAAAAGCCGACTACCGGCGGATTTTTCGGTCACCCATCGCCTCTTGGCACTGAATAACTACCTGTTTCAGGAACTCGGCTTCTCGGGCGATTCCGACTCCTATTACGATCCGCGCAACAGCTTTCTGAATGATGTGCTGGTGCGCAAGACCGGCATTCCGATCACGCTGTCTATCCTGTATATGGAGATAGGGCAGCGGCTCGGACTGAAACTCAAAGGGGTATCGTTTCCGGGGCACTTCCTGGTGAAGGTACGCGTCACCGGGGGCGAACTGGTTCTCGATCCGTATGCCCAAGGCCGTTCGCTATCGGAGGATGAGTTGCGTGAGCGGCTGGCTCAGTTCACCGATCCCGGCACGGCCAAGAATTTGCCGCTGGCGGAGTTTCTGGAGGCCGCGTCGCCACGACAGATCCTGGCGCGCCTGCTGCGCAATCTCAAGGCAATCTATCTGGAATCGAAGGAATTCGACAAGGCCCTGTGCGTGATGCAGCGACTGGTGATTCTGCTGCCAGAATTACCCGAGGAGCGCCGCGATCGGGGGCTCGTTTATGCACAACTCGAGTGTCCGCGCGCAGCGCTCGATGACCTTTCCCACTATGCGATGACCCGGCCCGAAGCGGAGGATGCCGAGCACATCGCGTCACAGCTGGCGGCGATGACAATCGCCGCGGCGCGTCTTAACTGACTGCCTCTTGCAGAGGTCAGCGGGGCGCCATGCGAATGGCACCGTCCAGCCGGATCGTCTCGCCGTTGAGCATTTCATTTTCGACGATGTGCCTGGCCAGGTTTCCATACTCCTCCGGGCGCCCCAAACGAGACGGAAAGGGTACCTGTTTGCCCAATGAATCCTGTACGTCAGGTGGCAGGCCCTTGAGCAGCGGTGTCAGAAACAGTCCCGGTGCGATGGTGACACAGCGGATACCATCCCTGGAAAGGTCGCGCGCAATGGGGAGCGTCATGCCAACAATCCCGCCTTTGGATGCTGAATAGGCGGCCTGACCGATCTGGCCATCGTAGGCTGCCACAGAAGCCGTATTGATCAGCACGCCGCGTTCCCCGGCTGCATTGGGCTGGTTGGCCAGCATGGCGGTCGCAGCCAGACGGATCATGTTGAAAGTGCCGATCAGGTTGATGCTGATGACGCGCGTGAAGGCGGCCAGGTTGTGCGGGCCATTCTTGTGAGTGGTTTTCTCGGCCGTACCGATGCCGGCACAGTTGACGAGCACGTGGATGGCGCCGTAGGTCTTGACGGCGGTATCGATGGCCAGTTGGCCATCTGCCTCGCTGGTTACATCACACTTGACGAAGGTCCCGCCAATTTGCTTCGCCAGGCCCTCGCCCAAGTCGGCATTCAGGTCGGCGATCACCACCTTGGCGCCGTTGGCCGCAGCAATCGTGGCCGTCGCCGCTCCCAATCCCGATGCGCCTCCGGTCACAACGTAAACGCTGTCTTTGATTTGCATGCTGCTCTCCTTCAAAAATGATTATGAATTGTAACTAATAAGGCGCTCGTCCTCGGACTCCGAGGCGAATGCCTCAGCGCTAGTCGAACTTGCGCAACTGCTCGGCTGCCGCCTTGTCTCCGGCATGTGCAGCGAGAACAAGCCACCGCCTTGCCTCGACCGGATTGCGTGGAACAAGCCGGCCGTTGTCGAACAGTTCGGCAATAAGGCGTTTGACCTGCATGCTGCCGAGCGCTCCAAGCCGATTGGCATAGCTTTGCAGCATCTTCCGGTCTTCCTGAATTGCATGCCGACTGTCTGCCAGCACGACCATGTAGCCTTGAGCCAGTTCGTGGCCATGCGCTGCAGCGAGCGCCATCCAGCGGGTGCCGATGTCATGGTCAATGTCGTGACCATTGCCGTAAAGAAACATGAGACCAAGGTTGTATTCCGCATCGCCATGGCTACGCTGTGCGGCCATTCGAAAGTAGTCACCGGCCTTCTTTGTGTCGCGCTCAACGCCCTGGCCTTTTAGGTACAGAAGTCCGAGGTTCGTGAGTGCGCGGGGTTCGCCCAATGCCGCGCCGCGCTCAAACCAAAGGCGTGCGGTTCGCACATTGGCATCGACGCCGAGGCCGTCTCGGAACAGAATGCCCAAGTTATCCATGGCGATGGCGTGACCAAGCAGCGCCGCTTCGCGGTACAGGATCTGGGCTTTGGCATAGTCCAGTGGCACGCCGGCGCCGCGGGCATAGGCGTTTGCCAGCGTATTGAGGGTATTGGCCTCACCGCGAGGTAATGCCTCAATGAGCAGTGAAACGGCACGCTCGGCATCGCGCGGACCGCCGATGCCATCCGCCAGCATGACCGCAAGATTGGTTTGCCCGGCCGGATGGCCATTTTCTGCGGCGCGCTCGAACCACAGGCGGGCCATGGCGAAGTCCTGCGGCACCCCATCGCCGTAAAAGTAGGCAGTACCAACACGGGTCTGCGAACCGGGGACGTCCTGATCGGCAGCTTGGCGGTGCAGGGCAAAAGCGCGAGCGAAATCGCGTGGCTGCGAAGGTGGGAGGCCGCGATGCAGGAGCAATGTTTCGGCGATTGCATATTGCGCGTACTTGTTGCCGGCTTCGGCGAGCGGACCAAGCTGTCGAAGTGCTTCAGGGCCGTCACCACGTTCGAATGCTGCGTACCCTTTGAGCAGGCTACCGTCATCCAGGTGTGCGTGTGCGGACAAGCTGAGCCAGCAAAAAAGCCAGAAAGCCTTGCGCATTCGAGAGGGCGGGAATAAGTGTGGCGCGAGAAGCAAAGAAAAAGGGCAGCCCAAAGGCTGCCCTCTATTCTACGTCCTGCTGATCAGAGAAGCGGGACCATCAGCAAGGCGACGATATTGATGATTTTGATCAGCGGATTGACCGCGGGACCGGCGGTGTCCTTGTAGGGATCACCTACGGTGTCGCCGGTCACGGCCGCCTTGTGTGCGTCCGATCCTTTGCCACCATGGTTGCCTTCTTCGATATATTTCTTGGCGTTATCCCAAGCGCCGCCACCGGTACACATCGAGATCGCAACGAAAAGCCCGGTGACGATGGTCCCCATGAGTACGCCGCCCAAGGCCTGGGGCCCAAGCAACAGGCCGACCAACACCGGTACGAGCACCGGCAGCAAAGACGGAATCATCATTTCCTTGATCGCCGCTGTGGTGAGCATGTCGACAGCGCGACCGTATTCAGGCTTGGCTGTCCCTTCCATGATGCCCTTGATCTCACGGAACTGGCGCCTTACTTCCTCCACGACCGCACCGGCAGAACGGCCAACGGCTTCCATCGCCATCGCGCCGAACAGGAAGGGGATCAAGCCACCGATGAACAGGCCGATCACGACCTTGTGGTCAGCAAGGTCGAACGCAAAATGCATTTTCTTGGCGGCCTCAAGCGCATGCGTGTAATCAGCAAACAGCACGAGCGCAGCAAGGCCGGCTGAACCAATTGCATAGCCTTTGGTGACTGCTTTGGTTGTGTTGCCCACCGCGTCGAGAGGGTCGGTCACATCGCGCACCGAAGCCGGCAACTCGCTCATTTCGGCGATGCCTCCGGCATTGTCGGTGATCGGCCCGTAGGCATCCAGCGCTACGACGATGCCAGCCATCGACAGCATCGAGGTGGCTGCGATGGCAATGCCGTAGAGCCCAGCCAGCGCGAAGGAAAGATAGATCGCCAGGCAAACGACGATCACCGGCCAGCCAGTTGACTTCATCGACACGGCAATGCCGGCAATGATGTTGGTCGCGTGGCCTTTGGTTGAGGCTTCGGCCACGTACTTCACGGGATAAAAGTCTGTGCCGGTGTAATACTCGGTGATGTACACGAGGAGGCCGGTAAGGCCAAGGCCGACGACACAGCAAAGCCACAAACGCCAGACTGCACCGGTGGCAAAGCCGTCGCCAGCGAGGGCGGTATCGGGAATGAACATCTGGGTTACCGGATAGAAGGCGATCAGCGAGAGCACGCCGGCAGCGGCAAGGCCGCGGTACAGGGCATTCATGATCTTGCCGCCTTCACGTGCCTTGACGAAGAAGCAGCCAATGATCGAGGCAATGATGGATACGGCACCCAGCATCAGCGGGTAGATCACGCCGGCATCGCTGCCTTTGATCAAGAGGGCTCCCAGCACCATGGTTGCGATCAGTGTTACGGCGTAGGTTTCGAACAAGTCGGCGGCCATGCCGGCGCAATCGCCCACGTTGTCGCCCACGTTGTCGGCAATCACGGCCGGATTGCGGGGGTCATCCTCCGGAATGCCCGCTTCCACCTTGCCAACCAGGTCGGCGCCAACGTCCGCACCCTTGGTAAAGATACCGCCGCCCAAACGGGCAAAGATGGAGATGAGGGATGCGCCGAACCCCAGGCCGATCATCGGCTTGAGCAGGTCAGCGAGGCTCGCTGTCTTGCCCAAACCGTGCGGGGCGGCCCCTTGCAAGACCATGTAAAAGCCAGCTACGCCGATCAAGCCGAGCCCCACGACCAGCATGCCGGTGATGGCACCTCCGCGGAACGCGACATCAAGCGCAGGGGAAATGCCTCCGGTTGCCGCCTGAGCCGTCCGTACATTTGCACGCACCGACACGTTCATGCCGATGAAACCGGCCACACCGGAGAGCACGGCGCCGACAAAGAAGCCTGCAGCCGTCATTGGTCCCAGCACGATGCCAAGGATCACCATGATGACCAAACCGACCACGGTGATCGTGGTGTACTGGCGTTTCAAGTAAGCCTGTGCTCCCGCCTGGATGGCACCAGCGATCTCCTGCATGCGCGCGTTGCCGGCAGGCAGCGCCAGAATCCACTTGAACGTAAAGATGCCATAGGCAACTGCGACAAAGCCGCAGGCGATGGCAATCCACAATGCGAGAGACATTGACTCCTCCGATGGGAATTATTTGAACGAGATATGCACTTTCGGGTGCGTCTCCGTGTGGGCGCCGCCGAAACCACTAACGAATTGTAAAGGATTCGGAAAGCTTTTTCGGAACCATCTGATTTTTCAGGGAAACATAGCGCGGTAGCCCCCCTTCATAGGGCGGATAGTCCTCGCCTGTGATGAGTGGCAGCAGATATCGGCGGCAGGCCGGAGTGATGTGGAATCCGTCTGCAGAAATGAACGCTCGCGGCATCATCTTTTCACGATTGGCCACTCGTGCCAGAGGCACGGGCTCCACTCTCCACCGGTAGGGTTGGGCGGATGTGCGCCGGATCGCAGCCATGACCGATGTTTTTCCGGAGACGGCAAACCTCACCGCTGCGGTACCAACCGCATAGGCCTGCTCGACATCGTTCGCAGAGGCAATATGGCGCGCAGAGCGCTGCAGGTAGTCGGCAACGGCCCAGTGGTATTTGTATCCCAGGCGCTGCTGTATCAGATTCGCGATCAGTGGCGCGACACCACCCAACTGGGCGTGACCGAATGCGTCTTTCAGGCCGGTTTCGGAAAGGAACTGACCTGCCGCGTCACGCAATCCCTCCGAGACACCGATGGCGCAATATCCATGGCGATCAACTGCACGTTGAACCTTTTCGAGAAAAGCCGCTTGGTTGAATCGAATCTCGGGAAACAGCAGCACGTGCGGCGCGGCACTTGGCGTGGCAGCGGCAAGGCCACAAGCGGCGGTGATCCAGCCGGCGTGTCGTCCCATGACCTCGAGGACAAAGATCTTCGTCGAGGTTCTGGCCATCGATGCGACATCCAGCCCTGCCTCGCGCATCGATACCGCGACGTACTTGGCGACCGACCCAAAACCGGGGCAATTGTCGGTGAGGACAAGGTCGTTATCCACAGTTTTGGGAATGCCTATGCAGGTGATCGGATATCCCAGCTTGGATGCGATCTGAGACACCTTGTGGGCAGTGTCCATCGAATCGTTGCCGCCGTTATAGAAGAAGATGCCAATATCGTGAGCCTTGAAGACCTCGATCAGGCGCCGATACTCCGCCTCCGATTCGGCAAACCCCTTCAATTTGTAGCGGCAGGAGCCAAATGCTCCGGCGGGCGTATGACGTAACGCGGCAATGGCCGCAGACGATTCCCTCGAGGTATCGATGAGATTTTCGGTCAGAGCGCCAAGGATGCCGTCACGCCCTGCGAAGACCTTGCGGATCCTGCCAGGATGTTTGCGCGCTTCCTGCAAAACGCCGCAGGCGGTTGCGTTGATGACCGCAGTGACGCCACCGGATTGCGCGTAGAAGGCATTGCGTGGAGTCGTTGTCGCCATGGGCTGGCGCGTGCTTACTTCAGTGCGGCAAACGCACGTTCGCGGATCTCTTCCACCGGCCCGGTACCACTAATCTGCCGGTACTTTGGCGCGCCGGCGAGGCCACTTTTGGACCATTGGGTGTAATACCCCACCAACTCGCGCGTCTGCTGATGATAGACGCTCAAACGCTTGTTGACTGTTTCTTCCTTGTCATCATCGCGTTGAATCAGGGGCTCACCCGTGACATCGTCCAATCCGGCTACCTTTGGCGGATTGAACTTGACGTGATAAGTCCGGCCACTGGACAAATGCACCCGGCGCCCGCTCATGCGGGTCACGATTTCCGAATCTGGCACATCAATCTCGAGGACGAAGTCGAGTAGCACGCCTGCATCCTTCATGGCGTCGGCTTGCGGAATCGTGCGCGGAAACCCGTCGAACAGATAACCCCCCTTGCAATCATCATGGGTGAGTCGATCCTTGACCAATCCGATAATGATGTCATCGGACACCAGACCGCCGGCATCCATTACTTTCTTGGCCGCCAAGCCAAGGTCTGTGCCTGCCTTGACAGCAGCCCGCAGCATGTCGCCAGTGGATATCTGCGGGATGCCGAACTTCTCCTTGATGAATGTGGCCTGAGTGCCCTTGCCGGCACCGGGTGGGCCGAGAAGAATGAGTCGCATCGGGTAGTCTCCGTCTTATGGTTTCTATGGGCGCCGCAGTTGACGTTGCAAGAGGGATTCTAGCCTGAGCAGCTTACTGCGTGCTGAACAACTTTCGTACCAAGGCAAGGTCCTCTTGAGTGTCAACGCCGGGCGCAGGGGTGGAATCGGTTTGCAGGACGGCGATGCGATACCCGTGCCACAACGCACGCAACTGCTCGAGCGCTTCGAATTGCTCGATGGGTGCGGGCTGCAATGCTGGAAAGCGCTTCAGGAAAGTGACGCGGTAGGCGTAGATGCCGATATGCCGGTATATAGGTAACCCAGGCGGTATTGGCAGATCAGGGGCGCCTGTGGATGCGTGGCGGCTGCTGCCAGAAAAGGCGTCGCGCGCCCAAGGGATCGTCGCGCGGCTGAAGTACAACGCCGTGTTGCGCTGGTCCAGCACGACCTTGACG
>CAYUEG010000067.1:0-19876 GCA_964443245.1 uncultured Burkholderiales bacterium | reverse complement strand
CCATGGAACTGTCGATGCGCTGGGCCCAACGCTCGAAAGCCGAGTTTGACCGCCTCGAGAATCCCAATGCGCTGTTCGGCATCGTGCAGGGTGGCATGTATGAGAACCTTCGCGATGCATCGCTGGAGGCCCTCAGTTCAACAAGCCTGACCAACGGCTTCGATGGCATTGCCATCGGTGGGCTCTCCGTCGGGGAGCCCAAGGAGGACATGCTGCGCATCCTGGCACACATCACGCCGCAACTGCCCGCCGACAAGCCGCGTTATCTGATGGGGGTGGGAACGCCGGAAGACCTGGTCGATGGCGTCGCTGCCGGTGTCGACATGTTCGACTGCGTGATGCCGACGCGCAATGCACGCAACGGCTGGTTGTTCACGCGTTTCGGCAACCTGAAACTCAAGAACGCCGCGCACCGGGACGACACCCGGCCGGTCGATGAAACCTGCGGCTGCCATGCCTGCCGGAACTTTTCACGCGCTTATCTGCATCACCTGCATCGCGCCAACGAAATTCTGGGGGCACGCCTCAACACGATCCACAATCTGTACTATTACCAGACGCTGATGCGTGACATGCGCGAGGCGATTGCCGAGCAGCGGTTTGCAGCATTCCGCATCGAATTTGCCCGCAATCGCGCACGCGGTGTCTAAGCCCGAAAAGGAGATCAGATGGTCAACACGCTCATCCGCTACCGGACCCTGCTTGCCGTGCTGGCGCTGCTGTCAAGCGCCCTGCTGGGCAACCCGTCATTCGCCCAGACTCCACTGAAACTGATCGTCGGTTTCCCGCCGGGCGCTACATCCGACACCATGACCCGAGCCATTGCCGAAGGCATGCGCACTCACCTCGATCGCCCTGTGATTGTCGAGAACCGCCCCGGCGGCGGCGGCCTGGCGGCTGCCCTCTACGTCAAGGCCGCGCCGCCCGATGGCAACACTTTGCTCATGTCCCCCTTCGGCACCATGCTCCAGCCTCACTCGGTACGCGCCGCCGCCTTCAACCCACTGACCGATTTTGTACCGGTCACCCAGGCGAGTACCTTTGACATCGCCTTCGCCATCGGCCCCGGCGTGCCGGCCGCTTCGCTCCAGGAATATGTGGCCTTGGTGAAGAAGGATCCGAAGCGCGGAGATTTTGCCTCTGCTGCAGCCGGCTCGCTGCCGCATTTCTTTGCCCTGATGTTTGCCAAGAGCGCCGGGATTGAGCTCAATCACATTCCCTACAAGGGCACAGCACCCGCCATCACTGCCACCATTGGCGGGGAAATCAGTCTGCTTTCGACGACCTCCGCCGATATTGGTGGCCAGGTCAAGGCCGGCAAGCTGCGCGCACTGGCGGTATCGAGCGCGAAACGTTCGCCCGTGCTGCCGGAGACGCCAACCCTGCGCGAACTGGGCTACAACATCGAGGGCAGCGCGTGGTACGGCTTCCTCGCCCCTGCAGCCACACCGCCCGATACGGTACGCAGGCTCAATGCTGCTTTGGTGGCCGCCATTCGCAGCCCCGCAACGGCCGAACGCATGCGCAACATGGGAGTGGATCCGACCGGAACGACGCCGGAAACCTTTGCCGCCATCCTGAAAGCCGATTACGAGCGCTGGGGCGCCGTCATCAAGGCCTCCGGGTTCAAGGCCGACGAATAGCGTCCGTCACTCGCCGCCGTGGCCGGCGCCAGGGCGTGACAACGCGCCCGTCAGGGTGGCCTCCACATGCTAAAATTTCTGGTTGATTTTCCTCTCTACAACCGGAGTGACACGTGTTGATTTCCAATGCTTACGCCCAGGCGGCGGGTGGCGCCGGCGCCGGCGACGGTCTGCTGGGACTGTTGCCGATCGTGCTGATGTTCGTCCTCTTGTACTTCATGATGATCCGGCCGCAAATGAAACGCCAGAAGGAGCAGCGCGCCATGGTGGACGCCCTCAAGACCGGCGACGAGATTGTGACTGCGGGCGGCATCCTCGGCAAGATCACCAAAGTGACTGATCATTATCTGACGGTGGAAGTCGGTGAGAATGCCCAGATCATTGTGCAACGTGTGGCGGTGCAGACCCTGCTGCCCAAAGGCACCATCAAGAGCCTCTAAAACAGTTTTCCGGACGGCGTCCTCCAAGGATGCCGCCGCACTTAAGCGTGCGGGAAAGGTGTCATGAATCGCTACCCAGCCTGGAAGTACGCCCTGATCGCCATTACGCTGATCCTGGGCTTCATCTATACGATCCCCAATTTCTTTGGCGAGGCGCCCGCCGTGCAGGTCTCGAGCGCCAAGGCGACGATCAAGATCGACGATACGGTGCGCGCGCGCGTCGAGGAGACGCTGAAGTCCGCCAGCATCAGCAGCACCGGCATTTTCTTTGACATCAACAGCGTCAAGGCGCGCTTTGCCGACACGGACACCCAGCTCAAGGCCAAGGACCTGATCGAGAAGGCGCTCAATCCGGACAAAGGTGACGAAAACTATACCGTCGCCCTGAATCTGCTCTCGAATTCGCCAAAGTGGCTCTCCGCCCTGCACGCTCAGCCGATGTATCTGGGCCTGGACTTGCGCGGTGGCGTCCATTTCCTCTACCAGGTGGACATGAAGGCGGCGTTGACCAAGAAGGTCGATTCGCTGACAGGCGACATTCGCACCCTGCTGCGCGACAAGAACATCCGCCACGCCGGCATTGAGCGCCAGGGCAACGCAGTGAGCATCCGCTTTCGCGATCAGGCCACGCGCACCCAGGCACGCAACGTCATCAGCGATACGCTGACCGATCTGCAACTGGCGGACGGCAACGAGGGCACTGACCTGAAGCTTTCCGCGACCATCAAACAGGAGGCGGAAAAGCGGGTGCAGGAAAGCGCCATCAAGCAGAACATCACCACCTTCAACAATCGCATCAACGCCCTTGGTGTGGCTGAACCGGTGATTCAGCAGCAAGGTCTGGACCGCATCGTCGTCCAGCTCCCCGGGGTGCAGGATCCCGCGCAGGTCAAGTCGATCCTCGGCCGCACCGCCTCGCTGGAACTGCGCATGGTGTGCGAATCGCCGGAAGAGGCCTCGGCCATGGCGGCCGGCAACGTGCCGTTCGGCTGCGAGCGCTACACCGAGCGCGGTGGCGTGCCCATCGCGGTGCGGCGTCAAGTCATGTTGACCGGGGATCGCCTGACAGATGCGCAGCCCGGCTTCGACAGCCAGACCAATGAGCCTGCGGTGCATTTGACCCTCGATGCGCAGGGTTCACGGGTGTTCAAGGATCTGACGCGCGACAACGTCGGCAAGCGGATGGCCATCCTCCTGATCGAAAAGGGCAAGGGCGAGGTGGTCACGGCACCGGTGATCCGCAGCGAAATCGGCGGCGGCCGTGTGCAGATCAGCGGCCGCATGACACCTCAGGAAGCTGCAGACGTTTCCCTGCTGCTGCGTTCCGGTGCACTGGCGGCTCCGATGGAAATCGTCGAAGAACGCACCATCGGCCCTTCTTTGGGTGCCGACAACATCCGCAAGGGCTTTGCCTCCACCCAATGGGGCTTTACCGCCATCGCGGTTTTCATGATCGGCTACTACCTGCTGTTCGGGGCGATTTCGGTCGCTGCTCTGGCAGTCAACCTGCTGTTCCTGATCGCCCTGCTCTCGTTGCTGCAGGCCACACTGACCCTGCCCGGGATCGCCGCGATCGCACTCACACTGGGCATGGCGATTGACGCCAACGTACTGATCAATGAGAGGATTCGCGAAGAGTTGCGTGCCGGCGCTCCGCCGGGTGCGGCTATCGCCACTGGTTACGATCGGGCCTTCGGCACGATTCTGGACTCCAACATCACGACCCTGATCGCCGGCCTTGCACTCCTCATCTTCGGTTCGGGGGCCGTGCGCGGTTTCGCCGTGGTCCATTGCCTGGGCATCTTGACATCGATTTTCTCGGCAGTTGTCGTATCGCGCGGCATGGTCAACCTGATTTACGGCTCACGCCGCAAGTTGACCAGCGTGTCCATCGGCCAGGTCTGGCGTCCCGACGCAGCCGACACACCCGCCAAGCTCGGCAAGCCGGTCACGTAAGCAAGCGCCACTCACTCAAGGAATCCTCAGATGGAATTTTTCCGTATCCGGCGCGACATTCCGTTCATGCGGCACGCGCTGGTGTTCAACGTGATCTCGATGATCACTTTCCTGCTGGCCGTATTCTTTTTGGTGGCGCGCGGTCTGAACTTTTCAATCGAGTTTACGGGTGGCGTCGTCATTGAGGCCCGCTACGAACAGGCCGCCGACCTCGAAGGGATTCGCAAGGCGCTTGACCAGGCCGGAGTACACGAGCCACAGGTGCAGAACTTCGGCACCTCGCGTGATGTCATGATCCGTCTCGCGCTCAAGGATGCGACGATCCCTGCCTTGACCAAGATCGACGAAGCCAGCAAGAAACAGGTGTTCGATCAGGACAAGTTTGCCGCGCTGGTGATTGCCAAAGGCGGTGCCAGTGGCAAGATCCTGCGGGTCGAGTTTGTGGGCCCGCAAGTGGGCAAGGAACTGGCTTCCGATGGCGCGCTGGCGTTGTTGCTGGTGTGTGTCGGCATCATGATCTATCTGGCATTCCGCTTCGAGTGGAAGTTTTCCGTGGCTGCGATCATCGCCAACCTGCATGACGTCATCATCATCCTGGGATTCTTTGCCTTCTTCCAGTGGGAATTCTCGCTCTCGGTGTTGGCGGCTGTGCTGGCCGTACTGGGCTATTCCGTCAACGAATCGGTGGTGGTGTTCGACCGGGTGCGCGAAACCTTCCGCAAGAAGCGGGGCATGAGTGTGCCGGAGGTGATTGACCACGCCATCACCAGCACGATCTCCCGTACCATCATCACGCACGGTTCGACGCAGATCATGGTGACCTCGATGCTCTTCTTTGGCGGGCCCACGCTGCACTACTTCGCACTGGCGCTGACCATCGGCATCCTGTTCGGCATCTACTCATCGGTGCTCGTCGCCAGCCCGATCGTCATGTGGCTAGGCATCAAGCGCGAGGACCTGATTGCACCGGTCAAGCCCAAGACCGAGAACGACGGCGCGGTCGTCTGACCACAGGCGAACGCACGCCCATTACATTCCGAAAGGGCCGCCGCAGGGCGGCCCTTTCGCTTCAATACGTTGGACAAACTTCGCGCCAGAAGTTACATTTGTCGCCATCCTGGACAATCTGTCTGTCATCAACATGAGCAATCCGTCCGATACCACCGTCATCAACAAACAACGCGTCGTGGTGTGGGACGCTGGCGTGCGCATCTTTCACTGGGCACTTCTGGCAGCCATGATCGGCGCCTTCGTCACGATCAAGATGGGAAAGCTCCAGTACCACACCTGGTGTGGCTACGTTATCCTCGCACTCCTCCTGTTCCGTCTGGTGTGGGGGTTCGTCGGCGGCACACACGCCCGCTTCACGTCCTTCATCAAGGGGCCCGGCGCCATCATTGCGTACTTGAAGAACACCATTGCCGGGGGCAAGGAAACCTCGCTCGGCCATAACCCGCTGGGCGCCCTGTCGGTATTGGCGATGCTTGCCGCGCTGCTGTTCCAGTCCATTTCGGGATTCCTGACCAACAGCGATGATTTCTTTTTCGAAGCACCACTCTACAAGCTGGTCGGAAAAGAGCTATCGGACAAGATCACCACACTGCACAAACTCAACGAGAATGTGATGTTGGCGCTGATCGGCCTGCATCTGGCCGCCATCGCCTTTTACTTCTTCTTCAAAAAAGAAAATCTGGTCAAACCCATGCTGACCGGCGTCAAGGAAGTGGAGGGCGAAGCCGCTCCCTCGCGCGGCGGCAGTCCGGGGCTGGCGGTCTTCCTGATGATTCTGGCTGGTATCGCCGTGTTCTTCCTCACACGCTACGGCAAGTAGCCCGCGTCTCAGAAAAAAAACGCCGGGCGATGCCCGGCGTTTTTTCAGTTTGCGTCAGAGGTCTATCAGGGTGCCCGATAGGCGTCGTGGCAGGACTTGCAGGATCCACCAACGCCACCCAGCGCGGCTTGCAGCGCCTTGACATCATTGGCCTTGGCAGCAGCCAGCAGCTTCGGCGTTTCGCCCTGCAGCTTGGTCTGCTCGGCCTTGAACTTGGCCCATTCCTTCCAGATTTCCGGCTTGGCCTTGGTATTGGCCGATTGGTCCGTACCTTCGAGGAACCCGTCAAACACCACCAACGCCATGTCATTGACAACCTGAGCTGACAGCTCCAGTTGCGCCGGGGTCAGCTGACGCTCACCCTTGGCGTGGGCACCAAGGCGCCCAACGTGATTCGCCATCATCTGAAAACCTGCTTTGCGGTACACGACGGAACGGTCTGCCGCTACTTGCGCGGAAACCGAACCTGCTACCAGCGATGCCAATACTGCAGCACCTAACAACACTTTCTTCATGGAGCCTCCTTGGTTGAAGAGAAAGACGGGCGCGACCCGTCCTGTAGTGTACAGAAATTGATCGTCGATTATTCCATTGATCCAAAGATGTTCGACCAAAGACTGGCCGACCCTTCGCAGGCTGGAATGCCTGCTGCAATCGACGAACCCCGACGGAGGTGTGTGTTCTCGCCAGGCCTCGTTAAGCAACTGAGTTGCATATAAGCCGATCTTGGAGTAGACTCGCATCATGCAAGTGTTCTGCTCCAAGTCCGCCTTACGCCTTTGCCTGCTGGTGTTGTTCCTGCTGGGCCAGGCAACGGGCTTCGCGCACGCTCTGGAGCATGACATCCAGAAGGCAGCGGCACATTTGCACTCGCCTGCAGAACCCGGGGATGACCGGTGTTCCACCTGCCACGCACTGGGCGAAGCCGTGGTGCCGCTTACCATCCACGTTCCCCAGTTTTGCAACCCGGTGGAGCATCAATCGGCGCCCGCACGCGACCGATGTGTCGCGCCCCACCTCTACTACGCCTCCCGCGCCCCACCGCGCCAATCCTGATCCACGTTAACGCTGGAAAGGCGCGCCCATGGCGCCCTCTCCTGTTCAGGACCAATTTTGGAGGAGTAGTCCCATGCAGTTCAAACCGGCGCCGCTTTGCGCGCTTCTGGTCACGTCCCTGTCTGCAACCGCGCAGGCCCAACCGCTTCAACCGAGCGCACCCGCACCTTCGGTCATCGTGACAGGCAATCCGCTTGGCAGCACATTATTCGAAATGGTCGCGCCGGTGTCGGCACTGGAGTCGCCCGACCTGCAGCTCAGGGCGCAAGGCACGTTGGGAGAAACCCTTGGACGCACCCCGGGCGTGCATTCGACCTATTTCGGCCCGGGGGCCAGCCGCCCGATCATTCGCGGTCTGGATGGCGACCGGATTCGCCTCCTGCAGAACAGCGTCGGCACGCTGGACGCGTCAGCGCTCTCGTACGACCACGCTGTTCCCATTGATCCGATCAGTGTGGATCGCATCGAAGTCGTGCGCGGACCGGCCACCCTCTTTTATGGCGGGTCCGCGATGGGTGGCGTGGTAAACGTCCTCACCAATCGCATCCCGGAACGGGCTGTCATGGGCGTGCAAGGCAGCGTTGACAGCCGGTTCGGTGGCGCCGAACGTGAACGCGGGCTGGGCGCCAAACTGGAGGCCGGGAACGGTCGCTTCGCACTGCATGCCGATGGCTCCTGGCGCAACACATCTGATCTGAAGATTCCGGGCTTCGCGCGCTCGGCGCGCCAGCGGGCCGCCGATGCAGCGACGGTCGATCAACCTAACGGCGAAGTGCCCAACACATCGTCCCAGACCAGTGGCGGCGCCATCGGCGGCTCCTTCACCTGGGACCAAGGCTTTGCCGGTCTTTCGTATACCAGCCTGTCAACCAACTACGGCTCGCCAGCCGAGCGTAACGTCCGACTCGACATGCACAGCGGTCGCTATGATGCCAGTGGCGAAGTGCGCGGTCTGCGCGGTTTCATCAGCGCCGTCAAGTTCAAGGCCGCCTACACCGACTACGTGCACCGGGAAATCAACGGTGGCGTCGTCAGCACGAATTTTCTGAACAAGGGGCATGAAGGACGGATTGAAGCGACACACGCACCGCTCGGCCCGTTGAAAGGCGCGTTTGGTATCCAGATCGGCAAAAGCCGCTTCTCTGCCCTGGGAGACGAAGCTTATGTACCCACCACACGCACCGAAACCAGAGCCGTTTACCTCTTCGAGGAACTTGCACTGGGCACTGGCAAGCTCAGCTTTGGGGCGCGTCATGAACGCACCAGCCTGGGCACGGTCGCGAATGCGGACTTGCTCGACGCCTCCACCGGACTGCCCCGATTCGGCACGGAACAGGCGAAACGTTTCGCTGCTAACAGTGCGTCCATCGGTGCGTATGTTCCGGTTGGGCCGATAGCCCTGACCGCCAATCTGGCACGCACCGAGCGTGCTCCGACGCAAGCCGAGTTGTTCGCCTATGGCCCCCACGCCGCCACGGGAACCTATGAACTCGGTAATGCCAATTTCGGCGTCGAGAAATCAAGCGGACTCGATCTGGGCGTGAAATGGAAAAGCGGCGCGCATACCGCCTCGGTTTCGGCTTACCAGACGCGCTTCAGCAACTACCTGACCGGATTCTTGACAGGTACCAATCGCGACGAAGATGGCACCATCAACGCAGCGGGTGAATTTCGCGAATTGTCTTATCGACAAACGGCGGCACGCTTTACCGGCTTTGAGGGGGAGGCGCGGATTCGACTGCTGGAGCGCCCCACGACGCTTTACCTGGAGCTGATGGCCGACGCCGTCACAGCCACCAATACCGCAACCGGCGAAGCCCTGCCGCGCATCCCGTCTGCCCGCTTCGGCGCCGGGCTCAATTTCGCCACCAGCAGCTGGAGCGCAAAGATTGAGGGAACACACGCTGCGGCACAGTCCAGGGTACCGGCCGGCGATACTCCCACAGCCGGATACACCCTCTGGAACGCTTACGGGACATACCGCCTGAGCCTGGGCACCACACGCGCCGTGGGCTGGGTGAAGCTTGCGAACCTGACCAATCGTGAAGCCAGGCTGGCCACCTCCATCCTGCGTGAGCGCGTGCCCCTGGGTGGCCGCGCACTGAGCGTCGGGATCAAGGTTGATTTTTAGCCGTGCTTGCTGCCAAAACCTCGAACTGGCGCGCTGCCAGGCCAGTACGGGAGAGGCGACCTACTTCAGCCTGAAATCGAGCAAATCGGTCGTCTCCGTTCGCGGGGGCGCACCTGCGGCTTCAATCACCGCCTCAACCTTTACCGGCCGCATCACCTCCCGCCCGTACCAGTGCGTCTCCCGTACCTTCACGGTTCGGGCGGCATCACCGGGGTCGACCGTCTCGAGATCAAGCTGCAGACGCATCGCCCAGAAGGCCCCCGCTGGCACCCTGACTTCCTCGAAGCCGACCGCCTGTCCTTCTCCGTGAATGCGGACGCGCTGGCCAGCGCCGAAGTTGCTCACCTCGGAGTCGATGCGCCAGCGCTTGCCCGGGTAAAGGGGAAACGCGTAATAGGCCAGCGCTGGCAAATAGTCGTTGTAGCCACTGCCCAGCAAGCCCCACTGGCGGTCGTGTACCGTCGTGCTGGACTCGATGGAGCCCCGCACCTGGGTGCGCAGGCTGATGCCGGTCTCGGTCACCTGCACCACCTTTTGATCAAACACGTTGCTGATGGCGCCAGCGGAGCGCCGGTAAAGCCATTCGTCGTCCTGACGCACATCCGGACGTGGAACCGGCGCGGTGCTGCGTTGCGCGGCACTGTTTGAAACCACTCCCGGTGAAGCCGAAACGGCCGCCGCCGGCAGGGGTGCCACCGTCTGCGCATGAGCGATGTGAAGTGCCATCGAAAAACCGACGGCACTGAGCATGCTAATGCGTGCCAGCGTCACACCGCCTTCGCCAGCGCGGCCGCCTTGCCCAGATAGCTTGCAGGCGTCATCTTGGCCAGGCGCCGCTTGTCCTCGATCGGAATGTCCAGGCTCGTGATGAATTCCCGCAATGCCTCCCGATCGATACCACGCCCGCGCGTCAGGTCCTTCAATTGCTCATAGGCATTGGCAACACCGTGGCGCCGCATCACCGTTTGCACCGCTTCAGCCAGCACCTCCCAGCTCTGCTCAAGGTCCGCCTCCAGCGCCGCCTGATTGATCTCCAGCTTGGACATGCCCCGCAGTACCGAATCGAAAGCCAGGTAACCATGGCCCAATGCCACGCCAATGTTCCGCAACACCGTCGAGTCGGTAAGGTCGCGTTGCCAGCGCGAAATGGGAAGCTTCTCGGAAAGATGGCGCAACAGGGCGTTGGCCACCCCCAGGTTACCCTCGGCGTTCTCGAAGTCAATCGGGTTGACCTTGTGCGGCATGGTCGACGAGCCGACCTCCCCTGCCTTGGGGCGTTGCTTGAAGTAACCGATCGAGATGTATCCCCACACATCCCGGCACCAGTCAATCAGGATGACGTTGAACTGGGCCAGGGCATCGAAATACTCGGCCAGCGTGTCATGGGGTTCAATCTGGATGGTGTGGGTGTTGAATACCAGGCCCATGTTCTCGACCACCGCGCGCGCATGCGCTTCCCAGTCGTGCTTGGGATACGCAGCCAGGTGCGCGTTGTAGTTGCCAGTGGCGCCGTTGAGCTTGCCCTGCAACTCGACCGCACGAAACCTGGCCTGGGCACGCACCAGGCGATGCACGACGTTGGCTGCCTCCTTGCCCACCGTAGTCGGAGTGGCCGGTTGTCCGTGCGTACGCGCCAGCATCGGCGTGTCAGCATGGTTGTGGGCAATCGTCCGGATTGCGCCAACCACTTCATCCATACGGGGCAACAAGACCTTCTCGCGCGCGGCATTGAGCATCACCGAGTAGGCCAGGTTGTTGATGTCCTCCGAGGTGCAAGCGAAATGGATGAACTCACCAGCCCGGGCAAATTCCGGGCTACCGGCCATCTTCTCCTTGATCCAGTACTCGACGGCCTTGACGTCATGGTTGATCCCCCGTTCAATCTGCTTGATGCGTTCCGCATCGGCCTGACTGAAGCGTGCCACCAGATCATGCAATGCCGACAGTGCGGCTTCGGACAGGGGCGGGAGCTCCTTGAAACCGGCGCGCGCCAGCGACTTGAGCCAGGCCACCTCGACAAACACGCGATGGTGCAAAAGGGCAAACTCGGACAGGTAAGGGCGCAGCGGGTCCACTTTGGCCGCGTACCGTCCGTCCAAGGGCGACAAGGCCATCAGTTCATGCGGCATGGAATACTCGATGAAAATCGATGTGGAAACCGCATTTTACTCTGCGAAACCGCACATCCGCCGATGATACAATTACTGCGAACAACAGAAAAACAGCTTCACATGAAACTGATTGGCGCCCCGGCAAGCCCCTATGTGCGCAAGACGCGCATCGTGATGGCCGAAAAGAAAATCGATTACGAGTACGTCATCGAGAATCCCTGGGAGCCCACCTCCAGGGTGTCCGAATACAATCCCCTCGGAAAAATCCCAACACTGGTCATGGAAGACGGCGGCGCCGTGTTTGATTCGCGCGTCATCGTTGAATACCTGGATACGGTCAATCCGGTCAACAAACTGATTCCGGCATCCGGTCGGGCCAGAGTGGAAGTGCGGTGCTGGGAAGCCCTGGCCGACGGCATCTGCGACGCCGCCATCTCGGCGCGACTCGAAAGTAGCCGTCCGAAAAATCAGCAGAGTCCTGACAACATCAAGCGCCAGTTGGGAAAGGTCGATCAGGCACTGGCAGCGGCGGCGCGCGGCCTGGGCGACAAAACATGGTGTTCGGGCAATAGCTTTACGCTGGCAGACGTCGCAACCGGCGTAGCGCTCGGCTACTTGAGTTTTCGCTTCCCCCAGATTGAGTGGCGCAAACAGTATCCCAATCTTGCCAAGCTGGCAGACAAACTGGCCTTGCGTCAGTCGTTTGTCGATACCATGCCCACAGGCTGAAACAGGCTACGCGTACTCAGGCCGTGCCGCGAATGATTCCGCCACCAAGGCACACCTCACCCTGATAGAGCACCGCAGACTGGCCCGGCGTCACCGCCCACTGTGCCTGTTGAAACGACAATCCGAACTGCGTATCGGACTGCCATGCGAGGCCCGATTCCAATCGTGCCATCGCATCCGCTTGCCGGTAGCGCGTCTTGACACCAAAGGCATCCCATCCCGCTGGAGCCTCTCCCGCTACCCAACTGACATCACCAGCCGTCAACGTCGAGGCCAGCAGCAAAGGATGATCGTGTCCCTGTACGATCGTCAGGGTGTTCTTCTCAATGTCCTTGCGCGCCACGAACCATGGCTCCCCCGAACCGGTCTTGAGACCTCCCACACCGATGCCCTTGCGCTGTCCGATGGTGTAGAACATCAGGCCGATGTGTTCGCCTACGGTGCGGCCCTCCTCATCGACCATCGGGCCCGGCTGGCGCGGCAGGTAACGGTTAAGGAACTCGCGAAAGGGGCGTTCCCCGATGAAGCAAATGCCGGTCGAATCCTTCTTCGCGTGATTGGCCAAACCGGCGGCAGCCGCGATCTGGCGGACCTCGCCTTTGCGCAGATCAGCCAGCGGGAACAGCACATGCGACAGCTGGTGCTGATTGAGCCGGTGCAGGAAGTAGCTCTGGTCTTTGGCCATATCCCGCGCCCGCAACAACTCGAACAGCCCATCCCGTTCGCGCACCCCTGCATAATGCCCCGTTGCAATCTTGCTGGCGCCCAGTTTCATCGCGTGATCGAGAAAAGCCTTGAACTTGATCTCGGCATTGCACAACACGTCAGGATTGGGGGTGCGTCCGGCCGAATACTCGCGCAGAAAATCGGCGAACACCCGGTCCTTGTACTCCGCCGCGAAGTTGACGGCTTCGAAATCGACACCCACCACATCCGCTGCAGCCGCCGCATCTACCAGATCTTCACGGGTGGAACAATATTCCGCATCGTCGTCGTCCTCCCAGTTCTTCATGAACAGGCCGACGACGTGGTAGCCCTGCTGCTTCAACAGCAACGCCGCCACTGAGGAGTCCACGCCCCCGGACATGCCGACGACAACCGTTTGCCGGTTCGTCGTCATGGCTTGACTTCACGCGGATCACGTCCGCGGCGCCACTCCGCGACCGGCATCACGGCAGCTGGCTGGCCATGATCGAAATACCACGAATCGACGGCATACGCGCTTCCGCTATCACGCTCCATGATCTGCGCCGACCAATGCTCGGCCAGAAAACGCATGCGGTGCAGGCGTTCCCCGACCTCGTGAAAACGCAGCATGTTGTGCTTGCGCATCACACCCAGGAAGCGCGTGGTATTGGTGGAATGATCGATGCAATCCATTATGCCGCTTTCGGGCGGGTCTTCCGGATAGTTGCCCCCCCGGTCCCGCCAGATCGGCGTAGTGCGTGCGGCCGCCACATACAACTTGGCCACCGCCTCGCCGATGCGCAGGCGCTCTTCCGCGGGGCTAGTGGCCTGTTGCAGGTGCGCCTGCACGTCGGACAGGATCTGGCCTTCGAACCGCACCTCTTCCCGGTGTGAACAACCGTAGTTGAAACAGATCTCCACGGTTTCGTCCGCCAGGGCCGCACAGGCGAATACCTGCAGCGCCACCGCCACGCAACCCAGCAGGTTGCGAATTGCGGCGGATCCGGCTTGCTGCAGCGTCACATGCATTGCGATTGCGGTTCATCTTCTGAACCGCAATTTTAACGGTCAGCGGGGACGCCTGGGCTCCGCGCCTTCACTTCCGCCCGCAGCAGAGTGGTCGCCGGGCCCGGCGTCTCTTGGCAGCGAGGCTGTCTGCGCTGGCCTCTCCCCGGCTGACACCTTGTCGCCCTTGGCAGGCCGTGATGGATCGCCTGGCGTTTCGGCCTTGCGCTCGGAGGAAGCCGCGCTGGCCTTGCCGCCCGTGGGCCGCACAATCACCGGCGGAACCGTTTCGATCTTGTTCTGCACCATGTAGTCATTCATTTCACGCCAGCCGGTGAATACAGCGGCCTTGGACGCCTTTTCGTTCATGGCATAACAGTCTTCAAGCGCTCTGCCAGCGTGACGGCACGCGCCACCGACTGCCTTGCCTTCCGCTTCGATGGCTTTGCTGCCGTCAAGGACGGCAATCTGCTCGCAACCGGCAAAAAGCAGGACCAGCAGCGGCGCAAGAAGCCCACCCCTGGCCAAGCCGCACGGAGCGGGTCGGCCCTGTAGCAATTCGCTGTGGGCACCGGAGCGCCGACGCACAGCCCGATTGAAGAATGAAGAAACGACGCGCATGCCGCAAGATACCTTGCAATCATGGCACCGCAGCGTTGAAACAGAACGGGAAAACCGCCCCAATTACGCTCCGCCACTGCTTACCCTGGGCTCAATCGATCTCCACCGACCCGCTGGCATTGACCAGAATGACACTTTCCCCTGCTTCGACTGGCGGCGCGGCCATCGCCGCCTCCGTCGCCATGGCGCGCAACATCGGCCGCGGTGGCGCGCCGCTTGAGGACGTGTTCAGCCCGAGCCGCTGGATCCGGTAGCTCTTGCCGCCCAGCGCCGTCTTGGCAATTTCCGCCCGGGCGCGAAAGGCGGCAATAGCATCCGCCAGCATCTCGTTCTCGGCCTTTTGGCGCGCCTCGGGGGAAACTGCAAACTGCATGCCTGCAAGCTGCATGGTCGCCTGCAGTTTCCCAACCAGCGCCGCCCCGGCAGCAAAGTCGCGCGTCTCCAGGCGCAGTTCGGCGCGTCCGCGCCAACCCTGCACCTGATTGTTGCGGCCATAAATCGGATAGGTCTGGTTGTTACCCGTGCGTACTTTCACCGCGCCATGCTCTTTGGCAATCCGCAGCCCCTCGCTGACCGTCCGGTTGAGCTGATTCGCCAGGTTTGCAGGATTGGCGTCATTGAACTCGACGAACAGTTGGGCCGTCATCCAATCATTGGCCACCTCACGCTGGACATTTGCCGCCAGCTCGATCACGTTGTAGCGCGGGTTGGCACCTGCCACTTGAGCTTGCGCCCATTGCGGCAGGATGCAAAGTGCGACGACGATTCCGGCAAAAACTCGCTTCATCTCAAATCATCCTTCATAAACAATCACTTAACGGGCACCAGCACGAGCCGGCCGGCGCAAACGGATATACTCTATCGGAATAAACGTAAGTCAAGGTCGGATGGGGTCAAAGTCCGCGAAAATAGCCTCCTGACGACGCAAAATTTGAGGAGAACCACTTGAAAATCGGCATACTGCGTGAGACCCGCGCTGGTGAAACGCGCGTCGCCGGCACGCCTGAAACGGTCAAGAAGCTCATCGCCGGCAAGCACACCGTGCTGGTTGAATCCGGAGCAGGCGCCGGCGCCCACATTCCCGATACGGAATTTGCCGCCGCTGGCGCCCAGATCCTGCCGGCTGCCGACGTCTATGCCCAGGCCGAGATGCTGTTCAAAGTGCGCTCCCCGCAAGCCGATGAAGTGGCGAAAATGCGCAGCGGCCAGGTGTTGATTGGTACGCTCAACCGTTTCGACACAGCGGGCCTGGAGATGCTGGCCAAACAGGGCGTCACCGGCTTTGCGCTCGAGGCCGCACCGCGCATCACGCGTGCGCAATCGCTTGACGTCCTGTCATCACAGGCCAACCTCGGTGGCTACATGGCGGTGCTCACCGCCGCCACCCACTACCCCAAAGTCATGCCGATGTTCATGACGGCAGCCGGCACCATCAAGGCGGCACGCGCGGTGATCATGGGGGTCGGCGTTGCAGGTTTGCAGGCAATCGCCACTGCCAAGCGCCTCGGCGCCGTGGTGGAAGCAACCGACGTGCGCCCCGACACCAAGGAACAGGTGGAATCTCTGGGTGCGAAGTTCATCGAAGTGCCGCTCACCGACGAAGAGAAGGAACAGGCCAAGGGTCAGGGCGGCTATGCCAAGGAAATGGGCGACGACTACAAGAAGCGCCAGGCAGCACTGATTGCCGAGCGCATCAAGCAGGCCGACATCGTCATCACCACGGCCCTGATTCCCGGTCGCCCGGCGCCAGTCCTTGTGACCGAAGAAATGGTCAAGACCATGAAGCCGGGCTCGGTCATCGTCGACATGGCAGCCGAACAGGGTGGCAACTGCCCACTGACCGAAAAGGACAAGGTGGTCGTCAAGCACGGTGTCACACTGGTGGGATACACCAATTTCCCGGCCCTGGTGCCAGCAGATGCATCGGCACTTTTCGCACGCAACGTGATCGACTTTCTCAAGCTGATCGTGGACAAGGAAGGCACGCTGGCCATCAACAAGGAAGACGAGATTGTCGCCGCCTGCCTGATGACCGAAGCCGGCCAGGTCGTCAAGAAGTAAGGCGCGCACCCCGTACGCGATCAACCTCAGGATAGAACATGGACACCATCTCCCCTACCGTCTTTAATCTGATCATCTTCGTGCTGGCCATTTACGTCGGCTACCACGTCGTCTGGACTGTGACACCAGCCCTCCACACGCCGCTCATGGCCGTCACCAACGCCCTTTCGGCCGTGATCATCGTCGGTGCCATGCTGGCGGCCGCGCTCACCGAAACCGACCTCTCACGCTGGATGGGGACCGCTGCAGTTGCTCTGGCAGCCGTCAACATCTTTGGCGGCTTCCTCGTCACTCGCCGCATGCTGGAGATGTTCAAGAAAAAGGACAAACCCGTTGCCGACAAGGCGGAGGCCCACAAATGAGCCTCAACGTCGTCACCCTCCTCTATCTGGTTGCCTCGGTTTTCTTCATCCAGTCGCTCAAGGGCCTCTCCCATCCGACCACGGCACGCCGAGGCAATCTCTTCGGCATGGTCGGCATGGCGCTGGCCGCGTTCACCACGGCCGCCCTGATTGTCAAGCTGTCCGACACCAAGGCGGCCGGCATGGTGTATGTGTTCGGCGGCCTGGTGGTCGGCGGTGCCGCCGGTGCCATCATGGCCAAGCGCGTGGAAATGACCAAGATGCCCGAGCTGGTCGCCTTCATGCATTCGATGATCGGTCTGGCGGCCGTGTGTATCGCCTTCGCCGTCGTCGGTGAACCGTCCGCCTTCGGCATCGCGGCCAAGGGCTCCAGCGCGCTGCCCATTGGCAACCGCATTGAGCTGTTCATCGGCACCTTTGTTGGCGCCATTACCTTCTCGGGATCGGTGATTGCCTTCGGCAAGCTTTCCGGCAAATACAAGCTGCGCGTATTTCAGGGCGCGCCTGTCACCTTTTCAGGTCAACACACCCTCAATGCCGTACTCGGCCTGACTATGCTCGGCTGCGGCGTCTGGTTTGCCATCACCCAGGAGTGGACGCCGTTCATCATTCTCACCCTGATTGCGTTCGTTCTGGGTGTGCTGATCATCATCCCCATCGGCGGCGCCGACATGCCGGTCGTGGTGTCCATGCTCAACTCCTATTCGGGCTGGGCGGCTGCAGGCATCGGATTCTCGCTCAACAATTCAATGCTGATCATCGCCGGTTCGCTGGTCGGTTCGTCCGGTGCCATTCTTTCCTACATCATGTGCAAGGCGATGAACCGCTCGTTCTTCAACGTGATTCTGGGCGGTTTTGGCCAGGACGGCGGCACGGCAGCGGGCAAGCAGGAACAGCGCCCGGTCAAGAGTGGCTCGTCTGACGATGCAGCCTTCATGATGAGCAATGCCGAAACCGTGGTGATCGTGCCGGGCTACGGCCTTGCCGTCTCGCGTGCCCAGCACGCGCTCAAGGAACTGGCGCACAAGCTTGGCGAGAAAGGCGTCAACGTGCGCTACGCCATCCACCCGGTGGCCGGCCGCATGCCGGGCCACATGAATGTGCTGCTGGCCGAGGCGGAGATTCCCTACGACCAGGTGTTCGAAATGGAAGACATCAACGCCGATTTCAGGCAAACCGATGTGGTGCTGGTACTCGGCGCCAACGACGTCGTCAATCCCGCCGCCAAGACGCCCGGCAGCCCGATCTTCGGCATGCCGATTCTCGAAGCGCATCAGGCACGCACCGTCATCGTCAACAAGCGCTCGATGGCTTCCGGCTACGCTGGTCTGGACAACGAACTCTTTTACATGGACAAGACCATGATGGTGTTTGGCGATGCCAAGAAAGTGCTGGAAGACATGGTCAAGGCAATCGAGAACTTGTAATCAGGGAAGCTTGAATAGCGGCCGGAGAGCCGCACCCACCAACGGTTTCAACCAATAACAGGAGACACGCATGCTCAAAGGACGCTTAAAGGCCCTGCTGGCCACCGCTCTGCTCGCCCTCACGGGAGCCGCCCACGCCCAGTGGCCCAACCAGCCGATCCGCTTCATTGCACCATTCCCGCCCGGGGGCACCGTTGACCAGATTGCACGCCTGATCCAGCCGCATCTGCAGCAGGCGTTGGGACAGTCGATCATCATCGAGAATCGCGCCGGCGCGTCCGGTTCAATCGGCTCCGCCGTAGCCGCGAAGGCCAACCCGGACGGCTACACCTGGCTCCTGGTGTTCGATACCCATGGTGTGAATCCGAGCCTGATTCCCAACATGCCGTTCGATACGCTGAAGGATCTGGCGCCGGTGATGCTGATTGGCAAGGGCGCGATGGTGGTCACGGCACACGCCAGCACCCCCTACAAAACCTTCAACGAGATGCTGCAGGTAGCGCGCAGCAAACCGGGTGCCATCAACTACGGCACGATCGGTTCAGGCAGCCTTGCGCACCTGGCCATGACGGCCATCGGCAATCAGCTCAAGGCCGACTGGACCCATATTCCCTATAAGGGTGGCGGTCCGCTGGCAAGCGATGGCGTCGCCGGCCATGTGCCGGTGACCATGGCCACCTATGCCTTGTGGGCCCCCCATCTGGCGTCAGGCAAGCTGCGCCCGTTGGCTGTCACCTCCGCCAAGCGCATGTCACAGCTGCCCGATGTACCGACCATGGCTGAACTGGGCGTACCGGGCTTCGAAGCACAGGCCTGGTGGGGCATGCTGGCACCTGTCGGCATCCCGCAACCCATCATGGCACGCATGCACGCCGAGATGGTCAAGGTCCTCAAGATCCCGGCCGTTCAGGAGCGCATCAACCAGATGGGTATCGAGATGGCCGCCTCTTCCCCTGAAGAACTGGGAAGGTTTATTGCCGGCGAGGTCGATCGCTGGGGCAAGGTCGTGCGCGACAACAAGATCAAGGCAGGCGAATAGCCCACCGCCAGAACGGCCGTCCTAACGGGCGGCCGTCTGAATCGAGCAGAGGATCTGCCCGGCCCCCGTCTGGCGGCATGCCAGTTCATTGGGCGTGAGGCTATCCAGACGCGACACCTCGTCCCGTCGCACACCCGAGAAGAAATTCGATTGCCCGGCGAACCGAACCACGCCGCTGCAAAGGATATCGCCCCCCCCGACATCGCGACAGGCAACCAGGCTGGTCGAGAGTTGATCGAACCTGCTACCGGCGAACACCGTACTGCCGAGAAGGCCAAAACCTGAAACGATGCTGGATGCCGGATTGGCTGCAGCCAAAGAGGGCGTTACCGAGCCCGGTGTCGTGATGCTCAAGTTGCCGTTGACGTAGGTGATGGCGTAGTTGGTCGAGGTCAATCCGCCTGGCGCGATCACGTAGGTACCCAGGGCCACTGCGCCCTGCGAGGAACCCGTATAGGTAAGCCCGCCTCCGAGAACGGCAGCGGTCTCCCCGCCGACCAGGCCTGTATAACTCACGCCGTTGCCACCTGCGTAAGCTAGACCGTCAAACGTCTTCGTGGCGTTGTTCGCCGAAATAGTCAGTCCCTTGGCAGTGATGTTCGCCGTTGTCGCTGCGGTCGTGGTGGTCAGGTTGTAATTGCCCGCATCGGTACCACCCAGGGTGAGACCGGTGATGCTCACCGCCTTGCCCGTGCCGACGTTCTTGTCGGCAAACGTGCCGGTGGCGGTCGCCACGTTCAGCACGTCACCGCCCACCATGCCGGTAAAGCCGGCCGC
>CAYUEG010000066.1:2097-20046 GCA_964443245.1 uncultured Burkholderiales bacterium | reverse complement strand
CCGGCCGGTACGCCGGCGCCCGTCGTGGCCAAGCTGCGCGAAGAAATTGATCGCGCCGTCGCTGCGCCGGATGTGCGCGAGAGGCTGCGCAACATCGGCTTCGAAGCCAGCGCGTTGCGGGGCGACGCGTTCGCCGCGCTGGTCCGGCGCGAGCTGGACAAATGGGCGCGCGTCGTCAAGGAGACCGGCGCCAAGGCGGAGTAAGTGGCCTACGCCAGGTTTGCCGCCTTCTTCACTTGGGTGAGCTTGATCATCTCCGGCGACTTCTTGTAGTGGGTGTCCAGCGGGTAGCAGCCTGACACCATGCCGTTGCGTGGCGCTGTCGTGCAATCACTGAAGGTGCGGCACAGGCGTTTGCGCTGCATCGGCTTGCCGGCCAGCACATCGGCCGGCAGTTCCGGGTAGGCCAGCACCATGCGCCCCAGGCCGACCATGTCGGTCCAGCCCTGGCGCACCACCGCTTGCGCCACGTTGGGCAGGAATTCCTGCAGGTAGGTGTAGCCGCTGCCCATGAAGGCGAGGTCAGGGAACGCGGCTTTCAGGTCGCGCACGGTTTCCAGGTGGCGCATCACGCCGATGAGCGGGTCTTCCGGCGGCTGGTAGCCGTCCGAGGGCGGGTAGAGCGCCGGCCGCGTCACGTGCGGGTTGTAATACGGGCTGCCCAGCGTGATGTTGACCAGACGGATGCCCAGGCTCCGCACCACTTCCAGAAACGCGCGGGTTTCGGCCAGGTCCGGCTTGATCGGCTCGGCTTCGTCGGCGCCGAAGCCATGGCGATAGGGGAGAAGGCCGGCGTAATTCTCCGGCACGCCGGGACCCAGGACATTCGGATCGGCATGGTCCGGGTCCGGCTTGAAGGGGACGAAGTCGAAGGCCGAAACGCGCACCCCCATTTCGAGGCCCGGCACCTCGGCGCGAATGCCGGCGACCAGTTCGCGCAAGAAGCGCGTGCGGTTTTCGAGTGAGCCGCCATAGTCGCCGGGGCGCGTCTTGGCCGACAGGAACTCGTGGCCGAGGTAGCCGTGGCAGTGCTTCAAGTCGACAAACTGGTAGCCGCACTCCCACGCCCGCTTGGCAGCGATGATGTAGTCGTCGATCAGCGTGCGAATTTCACCATCGCTGAACACATGCACATCATCCGCAAGGTGGAACTTGCGATCCAGGATCGGGTGCCGGTACAGGATGCGCGGCTCCATGCGGGTCTGGCTGTTCGGTTTGCAGAAGCGCCCCGAGTGCGTCAATTGCAGGCCGACCACCAGGTCCTTGTCACTGCCCATGGCCTCAAGATGCGCTCCCACCAACGTTTTCCGCAGGTTCTCGATGGCGCCCTGATTGGCGGCATTCATCACCAGCTGGTTGGGATTGGCGCGGCCGTCGTGGCGCACGGCCACTGCTTCACCGCCCCAGATCATCTTGGCACCGGAAAGACCAAAGTGGCGCCAGCGGCGAATCGTGTTCTCCGAGGGCTTGCCGTCCTCGTGGCCGTCCCAGCCTTCCATCGGCTGGATCGCAAAGCGGTTGCCGATGGTGAAGGGGCCGGCCTTGAGGGAGGCACCGAGTGGCGAATCGGGCCCGCCCGCGACGACATCGTCACAGGGCATGGCCAGTCCGAGGCGTTCGAGGTTTTCACGAAAGCCGGCCGGCGTTTGCAGGGATTTGATCTTGGTGAAGTCACCGAATTTCACGAGGTGTCGCTCCGTTGGTCAATGAGGATCAGAAAACCAGGTTCAGAAAAACGTGTTGGGCTTCAGAAAGATGCCCAGCAGCAGCGCGCCGTTCGGGGCGCTCGCGGTATGGCGGCTGCCCGGGGGGCGATAGACAAAACTGCCGGCCTTCGCTTCGCCTTCGTGGTCGACCAGGCTGCCTTCCAGCACCCAGGTTTGCTCGATGTCGACGTGCATGTGGTCTGTCAGCACCGCACCGGGCGCCATGCGGGTGAGCACGGTCTGCATGCCGGTTTCCGGGTTGCGCATCAGGGTCTTGTTCTCAACGCCAGGGAAGCGCGTGGGCTCCCACGGCAGCGCGTCCACATCGATGTAACGGGAGGAAAGGGCAGCCAGCTTGGCGTGGGCAGCTTCCATGCCGGGGGTTTCGAAGGCCATGATGTTCTCCTTTGGTTGAGCGTGAAGGTACGTGGCGCAATGTGTCAGTGGGGCAGTGACGCCCCGCCGCAGATGGCGATGTCCTGGCCGGTGATGGCGGCAGCCGAAGCGCCGAGCAGGTAGGCAACCAGCGCTGCGATTTCCGCCGGGTCAATGAAGCGGCCGATCGGCGGTGTGCGCGGGGCCACGGCTGCGCGTTGCGGGTCGGCCAGCATGGCGGTGGCGGTGGCGGCGGGCGAGACGACGTTGACGGTCACGCCTGCGGTCACGACTTCGGCCGCCCAGCTGCGCGCCAGTGCGACCAGCGCAGCCTTGGTGGCGGCATACTGGCTGCGCCCGGCGATGCCGCGCGAAACGCGGCTGCCGATCAGCACCACCCGGCCGCTGCGCGCTTGCTGCATGGCCGGCAGGAGACGGTTGGCCAGGCGGGTGACGGCCTCCACATGCAGGCGCCACATGGCCTCACCATCGGTATCCTGCAGTGCGCCGAGCCGGGCGACGCGCAGGACGCCCGCTGCATGCACCAGCGCCTGGGGCGGGTCCGGCTGCAAGAGCGTATCGAGCAGGGTATGGGTGGCGTGGGCGTCGGTCAAGTCAATCTGGTGCCCCGTGAAGGCGGCATGCGTGAGCACAGGGGCGGCGATGTCGAGGCCATGCACGTGCCAGCCGTCAGCGAGCAGGCGTTCCGCGATGGCGCGCCCGATGCCGGAGCTGCTCCCGGTCACCAGTGTGCAGGGTGCGGCCGAGGGGGCGTGCACGGGTGCGGCGGAATTACTCAACGCGAATCTTCGCCTCGGTGATCAGCTTGCCCATTTGCGCAATGTAGTCCTGCTGAAAGCGGTTGAATTCAGCCACCGTACCGCCACCCAGGAGGATGCCCTGGGCGAGCAGCTTCTCGCGCATGTCGCCGGCCAGTGCCTTGTTGATTTCCTCGTTGAGGCGCTGGGTGATGTCGGCCGGCAGCTTGGCCGGGCCCCACAGGCCATACCAGCTGGTGAATTCGTACCCGGGCACGGTTTCGGCGACGGTGGGCACATCGGGGAGCGTGGGCAGGCGCGTTGCGGAGGTCACCGCAAGAATGCGCAGGTTGCCGGCCTTGTGGTGTTGCACGGCGCCCAGCACCGGATCGACAAAACCGGCGATCGCGCCGCCAATCAGATCCTGATAAGCCGGGGTCGAGCCCTTGTACGGCACGATCAGGTAATCGCCGCCGCCAGCTCGCTTGAGCAGCTCCGTCGCGAGGTGGCCGGCCGAGGCGGTCGAGCCAATCGCGAAGCCCAGCTTGCCGGGGTTGGCCTTGGCGTGCGCGAACAAACCTTTCAAATCGGTGATCGGCAGATTCTTGTTGACCGATACAGACAATGGCGCCTTGGCCACCAGTCCAATGGCGGTGAAGTCACTGGTGATGTTGTAGGGCGGCTTGGCGATCACCAGCGGCCCAGTGACAAAGGTGGAAGCGTTGAACAGCAGGGTGTAGCCGTCTGCGGTCGATTGCGTGACCGCAGAAGCGCCAATCGTGCCATTGCCGCCGGCGCGATTCTCCACCACGAATTGCTGGCCGGTCTGCTCGCCCAGTTTCTGGGCCAGCATGCGGCCGACGATGTCCAGCGTGCCGCCCGGCGGGAACGGAATGATCACCTTGACCGGGCGGTTCGGGTAGGGCTGCGCCATGACGCCGAAACTGGCGACCATCAGCAGGGCGAGAAGGGTGTTGCGAACAAGTTGTTTCATCCAGGGCTCCCGATGGTTTGACAACAGGTGTTCAGACAATGCCGTGCACGGCGAGCGTGGCACGCATGCGGCTTGCGGCCAGGCCCGGATCGGCCAGCAGGCCGGCCCGATCCGCCAGCCGGAACAACTCGGCCAAGTGCAGGATCGAGCGCGCGCTTTGCTGCCCGCCCACCATGGTGAAGTGGTTCTGCAAGCCGTTCAGATAGGCCATGAACACCACGCCGGTCTTGTAGAAGCGCGTCGGCGCCCTGAAGATGTGGCGTGACAGCGGCACCGTGGGGGCGAGAATCTCGTTGAAAGTCTTGCTGTCGTTGTTGGCCAATGCCGTCAATGCAGCGGACGCAGCCGGGGCGATCGCATCGAATATGCCCAGCAGAGCGTGGCTGTACCCCTGCGCATCGCCTTCGATCAGTTCGGCATAGTTGAAGTCATCTCCGGTGTACATCTTCACGCCTTTGGAGAGCCGGCGGCGCATGGCGATTTCCTTGTCCTTGTCGAGCAGCGAGACCTTGACGCCATCCACCTTGGCGGCGTTGCGGTTGATCGCCTCAACTGCAACGTCCATGGCCTGCATGTGGTCGGCATTGCCCCCGCGATGCCCCGCGTCGCCTTGCCAATAACCAGCGAGGGCCGGGTCGAACATTTCGCCCAGCCAGTGGATGATCACCGGCTCTTTCACCTGCGAGAGAATGCGGTCGTACACCTTGTGATAATCGTCCGGCCCTTTCGCCACTTTTGCCAGCGCGCGTGAGGCCATCAGGATGATCCTGCCGCCCAGTTTCTCGATCGCGGCAACCTGTTCCTCATAGGCGCGGATCACGTCGTCAATCGACCTGGCGTTTTCGGGGGCAAGATGGTCGGTGCCGGCACCGCTGGCGAGGAAGGCACCTTTGATGTCTTTCGACGCATCAATCGAGCGGCGAATCAGTTCAAGCGAGGTCGGCCAGTCCATGCCCATGCCGCGCTGCGCCGTATCCATCGCTTCGGCGACGCCCATGCCGAGTTGCCACAGGTGGCGGCGGTAGGCGATGGTGGCGTCCCAGTCGATCGCACAGTCGAGCCAGGGGTCCTGCTCCTTGCGCGGATCGGCCACCACGTGGGCGGCGGAATAGGCAATGCGGGTGAAGCTGCCTTGCGCGCGGGCCGGGAAGTGGCGCGGCTCGGAGAGGTGAAAGTGTTCCAGTGCGCCGGAAGCGGTTGGCAGGGTGATCGAGTGGGCGGCGTTCTGGCCCAGGCGTTCGGGTGCGTTCATGGGGGTTCCTCCCGGTTCAGGGTGTGCGCATGGCGCAAAGCGTACGAATGATGGCGGCGTTGTCCAGATCGGCATCGCCGTGGTGCATGGATTGCTGCAACAAGGTTTGATGCAGGGTGGAAAGCGGCAGCGGCTGCCCGCTCTGGCGTCCCAGTTCGAGCATCAGGCGTACATCCTTGGCGTGCTGGGCGATGGTGGCCACCGGCGGGGTGTAGCGGTCGGCCGCCATCATCGGGCCTTTTTCCTCTGCAGCCCGTGAGGTGGCCGCCGAATCGAGCAGCAGGTCAAGATAGTTCGCGCGGGCAATGCCGAGTCTTTCGGCCAGCGCCATGCCTTCGGCCAGTGCCATGCGGTTCAGGCCCAGCACCAGGTTGGTGGCAAGCTTGGCCGCGGAGGCCTGGCCCAACGCGCCAATGCTCTTGCGGTGCACGGTGATGGCGTCGAGCACCGGTGCCAGCGCTGCGATGGCCTCGGGATCTCCGCCGACAAACATGCGGCCTGTACCCGCGGCAATCCTGGCGCTCGAGCCGGAGATCGGCGCCTCCACGAAGACGAGGCCGATATCCTGCGCACGCTGCCCGGCTGCCTGAAGGGTGGCAGGCAGGGCGGTAGTGATGCACACCACTTGCCGGACCCGGCGCGATCCGGCCTGCAGCAGGGCGTCGATGACGGCCAGCACCTGGGCATCATCGAAGACGGCGATGAGGAGGCAGTCGCAATCGGCCGCAAGGGCCGCGAGGCTGCTGCGTGTGGCGCCCGGCCGCAGTGCTTCGAATGCGGCAAGTCTGGTGGCATCCACATCAAAGCCCAGCACGCTGCGCGATGCCGCCGGCCAGCGCTGTGCCAGCGCATTGCCGACCAGGCCCAAGCCGGCAATGCCGATGGCAGGATGCGCCGTCATGCCTGGTGCTCCCTTGCAGGCGCGGCCGGCGAGGCTTCAAGCGGCGCCATGGCGGCGAAATCCGGCAGCGCCGCGCTGGCATAGCCGGCGCAGTCCAGTGAACCGATCTCGATGCGCCCGTCCCGGATCTTCAGCCGGACGGCACCATGCGAGCGTTCATACAGGTCGGGGTGGCCGGCAATAAATGCCCGTTGCTCGCCTTCCGGCAAGGCAGCCATGCCGTTCACATAATGGTGGCCGTTGCGTTCCACATGGGTGATGCCGAGCAGGTTCACCAGAGCCAGATCCTGCTGCACGGCAAGCCCCGCCTGCGTGGTGAGGTCTTCGGCCGACATGAAGTAGTGCGTCTCGCTCTGTGCCGCGTTCCAGTGCGCGCAGCGGGCGGCGTTGAGAATGGATTTGTAGAGTCCCTTGCAGGTCTTGGAGGAGACCCCGCTGTAGCCGCGCGCACGGGCCGCAACAAAGGTGTCGAGGGTGCCGTCGGATTCATCGATGATCACCGGCAGGCCGAGGGAGTTATTGCGGAAATCGGCTTCCAGAGCGGTTTTCCGGCCGATTGGCTGTTCCACGAACAGGATCGATGCGGTCAACCGGTGCAACGCCGGTGTGGCGCGCATGCGGGCCAGCAGCTCGCTGACCTGCGCGGCGGATTCATACTGTTCGTTGCCGTCCAGCGAGGCGCGGTAGGGGGCCTGCTGCTGGTCAAGTACCGCCGCAATGGCCGTCAGACGTTCGATGTCGGCATCCAGGTTGCCGCCGACCTTGAGCTTGAAGGTGCGGTGCCCGTAGTGCAACACGACCTGCTCCAGCGTTTCGGGCAGGCCATCGTGAATCGGCTCCCTGAGGTCTGCCGTGGTGATGGCATCGACCAGGCCCACCGTATGTCGCGCCTCGATCGAAGCGGCGGGCCGCAACTGGGCCAGGAAGCGCTCGACCCCCAGGCCTGCGAACTCGGCACGTCCGCTGCCCGCCACATCGCCAGCAGTTTCACCAATACCGGCCAGGTTGCCCTGCATGGCGGTGTAGAACGAGGCGCCGTGGGCGCGGCAGACGGCGTCCAGAATGGCGCGATCGATCAGCGCCGGACCGTAGTTCGCCAGTAACGGGTTGTAGCCGCGCGCGGCGCAGGCCATCTGGTGCGGATCATAGTGGCGGGCAAAGTGGCCGAACGCCGTTGCCGGAGAAGCATCCGAGAGGTAGGCCTCGCGCGCGAGCAGCAGCACGTCGCGCAACTGCGCAATGTTGTCCTCGTTGGTGAGGGCGAGGTTTTTGTCGAACCACTTCGGCACCATCATTTCGGCTGCCACCCCAATCGCACTGCGGCCCGCATTGCTACCCGAATTGCTACCACCCGGCAGTTCGATGCGTGCCCGCACGAAAGCTTGCGGGCACTGCGTCAGCGTCACCACGCCAAAACGGAAGGGCAGGCGCAGCACCACCGGGCGCTCGAACAGCTCCAGCGCAACAACACGGAAGGTCGGGGCACCGGCCATCAGTGGTCCAGCGCGCCTTGCGAGAAAAAATGGGCCCGGATCTTCCTGGCGTAGTGGGCAAATTCCGGGGTCGACATGACATCCAGGGGGCGCGGCGCCGCGACACTGCGGGGCAGGTCGATGTTGTAGATGGCCGCAATCGAACCCGGCCGCTCGCTCATGACCAGCACGCGGTCGGAGAGGAACACCGCTTCGGGAATGCTGTGGGTGATCAGGAGCACGGTTTTCTTCGATTCGAGCCAGATGCGCTGCAACTCGAGGTTCATCTTCTCGCGTGTCATCGCATCGAGGGCGCCAAACGGCTCGTCCATCAGCAACACTTCCGGGTCATGCAGCAGGGCGCGACAGATCGAGACGCGCTGCTGCATGCCGCCCGAGAGCTGCCACGGGTACTTCTTCTCGAAGCCGGTCAGTCCTGCCATCCTGATCAGGTCCAGCGCGCGCTGGCGGGCCGCCTCCATCGGCAGGTGCCTGATCTCGGCCTGCAGGAGGATGTTGTCGAGCACGTTGCGCCAGGCCAGCAGCACGGCGCTCTGGAACACGATGCCGACGTTCTTTTGCGGGCCGTCGATGCGCTGGCCGGTGAGGGTCAGGTCGCCACTGGTGATCGGCAGCAATCCCGCCACCAGCTTGAGCAAGGTGCTCTTGCCACAGCCGGACGGTCCGACCACGGACACGAACTCGCCTTCGTGGATGTTGAAGGTCAATGGCCGCAGCGATTCCACCGGGCCGTCGCTGGTCTGGTAGGTCTTGGTCACGTTGACCAGCTCGATCAGGGTGCGTGTCGAGGGCTCGGTGTCGCGGTCGGGAGAAGAGGCGTCAGACATGTGGGCGCGGTTGGAAAACGAAGGGCGCGCCAATCGGCGCGCCCGCAAGCGTTACATGGCAGGGTCAGGGCAGGAACTCGTTGGTGTAGTAGTCCTCAGCCTTGCCGGCGGATTTGTCCAGGCCGCCATACTCGACCAGCATGTTGAACGATTCGGTCATGTCCTTGGCAGAGACGCGGAATGGACGCAGTTTGGCCGTCTCGGGTGTGTGATACAGGGGCGTCGTCAGCTTCAGACCGACGATCAGCGAGTCACGCACGCCCGATTTTGCGTTCGCCTTGAGCATGGCGTCGACCGCCGCTTCCGGGCTGGTCTTGGCGTCTTCGAAGGCACGGGTGGCTGCCCGCATGAAGCGCCTGACCAGATCCGGTTTGTCCTTGAGCGTATCCCTGTGCGCGATGACGCCGGAGACCACCATGTTGACACCGTAATCGGCGAACGGGATCACCGTCACCGGCTTCTTGGTGGCGTCCTGGATCTTGATGTTCTGGTCCATCAGGTAGCCCAGCAGCAGATCGGCCTGGCCATTGATCACGGCATTGAGCTTGGTTTGTCCGTCGCCGGCGACGGTACGGAAATCACTCTCCTTCAGGCCGGTTTTCTTCAGGAACAGCGGCCAGATCTGCGACATCGAGTCCCCCGGGGTCACCGCGACGATCTTGCCCTTGATGTCCTCCGGCTTGCGGATGTTCTTCTCGGACAAGCCCATCACCGACATCGGGCTTTTCTGCAGCGCCACGCCCACCGCCCGGACCGGTGCGCCCTTGGCTGCCACCTTGATCATGGTGCCGACGTCGGCATAGCCAAACGGCACGCTCTTGGCAGCGACTGCCTGAATTGTCGGCCCCGATCCGCGGCCTTCCTGGATGTCCAGATCAATGCCCTCGGCATCGAAGTAGCCGCGTTCCTTGCCCAGGAAGAACGGGGCGTGCTCGCTGTACAGGTACCAGTTGAGCATCAATGACACTTTTTCTTTCGGCTGTGCCTGCGCCGCGAACGGCGTCAGGACCAGCGCGGCAGCGCCGAGAGCCAGGGTTGCCAGGATTCTGCGTTTCATGGGTTGTCTCCTCTTGTGGGTGGGTGGGGATGAAGCAGAAGCGAAATGGTCAGACAGTTCAGGCGGTGGCCTGGAAATCGTTGCGCTGGGAGGCATGCCAGGGAATCATGACGCGCTCCAGCACGTCCAGGAGGACAAACAGGATCACGCCAATCATCGAGAGCACCACCAGGGCGGCGAACATCAGCGGCAGGTCAAAGTTGCCGTTGGCCTTTTGCAGCACGTAGCCGATGCCCGAGTTGGAACCGACAAATTCGCCGACCACGGCGCCCACCACCGCCAGGGTGATCGACACCTTCATGCCCGAAAAGATCGCGGGCAACGCCTGTGGCAGGCTGATCTTGAAGAACATCTGCAGGCGCGTGCTGCCCATCGATCGCGCCAGATCGACCATGTCCTGCTCGACCGACTTGAACCCCATGACCGTGGAGACCACCACAGGGAAAAAGCCCAGCAGGAAGGCCGCAATGACCTTGGGAATGATGCCGAAACCGAACCAGACGACGAATAGCGGCGCGATGGCGATCTTCGGGATCGACTGCGAGAAGACCAGCAGCGGGTAGACAAAACTCTCCACGACCCTGGAGTAGGCGATCAGCATCGCGATCGGCACGCCGATCAACACCGAGAGCGCAAATCCGCCCAGCGTGGCCCACGTGGTGGGCGCGGCTTCCTTGAAGAGCAGGGGCCATTCCTTCCAGAGCTGATCCACCACATCCAGTGGCTTGGGAATCAGGTAAGGCGGGATCTTGAATACACGGATCGCGATGTCCCACAAGACCAGGAGGACGATGATCAGCAGGAACGGCCGCGCCCATTGGGAGGTGATCAGTTTCTTCATGCGTGAGCGGATGAGGGCCATACGAATCGCGTGGCACCCATCATACAACGTTTCCGCCGATTAGTAACCGGACGGTTACACCGCCATCCGCTTTGCCGAAGGGAAAAAGCGATGGATGTTGCACCGCCGCATCGGCGCCAGAATGATGCACGCGATGATGGGGGGTCATGCCAGGACAGGCATGCCAGACGCAAGTAACGGTATGGTTACATGTGCTAGCATGGAAGCACCCGCAAACCGCAAGCACACAAACTGCAAGGAGACTGCATGGCCCGCATCAAGACCACCGTTGTCGGTTCCTATCCCGTTCCAGACTGGCTGGTGGCGGCACCTTCCGAACAGGCCCTGATCGACGCCACCCGTACCGTGATTTCGATCCAGGAGCAGGCCGGGGTCGATGTGGTCTGTGACGGCGAGCTGTACCGGTTCGACATCAACCATCCCGAAACCAACGGCATGATCGAATACTTTGTGCGGCCGATGGATGGCGTCGGCTTTCGCATGACCTTCGAGGAGCGGCTGGCCTACCGCCGCGCCGAGAGCACGCGCTTTCGCACGCGCCCGCCGGGCGTGGTCGAAGGCCCGATCGGCAGTGGCACGCTCGATCTGCCGCTGGCCTGCCGGCGCGCCGCCGAGCTGGCAACCAAGCCCTTCAAGTTCACCGTGACCGGCCCGCACATGCTGGCCAAGATGCTGATGAACAAGCACTACAAGAGCACCGAGGCACTGGCGCACGCAATCGGCGACGTGCTGGCCGAGCAGGTGAAACACGTCGAGGCGGACATCATTCAACTGGACGAAGCCAACCTGCCGGGCGCGCCGGAAGAGTGGGAGTGGGCGGCGGCTTCGCTCAACCGCGTGCTCGACGCCGTCAAGACCGTGCCGGCAGTGCATCTTTGCTTCGGCAATTACGGGGGGCAGAGCATCCAGAAAGGCGGCTGGGATTCCCTGATCAAGTACCTCAACGCCCTGCATGTGGACCACGTGGTGATGGAATGCGCGCACCGGCCGGTCGAAGAACTGCAGGTGTTCCGCGACCTCGACCCGAAGATCGGGTTCGGCCTCGGCGTGATCGACATCAAGGCCACCGAAACCGAATCGGCGGATCACATCGCCCGTGCCATCGAGCGCGCCGAAAAGACGCTGGGCGCCGGACGTGTCAAGTACATCCACCCGGATTGCGGCTTCTGGATGTTGAAGCGCAGCATTGCCGATTCCAAGATCCGCGCGCTGGCCAAAGGGCGCGATCTGTACGAGGGCATCGGCGCCTGACCTGCGGCGGCGTACCGCCCGTGTGGCGGGCGGCCGTCAGTTCTTGAACAGGAAGCCGAGCACCAGTTCGTTCATGTGGGCCAGGCGCTCGGCACGGGCGCGCGGGGAGAGCAGGTCGCGCCCGAAAATCTCGGACAGCGTGAACTTGTTGCCCAGGTAAAAGTAGGTCAGAGCGGCGATCGAGATGTAAAGCTGCACCGGGTCGACCCCGGCGCGGAACACGCCGGCCTTGCGGCCCCGCTCCAGCACGTCTTCGATCATGGCCACGAAGGGGGAATGCATCAGGCGCACCTTGTCGGACTTCTTCAGGTGGCGGGCCTGATGCAGGTTGGCGCTGTTGAGCAGGTTCATGAACTCGGGATGTTCCAGGTAATACTCCCAGGTGAAGCTCACCAGCCTGCGGATGGCTTCGGGCGGATCGACTTCCGACAGGCGCAGCGCCTTCTCGGCTTCGCGGATGTGTGCGTAGGCGGATTCGAGCACGGCCAGAAACAGGTCATCCTTGTTGCCGAAGTAGTAGTACAGCATCCGCTTGTTGGCTTCGGCGCTGGCCGCGATGCGGTCCACGCGCGCCCCGCCCAGGCCGTATCGGGCGAACTCGGTTTTGGCCGCCTCCAGGATGCGCGCGCGGGTGCGCTCCGGGTCCCGCGTGAGCTTGGGCGCAGCCGATCCCTTCGGTTTGCGGAGTTGCCTGGTTACCATCAGGCCATTGTAACTGGACGGTTACACGTCTTTCCCCTTGCCGAGAGATAAGGCGACACAACGGGGCGCGGGTAAAATCCGGGCAATGAATCCCGCCGTTCCGTTCTCGTCGCCGAACTCTGCCCCGCTTGATCCGACGGCGCTCCTCATGGAAAGCTACGCGGCAGCGGTGGCTGCAGCGGACCCGCTCAAGATCGTGCCGCCTCACCTTCCCGCACCGGGCAAGGGCAAGACGCTGGTGATCGGCGCAGGCAAGGCCGCCGCCTCGATGGCCAAGGCGGTCGAAGACCACTGGCCTGCCGATCAGGCGCTCGAAGGCGTGGTGATCACGCGCTATGCCCATGGCTACAGCGGTGCCGAAGCCTTGAAGCGCATCCGCGTGATCGAAGCCGGTCACCCAGTGCCGGACGAATCGGGCGAAGCCGCAGCACGGGATATCGCGCAGCGCGTTGCCGCCCTCGGGCCGGACGATCTGTTGCTCGCGCTGGTGTCCGGCGGGGGGTCCAGTCTGCTGGCCCTGCCGGTGGAGAGCATCTCGATGGCCGATCTCAAGGCCACGACCAAAGAACTGCTGCGCTGTGGCGCGCCGATTCAGGACATGAACGTGGTGCGCAAACACCTCTCCCTGATCCAGGGCGGCAAGCTCGCCGCCATGTGCAAGGCACGCATTGTGTCGCTGGTGATTTCGGATGTCACAGGCGATGCGCCGACGCATATCGCCAGCGGCCCGACCGTGCCTGACCCTTCCACTTATCAGGATGCGCTCGACATTCTCGCCAGGTTTGCCTGCAGCGTGCCGGCCAGCGTCAGGGCCCATCTTGAAGCCGGCGCACGCGGCGCCGTGGCCGAAACACCCAAGCCAGGCTCGCCCGTGTTTGCGCGCGCCGAAACCCGTGTGATCGCCACGGCGCACAAAAGCCTGGAAGCTGCCGCCGCGGTGTTTCGCGCCGCCGGCGTCACGCCGGTGATCCTGGGGGACACGGTCACCGGTGAAGCGCGCGAAGTCGGCAAGGTGCACGCCGCCATTGCGCGTGAAATCCTCGACTACGGCCAGCCGTTCCAGAAGCCCGTCGCGTTGATTTCGGGCGGCGAATGCACGGTGACGCTCAAAGGCTCCGGAGGCCGCGGCGGCCGCTGTACCGAATACCTGCTTTCGCTCGCGATCGAAATGAACGGCGCCGCCGGCGTGCACGGCCTTGCCGCCGATACCGACGGTATCGACGGCTCGGAACCCAATGCCGGCGCGCATTTCGGGCCGGATGCCCTGAAGACCGTTGGTGCCCAAGGCTTGCGGGCCGACAAGCTGCTTGAAGCCAACGACGCCTGGGGCTTTTTCGACAAGGCCGGCACGCTCATCACCACCGGGCCCACGCGCACCAACGTCAACGACTATCGCGTCATCCTGATCGCCTAGGCGACTGAAAGACCCACCATGCTCAAGATCACCACTCCCGACGACTGGCATCTCCACGTGCGCGACGGCGACGCCCTCGCCGCTGTGTTGCCGGCCACGACACGCCAGTTCCGCCGTGCCATCATCATGCCCAACCTCAAGCCGCCGGTACGCACCGTGGCCGAGGCTGCCGCGTATCGCGACCGCATTCTCAAGGCAGTCCCTGCGGATGCCAGGTTCGAACCGCTGATGACGCTGTACCTCACCGACAACACGTCGCCAGAGGAGATCAAGCGCGTCGTCGATTCCGGTTTTGTCAAAGCGCTCAAGTACTACCCGGCCGGCGCCACCACCAATTCGGATGCCGGCGTCACCGACATCATGAAGCCGATGAAGGCGCTCGAAGCGATGGCGGATCTCGGTGTGCCGCTCCTGATGCACGGCGAGGTCACCGATCCCACAGTGGATGTGTTCGACCGTGAAGCGGTGTTCATCGAGCGCGTGTTTGAACCCCTGATGCAGCGCCTGCCGCAACTGCGGGTCGTGTTCGAGCACATCACCACGCGCCAGGCGGCCGAGTACGTGGCGGCCGCGCCCGCCAACGTGGGCGCCACCATCACGCCGCAGCACCTGTTGTACAACCGCAATGAGATCTTCAAGGGCGGGATTCGCCCCCACTTCTACTGCCTGCCGGTGTTGAAGCGCGAGGAGCATCGCGTGGCGCTGGTGAAGGCCGCCACCTCGGGCAGCCCGAAGTTTTTCCTCGGCACCGATTCGGCGCCGCACGCGCGCAACACGAAGGAGGTTTCCTGCGGTTGTGCCGGCTGCTTTACCGCACCGCATGCGCTGGAGCTCTACGCCGAAGCGTTTGAAGCGGCCAATGCGCTGGACAAGTTCGAGGCCTTTGCGTCGTTCCACGGCCCGGATTTCTATCGCCTGCCGCGCAATACCGGCACGGTCACGCTCCAGCGCGAGGAATGGGTCGTTCCCGAGACCGTGCCCTACATTGACGCATCCGGCATCGTGCCCCTGCGTGCCGGCGAAACCCTGCGCTGGAAGCTGGCGGCGTAGGGCCGGCAGGCAGCAGGCGCATCCCGCATGTCGACGGACTGGAGTGCCTGGGCGGCGGCGCCGCTTGCGCCACCCTGCATGCCCCTGAAACCCTTGGTGGGAGCGCTTCCCGTCGATCGCTGGCCGCAAACCATTGACTGGAGCGGCCTGGCGGCCAGGCAAGGTCTGAAAAATGCGCGCGGGCTGCCCGTGTCGTTCGTGCCGTCATCGCATCCGCCACCGTCGGCGCTCGGCTTCGAGCAGCGCATCTTCGCGCGCGGCGAGGTCGAGACGCGCGCCGATTGCTGGCACGATGCCTTCCACGCCTGCACCTGGCTGACGTTTCCGCGCGCCAAGGCGCGCATCAACGCGCTGCATCTTGAAGATGGTCTGGACGACACACCGAACCGCCGCAGCGTGCTGCGCAACATCCTGACGCTGATCGACGAAGGAGGCATCTTCGTTGTCAGCAGCAATCCTGCGCTATTGGGCTTGCTGCGGGCCTTTGAGTGGCACACGCTGTTCTGGCAGCAGCGCGCAGCCGTACTGCGCGAGATGGATTTCGTCATCTTCGGCCACGCCTTGTATGAGCGCGCCCTGTCGATGCACTACGGCAGCACCGGCCGCGGGGTGTTGTTTGAAGTCGCGCCGGCGTATTTTGGCTGGTCCATGGCCGCGCGGCTTGCCCACCTGGATGCGCGGCTGGTGGAGTTGCTGGCGCACCCCGCCAAGCTTACCAACACCGCCATGCTGCACCCGGTGCCGCTCAAGGGCGTACCGGGCTGGGATGCGGCCAACGAGTGCGAGGACTACTACCGCGATGTGCAGCAGTTCCGCCCCGGAAGGCGCAAGGCGGCCTGATGCTGGAAATCCTCAACGTCACCGCGCCGTTCTTCGCCCTGATCGCCTGCGGTTATGCGGCGTCCCGGTTCCGCCTGTTGCCGGAAAACGCCGTTCCGGCGCTCAATACCTTTGTGCTGTATTTCGCGCTGCCGTGCATGATGTTTCGCTTCACGCTGGCCACGCCGTTCGAGCAGATCTTTTCGGCCAAGGTATTTCTGGCCTACATGGTGGGAGGGCTGGTCACGTTTGCCATCTTCATGGCCACGTACCGGCTGGCCAGCAAGGCACCCCTCAAGGATGGCGCCTATCCGGCGCTGGCGGTGTCGTGGTCCAACTGGGGTTACATGGGGTTTGCGCTGATTCCGGCGCTGCTGGGCAAGGAAGCGCTGCCGATCATCGTCGCCGGCGGCATGGCCGACCTGTTCGCCGTGTTGTCTGTCGGGCTGGCCTTCGGCGGAGGCGGGGCGGGGCCGACATCGTTCCGGTCCATTGTGCTCGGCGCCGTGCTGCGGGTGATCAAGAACCCGATGATCTGGGCGGTGATCTTTGGCGCCGTGGGTTCTGCTGCGGGAGTGACCCTGCCGACGGCGCCGGACCAGCTGGTCAAGCTCCTGGCCAGTGCGGCCGTACCGGTGGCGCTGTTTGCGATCGGCGTGTCCCTCTACCGGCCCGGCGTGCCGATCCTGCGTGCCGACGTGATGATGATTACCGGCGGCAAGCTGCTGCTGCAGCCTTACATTGTGGCCGTGGTGGCGATCTACCTGTTCGGCTTGTCGCCGTTCGAGATGCATGTGCTGGTGCTGATGGCGGCCTTGCCGGTGGCAGGCTCGGTGTTCCTGTTTGCCGAGCGGGCGGGCCGAGATTCGGATGCGATATCCGGCTCGATTCTGGTGTCGACGGCACTGGCGTTCTTCAGCTTCTCGGCGCTGTGCTGGGCGATGGGGCTTTCATTGGGCTGATCGTGAAGTCAACTGGTGTGGCATGCGCCAGGCGCTGCTTCCAGGTACGTATTGTCCGTGGTGGTACCAGGCGAGCGGAGCCCCCATACTTCCCCCTTTGAAGGCATGACGCCGTGTCATCGGCAGAATGGAGAGAGGCAAGGCATGGACCAGTTTGACTACGATCTTTTCGTCATCGGCGCAGGTTCGGGCGGAGTGCGGGCCAGCCGCATTGCCGCTTCCCTCGGGGCCAGGGTGGCGGTGGCGGAGGCCTACCGGCCGGGCGGCACCTGCGTGATCCGTGGCTGCGTGCCCAAGAAGCTCCTGGTTTATGCGGCGCACTTCCATGAGGACTTCGAAGATGCGCGCGGCTACGGCTGGACAGTGCCGGAGGCCACCTTCTCGTGGCCTGCCCTGATCGACGCCAAGAACCGCGAGATCGCGCGTCTCGAAGGCATCTATGAAAGGCTGCTGGCCAATGCCGGTGTGACCCTGCTGCGCGGCCGCGCCACGCTGGCCGATGCCCATACCGTCGAGATCGATGGCAAGCGCATCACGGCCAAACACATCCTGATTGCCACCGGCGGCTGGCCGGTCAAGCCTGACATTCCCGGCGCTGAGCTGGGCATCACATCGAACGAAGCATTCGAACTGAAGGATCTGCCCAAGCGGGTGCTGATGGTCGGCGGCGGCTACATCGCGGTGGAATTTGCCGGCATCTTCAAAGGACTTGGTGCCGAGGTGACGCTGTCGTATCGGGGCGAGGAGATCCTGCGCGGTTTTGATGACGATGTGCGCAAGCACCTGCGCGGCGAAATCGAGGCCAAAGGCATCCAGGTATTGCTCGGGCATCAGGTGACGGCGATCGAACGTGACGGCGCTGCATTGCGCGTACGGTCCGGCAAGGGCGCGGCGGACATGACAGTAGACGCCGTGATGTTCGCCACCGGCCGCACACCGAACACGGCCAACCTCGGGCTGCAGCAGGTGGGCGTGAAACTGGATGACGGTGGTGCCGTGGTGGTCGATGCCTTCTCGCGTACTTCTGTCGAGAACATATATGCAGTGGGGGATGTGACGGACCGTGTGCAGTTGACCCCGGTGGCGATCCGCGAAGGACAAGCCGTCGCGCAAACGCTGTTTGGCGCGCGCCCGGTCTCGGTGGCCCACAGCAACATTCCCAGTGCGGTGTTCAGCCAGCCACCGGTGGGCACGGTCGGTGACACCGAGGCGCAGGCGATTGCAAAGTACGGGCAGGTCGAGGTATATCAATCCACCTTCCGGCCGATGAAGCACACGCTCTCCGGCCGCAGCGAAAAGACCTACATGAAACTGATCGTCGAGCCGAAGACGCAAAAAGTGGTCGGCGCGCACATGGTGGGGCCGGATGCGCCCGAGATCATCCAGGGCATCGGCATTGCCGTGGTGGCGGGCCTGACCAAACAGCAGTTCGACGAGACGGTCGGCATCCACCCGACGGCAGCAGAAGAGTTCGTCACCATGCGCGACAAGGCGGTGCGTGGCGGCTGACCAAAGGTCCTCAAAGG
>CAYUEG010000066.1:0-1997 GCA_964443245.1 uncultured Burkholderiales bacterium | reverse complement strand
GGTCGTCAAAGGGTCGCTAAAGCGGGCAAAGCGATGGCGCGAGAATACGGCACAACCCTATACGGAGCAGGTGCGACCTAAAGTTTTCGTTTTCGGGAACAAAGCATCCGGGTGATCAGTCTACAACCGTCAACGCGGCGGCAAATCAGAACCAGCCCGCATACCCGAGACAAAAATGGACCAACACTCCCCCTATGCCCTGCGTCCCTGGATGAGTCAGTACGGCAGCCACATCGCCCGCTCTCTGGACCGCCCCGCCCATGCCCACTTGCCGGCCATGGCAGATGCTGCAGTGGAGCGATTTGCGGGGCAAACGGCCTTCACCACCGTCATGCCGAATGGCATGTACGGCAGTCTGAGCTACACCCAGGTCGGCGAGATGAGCAATGCCTTTGCCGCCTACCTGCGCGACGTACTCAAGCTGCAGGCCGGCGACCGCGTGGCGCTGCAGATGCCCAACTGCCTGGCGTACCCGGTCGTGCTGCTGGGGATACTCAAGGCCGGTTGTGTGGCCGTCAACACCAACCCGCTGTATACGCCGGCCGAGATGGTGCACCAGTTCAACGACAGTGGTGCCAAGGCCGTGGTGGTGGTGGACATGTTCGCCGACAAGCTGGAGCAGGCGCTGCCGAGCACCGGTGTCAAGCATGTGGTGCTCACAAGGGTCAGCGAATTCTTCCCCGCCGTGGTGGGGCCGATCGTGCGCGGTGTGATGAAGTACTGGAACAAGCTCATCCCCAGGCACGGGCTGACATTCACCGCCTTGCCTGATGCGCTCGAGCAGGGCCGCAGCCAGGCCGGTGAACCCGGGCGCCACACGCAAGGGCTCGGTCACGACAGCCTGGCGTTGCTGCAATACACCGGCGGCACCACTGGCGTGGCCAAGGGCGCGATGCTCACGCACGGCAACCTGCTGTGGAACCTGGCGCAGATGCGTGCCATGTCGGCCAGCCACATCGAGGACGGTCGCGAGGTGGTGCTCACCGCGCTGCCGCTGTACCACGTGTTTGCCTTCACGGTGAACTTCCTGTGCATGTTCAACGCCGGCGGGCGCAACATTCTGGTGCCCAACCCGCGGCCCATCCAGAACTTGCAACGCGCATTCGAGAACTACCCCATCACCTGGGTCACCGGCGTCAACACGCTGTACAACGCCTTGCTGGGCGAGGAGTGGTTCACCGCCTTTCCGCCCAAGCACCTGAAAGCGGCGGGCGGCGGGGGTGCTGCCATGCACCACGCGGTGGTCGAGCGGTTTGAGGCCGTTACCCGTGCGCCCCTGGTCGAAGGCTATGGCCTCACTGAATCCAGCCCGGTGGTGTGCTTTCAGCCGCTCAACACCAAGCGCCAACGCGACAGCATCGGCGTTCCCGCGCCCATGACCGATGTGCGCCTGGTCGACGACGCCGGGCAGGACGTGCCGCAGGGCGAGCCAGGTGAATTGCTGGTGCGTGGCCCGCAGGTGATGCAGGGTTACTGGCAGCGCCCCGATGACAGCGCCCAGGCGCTCAAGGACGGGTGGCTGCTCACCGGCGACGTGGCCGTGATGGACGAGCAGGGTACCTTCCGCATCGTCGATCGCAAGAAGGACATGATCCTCGTCAGCGGCTTCAACGTCTACCCCAACGAGATCGAAGACGTGCTCTCGCGCCACCCCAAGGTGCTCGAAGCCGCCGTCGTGGGCATGCCCGACAGCAAGACCGGCGAAGCCGTCCACGCCCATGTGGTGAAGCGTGACGACAGCCTGACCGCTGACGAGCTGATGGCGCACTGCCGCACCTTGCTCACCGGCTACAAGCTGCCGGCCCGGGTGGTCTTCCGTGAGGAGTTGCCCAAGACGGCGGTGGGCAAGATCCTGCGCCGCGAATTGCGTCCGGCCGGCACCAGTGCCACCTCGACCACCACCCCACGCTGAGCGGAGCCCCCCAACCATGTTGTCCGATACCGAAACCAAGCTGCTGGGCGTGATGATGATGGTCATCATGCTGGGCATGGGCGCC